>NZ_CAKAJZ010000005.1:0-148505 GCF_916618725.1 Eikenella sp. Marseille-P7795 | reverse complement strand
GGGCGGGATGGGTTTGCGCTTTCAGGTAGCCTTTCGGGTTTGCCTGATAGCGGGTTTTCAGGTAGCCTCTTGCGCCGTTACGGATTAAGAAAGGAAAGATTGTGATTACTGTGAACACTCTGCGCGAAATGAAGCGCGCGGGCGAGAAAATCGCCATGCTCACCTGCTATGAAGCCAGCTTTGCCGCGCTGATGGATGCGGCGGGCGTGGATATGCTTTTGGTGGGCGATTCGCTGGGCATGACGGTGCAGGGGCAGAAATCCACGCTGCCGGTGAGCCTGGCGGATATGTGCTACCACACGGCGGCAGTGGCGCGCGGCAGCAGCAATGCGCTGATTGTGAGCGATTTGCCGTTTGGCGCGTATCAGCAGAGCAAGGAGCAGTCTTTTGCCGCGGCGGCCGAATTGATGGCGGCGGGCGCGCATATGGTGAAGCTGGAAGGCGGCGTGTGGATGGCGGAAACCACCGAATTTTTGCAGCTGCGCGGCATTCCGGTGTGCGCGCACATCGGGCTCACTCCGCAGTCGGTGCACGCGCTCGGCGGCTATAAGGTGCAGGGCAAGGGCGACGTGGCGTCGCAGGCGCTGCTCAACGATGCCCTGTCGCACGAGCAGGCCGGCGCGGCGGTGGTGCTGATGGAATGTGTGCCCGCCGCCTTGGGCAAACAAATTACCGAAACGCTTGCCTGCCCCACCATCGGCATCGGCGCGGGCGTGGATTGCGACGGGCAGGTGCTGGTGATGCACGATATGCTCGGCGTGTTCCCCGGCAAGCCGGCCAAGTTTGTGAAAAACTTTATGCAGGGGCAGGGCAGCATTCAGGCGGCGGTGGAGGCTTATGTGCGCGAAGTGAAGGAGAAAACCTATCCCGCGCCGGAGCATACGTTTGCCGCTTGAGCCTTTGCATCATCAGGCTACCTGAAAACGAAGCGGACAAGCAGCCCGGCTAACAGCAGTTTTCAGGTAGCCTCCGCCGTTGCAGCAAAAGGCTACCTGAAAAATTTCAGCCAAAAAATTCCATACAAACAAAACAGATAGAGAAAACCATGCCGCACCGTACCCCACGCCGACAGAAAATCGCCCGGCTTGTGCGCGACAACGGCTTCATGTCGGTGGAAGAGCTGGCGCGCAGCCTCAACGTTACCCCGCAAACCGTGCGCCGCGACATCAACATCTTGTGCGAACACAACATCCTGCGCCGCTACCACGGCGGCGCCGCGCTCGGCAGCAGCGTGCAAAACGAAGACTACGGCACGCGCAAAAACAAGCTGCAAAGCGAAAAAGCCCACATCGCCGACCTCATCGCCCAGCACATTCCCGATAACGTTTCCCTGTTTATGAGCATCGGCACCACCATCGAAGCCGTGGCGCTGGCGCTGGTGAAAAGCCACAAAAACCTCTGCATCATCACCAACAACATCCACGTGGCCTCCATCGTGTCCGGCCGGCCGGATTACACCGTGATGATTACTTCCGGCGTGGTGCGCCCCGTGGACGGCGGCATCACCGGCGTGGCCACCATCGATTTTATCAACCAATTCAAGGTGGATTACGCCATCCTCGGCGCCTCTGGCATCGAAGCCGACGGCTCGCTGCTCGATTTCGACTACAAAGAAGTGAGTGTGATGCAGGCCATGATGGCCAACGCGCGCCACTGCTACCTGGCCGTGGACCACAGCAAATTCGGCCGCAACGCCCTGGTGCGCATGGGCGACGTGACCGAGTTTCACGCCCTCTTCACCGACGAGCCGCCCAACGCCGGCTTGTGCAAAAAGCTGGACGACGCAGGCGTGCGCTGGTATTTGGCGGCGCAGGAGGAGAAAGGGCAGGGCACGGAGTAGGGTGGAGAGCTGTTTTGGTTTGCTTGGCTTTGCCCGGTTTTCAGGTAGCCTTTCCATTTTGCTCCTATCAACCTTTGCGCCTTATGCCGGCGCGGGCACTTCCTTTCTTTGCTTCGCCAAAGAAAGGAAGCAAAGAAAGGCGACTGCGGGCACAGGTTTGGCTTTGCCAAACTTCCCTCACTCCGCACGGTTTTTCGGGCGGGCTCGCAACTTGTGGCTTCGCCGCTTCAAACATGCAAGCCCTTGTTCCCCGAAAAACCGCGCTCCGTTCGGCTGCGCCAGCAGGGGAGGCACAGCACTCAAGTTTGTGGTGAATGTTCCGTTGGGGGGAGTTTGTGGATGAAACAGGCTACCTGAAAAAGATAGTGAGGATTCAGGTAGCCTTTAAGCCGGAAGGATGGTTCGTATAGTGGGCAACTTATTGCCTAAGCGGGATTTTATTTTTCAGGTAGCCTCTCGCCAAGCCGGTGGGGCTACCTGAAAACATCGTGCTGACTGTTGCCGATGCCGTGCGTTATGCGGCGAAAACTGGCGGCGGGCGCGGCTTTGCAGTATATTTTGCGCGATTCGATTTGATTTACGGAGAACACACCATGTCGATGCTGAAAAGGCCGGAAGAAGTGATGGTGGCGGTGCTGGCCGCCGTGTTTGTGGTGCTGACTTATGCGGCGGCATCGTATTTCGGCGCGCTGGGGCAAACGGCGCTGCTGGTGGCGGCGCTCACGTTGATTGTGCTGCTGCCGGCGTTTCTGCTGTGGCAGCGCAACCGGGCGGCGTGGCTGTGGCCTTGCCTGCTCGGCCTGCTGGCGGCTTGCTGGTGGCCTTATTTTGATGCGCGCGGGGCGCAGTCGCTGCCGGTGGGCTTGCTGCAACAGGATGCGGCTGCGGCGGCGGAGGCGCTGCCGTGGTATGCGGGCTGGACGTTTAAGCTGCTGCTGGCGGCGCTGCCGGTGGCGGTGGGCTATGGCTGGATGCTGTATCGGCGCTATGGGAAGAAGAAGCCGTTGTGATGGTTTGATGCGCCGGAATGTGGAAAGGCTACCTGAAAATGTGTTGTGCGCGGGTGCACGGGATTTTCAGGTAGCCTTTTGCTGTGCGGCGATGAAACGTTGATGTTGCTCCGGCATGGCAATCTGTTTTCCTTGCCGGCAAAGTTTGCAAACTGCTTTGCCGCTAGCGGGGTTAGAAAACGAAAAGGCTACCTGAAAAATTTCAGGTAGCCTTCTTTACTCTCTGGCTGTTTGTTATTTCAGCGGCTGCATATTCATCACTTCCATCAGGAAGTTGGTGAAGGCGGGGTTGGCCGGGCGGTTTTGCATGTTTGGCCAGCGCTGCTGCCAGCCTTGCAGGGCGTTGCGCACGAAGATTTTGGATTGGTCGGGCGTGATGCGGCCTTGCTGGCTTTGCACGGCGGAGCGCAGGTAGATTTCATACATGCTGTCGTCTACGCTGTTGCGGCCGACAAGGTTGATGCGGAAACGGTTGAGCTGCTGGGCGGCTTGGGTTTTGGTCATGCGGCCGCGGTTGACTTCGTAGCCCAGGCGGGTGGCTTCGTTGCGGATTTTGGCCACGTCGCCCCAGTGGCTGGAGGCGAGGGCGTATTGGCGGGAGCCGGATTGGGTGCGGGGCTGCGAGCCGGAGGGCGAGGAGAGCAGGTTGCAGCCGCCGAGCAGGCCGGCAAGCAGCAGAATGGGGAGATATTTTTTCATAATTATGCTTCGGGCTGGATGGTTAAAGATTCTTTGCAATGCGGCAATATTAGGGAAAATCGGGCGGCGGGGCAAGTTTTCGGGAGAATTCGCGCCGGAAGTGCAACATCTGGCGAAAGAAAAAGCCGCATTGCTGCGGCTTTTTTGCGGCTTGGGCTTAGGAAGCCAAGTCTTCAAACAGGGGGGTGGAGAGATAACGCTCGCCGTAGGAGGGCACGACGACCACAATCAGTTTGCCTTGGTTTTCCGGTTTTTTCGCCAGTTGCAGGGCGGCCCAGATGGCGGCGCCGGATGAAATGCCCACCAGCAGGCCTTCTTTGGCGGCGGCATCGCGGGCGGTGTCGAAGGCGGCTTGGTTCGGGGCTTGGATGATGCCGTCGTAGATGCCGGTGTTCAGGGTGTTGGGCACGAAGCCGGCGCCGATGCCTTGGATGGGGTGCGGGCCTTTTTCGCCGCCGCTCAATACGGGCGAGGCTTCGGGCTCAACGACATAGGCTTGCACGGTGGGTTTTTTCTGTTTCAGCACTTCGGCCACGCCGGTGAGCGTGCCGCCGGTGCCCACGCCGGATACGAAAATGTCGATTTGGCCGTCGGTGTCGCGCCAGATTTCTTTGGCGGTGGTGCGGCGGTGGATTTCGGGGGTGGCGGGGGTGTCGAACTGGCGCGGCATAAAATAGCGGGCGGGGTCGGAATCCACCAGCGCTTGGGCGCGGGCGATGGCGCCGCTCATGCCTTCTGCGCCGGGGGTGAGGATGAGCTCGGCACCGTAGGCGCGCAGCAGCATTTTGCGCTCTTTGCTCATGGTTTCGGGCATGGTGATGATGAGCTTGTAGCCCAGGGCGGCGCACACCATGGCCAAGCCGATGCCGGTGTTGCCGCTGGTGGCTTCCACGATGGTGGTGCCCGGCTTGATTTGGCCGGCTTCTTCGGCGGTGCGGATCATGGCGATGGCAATGCGGTCTTTCACGCTGCTGCCGGGGTTGAAGTATTCGAGCTTCACGGCCACTTGGGCGTTCAGGCCTTCGGTGAGGCGGTTGAGCTTAACCAGCGGGGTGTTGCCGATTAAATCGACGATGCTGTTGGCGATATTCATGGCGGTGCTCCTGTGCACAATGGGTAATGAAAGATGGGCGCATGATAAGGCCAAAAAGGGCGGCAAACAAATAATTTGTGTTTGTATCTTTATGCTGAAAAGGCATATACGGCAAACGCTAAAGTTGGATAAATCAGAGACAAAAACGGCAGAAACCTTTAAAATACGCGGCTTTGTTAAATCCGCCGCACGATTGAAGAACACATCATGACCTACGCCAAAATCCTCGGCACCGGCAGCTACCTGCCGGCCAAAACCCTCAGTAACGACGACCTCGCTAAAATAGTAGACACCTCCGACGAGTGGATCACCACCCGCACCGGCATCAAAAACCGCCACATCGCCGCTGACGATGAAAAATGCAGCGATTTAGCCGCTACTGCCGCCCGCCGTGCGCTGGAAGCCGCCGGCGTGGAAGCCGCCGAAATCGACCTGATTATCGTGGCCACCTCCACGCCCGATATGCTCTTCCCCGCCACCGCCACTATCGTGCAGAAAAAACTCGGCATCGCAGGCTGCCCCGCTTTTGATGTGCAGGCCGTATGCGCCGGCTTCATGTATGCCATCCCCACCGCCAATGCCTACATTAAAAGCGGGCTGGCCAAAAAAGCTTTGGTGATCGGCGCCGACGTGTTTAGCCGCATCATGGATTGGACCGACCGCAGCACCTGCGTGTTGTTCGGCGACGGGGCCGGTGCCGTGGTGCTCGGCGCATCGGAAGAGCCCGGCATCCTGCACAGCAAGCTGCAAGCCGACGGCAACTACCGCCACCTCTTGCAAACCCCCGGGCAGATTGCCAACGGTGAAATAACCGGCGTACCCTTTTTGCAGATGGACGGCCCCGGCGTGTTTAAATTCGCTGTGAAAGCCCTGGCCAAAGTGGCCGAAGAAGTGATTGCCGAAGCCGGCATGACGCCCGAGCAAATCGACTGGCTCGTGCCGCACCAGGCCAACTACCGCATCCTCGAAAGCACCGCCAAACACCTCAAACTGAGCATGGACAAAGTGGTGCTCACCGTGCAGGAACACGGCAACACCTCCGCCGCCTCCATCCCGCTGGCACTCGACAGCGGCGTGCGCAGCGGCAGCATTAAGCGCGGGCACACCCTGCTCTTGGAAGGCATCGGCGGCGGCTTCGCCTGGGGTGCGGTGCTGGTGAAATACTAAAGATTGCCGGATGGCAAAGAGGCTACCTGAAAAATGTTTTCAGGTAGCCTTATATATTTCGCGCCGTCGGGGGCTAGTCCTGACGGTATCTTTGCCAGACAGGCATTATTCACATCATAAGGCTGGACTAGCTCTCTTTGATCAAGCTAACTCAAAGGAGCTTTTTTATGTCTTATCAATTACCTACCTATCCAAATATCACCGCCTACCTAGGCCAGCAATCAGGCGATCTCTTCTGTGAACTCGCCATCAAACTGAACATCGCATCAGATCGCAGTTTCATCCTCTTTGAACACATCATCGAATCAGATCATCTTTCAGCCGACAGCGTTCGCAAATTGCTCGATATCTACGGCAGATTCGTCATTGACGCCATCGAATTACAAATTCCCTTTTTTCGCAACGTATCAGAAACCGAGTTCGAGCAAGTCGTTCCCGGATTCGAAATGGTGGCGTAAATGGCTAAGAAGCATAAAAAACGCGTACCGGATTACTCCGAAATTCGGCAGTTCGAAGAAGCGGCGAAGATGAAGCCGGCTGCGGCGGCGGATGGCCGCCCTGCGGCCGCCGCCGGAGCGGCCGGCGACAATCGCCCCCCTAGGCTAACAGGGGGGGAGCAAAAAACCCAAAGACCATTAGCGGGGGAGCAAAAAATTGACTGGGCGGCCTATCAGGAAAGCGAATACTTTAAAACCTTCGTGACCAACCAGCGCGGCAAGCTCATAGAAATTCCATTACGCAAAGGCCGTGAAGATGGCGCCCTAATCGACTATCTGACTTTCACTTTCAGACGGGAAAGCCTGATTGAATATTTTAAGAATCGTATCATCGGCGATAACGAATACATCGTGGTTGCCAGCGAAATGTTACAAAAAATCTTCGGCTACGGTCTGACCAAAAAAATGCCAGGCAAAGGCAAGTTTTTCTATCAAGGCTATTACCAAGTCGGCCCCGATAACGCCCTATACGGCACCCTGCATTACGGTGGCCAGCGCGATACCGTCTTAGTTGACTTGACCGGCACCGGCTGCCAAGCCGCAAAGCCCGGCTGGGAAGTCCGTCTTTATCAATTTTTGCAGGTAGCCATTAACGCCCGTATTACTCGTTGCGACGTAGCCCATGATTTTTTCAACGGCGAATACACCCCGGAGCAAGGCATTTCCGATCATGCAAAGGGTTTGTACGACAACCATAACATTCGCCCGAAAATCGAACGCCGTGGCACGGCATGGATGAACGAGGACAACACCGGCAAAACCCTTTACATAGGCCGCAAAGGCTCTTCCAAGCTGCTGCGAATCTACGAAAAAGGCAAAAAGTTCGGTGATGAAAACAGCCCGTGGGTTCGTTTCGAAGTCGAGTTCAGAAAACACGATTGCCTGATACCCATAGATATTTTGCTGTATCCCGGGCAATACCTGACCGGCGCATTTCCGATTGGCGGGCAACTATTTACCACTCCGGCCAGCCGTATAGAAACCAAAACCCAAACTGTGAACCTGTCCTTTGACCAAAAAGAATTTCACGCCAAAAACCAAGTAGGCCGTTTCGTCCGTTTCCTAGTCGATATAGGGCTACCTGATAAAGAAATCGTTAAAAGATTGTGCGGCGAAGAAAACAAATATCCGAAAGGTTTAGATCCTTCCGAATACGATTGCGAAGCCATCAAAACTTATTACCTGCATGACGAAGGCTTCAAACCATTGGATATAGACCAATTCAAAATGACTTTGGATAACTATCTTTTAGATGATGCTTATGAAGATAGATTGAGTAATGCTCATAGAGTCGCAGAAGCATTAGTAAATCAGCAAGACTACGAACACTTTTTCATTCAAGAAAGGAATTAACAAATGGATTTCAGCAAATTACAACAGCCCCTTTTCGAACGCGCCATCATCATGGGCGTAACCCGTTTTAAAGGCGAAATTGACGGTAGCGAAATTGATTCATGCACCGTTTTCCGTGCTGCTCCCTTCAATTATGCCAGTGGCAATGCAATGGGTCTTGGCCTGAAGGCATTTTAATGCAGCGGAAAAATAACGATAACGTCAGCTGGCCGTTTAGATTGGGCAGCGTTGAAATTAGCCCGCGATTGCAAGCCGGTTCGTGGATTACCATAACCGCGGAGAAGGCAACGGAACAAGATTTGAAAAACTGGAATTTAAGCCATGCCCCCCCCAGCTTGCCGAAATCATGCCTAAAGAAGCCGATATGGTTCGCCTGATGGAGCAGCTTTTAAACGACAACAACCGCAACCATACCGAATTGATTAATGCTTTATGGGGCGCCGGTGTCATCGGTCCCGGCAACACGCAAAGCATGGTCATGGGCAGCCCTGCAGATAACACCTTCCTAACCCAACCCTACACCCCTGAAGGCGCAAACCAAGCCCAACAAACACAATTCATCATCAACAATAACGGCAGCATCACCCAAAACACCATTCAGCGCCCTGATTTGGTCGCCAACAGCAGCCAAGCCCCCACCCGTGCCGAAGTTGCCAGCCAGCATCAACAGGGTCAGCAGGATACCCGTCCGCAGAAGGAAGGCAGTACCGCCGAAAAGCCCGATATTTGCGCCCAAAACCCCAATAGCATGATGTGCGCCCCGATAGGCTCTACCGACTATCAAGATGTCGTCTTACCGCAGCAAAATATCAATATCGCCCTATCCCCGGTCAGTATCTTCAACACCGATGCCGCCTGTCCCGCTCCTACCTCATTCAGCATAGCCGGAACACAGCAAAGAATGAGCTACGAACCGATGTGCGATACCGCCCGCAAAGCCCGCCCCTTTATCATCATGATGGCCATGACCGTTTCTTTCATGATGGTATTCGGCGCACTCAATAAACGTTAGGAAAGGAAACCATCATGGGCAAAACCCTTGCCGGAATGTTTACCGCCGTTCTCACTACCCTAGCAGGTAAAATCATCATGGCGCTGGGTATTTCCGCTATTTCCTACACCGGCTTAAACCTGCTCCAAACCCAACTGATTAACGCCCTGACCAGCCAGCTTTCCGCCGCCCCGCTCTCCGCCGTCCAAATCATGTATATCGGCGGCCTAGGGGTAGCCCTGAATTAGTTGCTCGGCGCGGTGGCCTTCCTCGTCTCTTTTAACTCCGTGGCCAAGCTCGGCAGCATCTTCCGACAAAAATAAACGCAATAGAATATTAAATCTAACTGGCTCAAATCTTGCTTAAAGCATAAAGCCGCATCACGCCTACAAATAGCCTTGCCGTTCAGGCATGACAAAAGATTGGCGGATGCGGCTTTACTTATGCACAAAATCAATACGGTATCTTTGTCTACAGACACAATATAAGGATTGAACCATGCAGCAAATCGCCCTTGGATTAGATATATCCAAATTGACTATAGACGCATATTTCAATGGTCAAGATGATTTTATTCGGGTCATGAACAATCAAGCGGGAATAGAAAAATTGATTGAGCGCATAAAAAACTATCAGCAACAAAGCAAGGAGATTCATGCCTGCTGCGAATATACCGGCGTTTACTATCTGCCCGTTGCCAACGCATTACATGAGGCAGCAATAAAAATCAGCGTAGTTAATCCCTTGTCTATCAAACTGTATGCCGAATACAAGCTAAGGCGCACCAAAACCGACAAACAGGATGCTAAGCTGATAGCCGACTACTGTCAGCGCGAAAACCCGCCTTTATGGCAGCCCTTATCAGAAAAACGCAAGAATCTAAAGGCATTAAATAGGCGGATAGAACAATTGAACGTATTGCTCAATATGGAAAGCAACAGAAAAGAAGTATCCGATCCGGTAATCAAATCCGGTATAGATACCATAATCAACGCCATACAAAACGAGATAGCAAGCTGCAAAACAGCCATACAAGATTTGATAGATTCGGATAAAGAATTAAGCCATAACCAACAGCTATTACAAACCATCAGCGGCGTAGGCAAAACAACCGCCGCATGGCTCTTGTCCGTACTGGTCGATATAGATAAATTTGAAAACTCAAAGAAACTGATCAGCTATTTAGGCTTGTCTCCGGTTATCAAAGATTCCGGCACAAGCGTGAAATACGTCAAGATATCCAAAATGGGCGATAAGATGGTGCGTAAAGCATTTTACTATCCCGCCCGAGCAGCCTGCCTAAGGAGCAAACTTTGGCGGCCTTGGTTTGAACAAAAGCTGAAACAGGGCAAACACCCCAAGCAAATTTACGTCTTGATGATGTGCAAAATTATCAAATACGCTTACGCCGTCATCAAATCCGGCCAGCCGTTTGACGAGAATCGGCACAAACCAGCGTAAAACAGCAGTCTGAAGTGTTGCAAAAAAGCGGCAGCCGATGGCTACCGCAGCCTTAATGTTGCTTGCGTTTTTAAAAAGTTCTTGACTTTCGATTACGGTATCTTTTGTTGTGTTTGAGGCTACCTGAAAAGTTTTGGCTTGGCCGAAACAGGGGCTTCCGGGCAGTTTTTATTTACATCTCATGCGTTTGCTTGAAAGCATTGCGGCACAAAATTTCTATGCGGCGAAATAGGGATTCTGATGGGCTGGGAATTTCAGGTAGCCTCATGTAAAGGAGTGGTGGATGGCTTAAAGCATAATGTTGCATATATGCCTCTAAAATTGGGCGATTCTGTTTTAGATTAAACAGTTTTGCCGATTCTGGCGATGATATTGCGATATGGAAAATGTTCTGGCAGCTGATTTTGAGGCTGTGTGGAAAACCATAAGCTTAGATGTGGGAGTGGCAAATTTAAGGCAAAAATAAGTGCTGGAAAAAGTTTGTTAGACTGTATGTAAGCATTGAAGCACATGCTTTTTTGGGGCGGATTGTTAAGATTTTATCCTAAATATTACAAATAGTAAGCATAATTTTTTGACAGCGGGTGCGCGCAATTTTACAATGTAATCAAGAAGTAAGTTTGAGTAAAGATTCTAGGTCAGTTTAAGAAAGGGAGGTGTGACATGAGAAGTCAATTAATGATGATGGTAACGGCAGCTTTGCTGCTGGGTGGTTGCGCTTATGGCGAGCAGAAGTTCGTTGACACTCGTTCTCCTGCTGAGATAGCAGCTAGTGCTAGGGCAATTGATCGGGCAGAACGGGCAGAACGGGCAGAGTTCCGTAGGGAACGCAGGCAGGAGCTGATGGATGAAGCCAATGCCACTCGTCGTGCCAACCAAGGCAGCCGGCATATCTACTATCATTTCCGGTAATGCCAGTTAGGCTGTTAGCTTGTTTGTATTTACACTTTTAGGAGTTTGAAAATGAAAAAGTTTGCATTGCCTTTAGCATTAATTATCGCTTTAGCTGGCTGCGCCTCCGGTGGTTCTGTGGGGAACTATGCAATCGGGGATGATAACGCTGCCATTAACGCTGGTCGTAACCGTGCTTCTGCACAAATCAGCCGTGCCCAGCTTGATCAACATCGCCGTCAGCGCCAGAACGTTTCAGAAGAATTGGCATTGGAACGTGAAAAACGTGCCAACGCTCATGGCGCAGTACGTGAAAACTTGACGACAGGTGCTGCGGCCATTGGCGTAGTGGGTGGTGCAGCTGGTTTAATTCGTAGCTTCCGCCACTAGTAGGTTTAGTGCTTGGATGGGAAAGAGAGGCAGGCTAACTGAGAAAGTAGATGCAGACGGCATGTCGCAATATACTGTCTAAGCAGTGAATTAGGCAAACAATAGACAAATTGTTTGCCTAATTTTATTTTGGGGTTGACGTAGATTAGCCCTAAATTCCACACCATCTCCGCAGGATTTTAAGCTGTTGGGACGGTGTACCGAAGTTAAACCGAAATTCGCATTCTTTCAAGAACAGCAGGAAAGATTTGCGGTCGATTCCGTTGTATTTGCGTAAGACACGTTTTGCCTGATTCCAGAAATTCTCAATGCCGTTAATGTGGTTTTGACGGTCTGCAAATTCCTTGGAATGGTTAATACGGTGATGGATAAAACCACTCACGCCCAACTTGTCGTAACTGCTCAGGCTGTCGGTATAGACAATGCTGTCCGGCATAATTTTCCTTTTTATTACAGGCATCAATGTTTCAGACTTGGCATTATCCACCACAATAGTGTAGACCCGTCCCTGCCGTTTCAGGATGCCGAATACCACTACCTTGCCTGCCGCACCACGTCCTCGCCTGCCTTTGCGGCGTCCGCCGAAATAGCTTTCGTCCAATTCGACCGGGCCGGCGAAAATTTCATCGGCCGCCAGTGCCAGATGATGGCTGATGACTTGGCGGATTTTGTGGTAGAACAGGATAGCAGAGTTGGGCTGTATGCCCAAAATATCAGCAGCGGCACGGGCGGTAACTTCGAGTACAAAAACTCGAGCAGTTTCTTTTGTATTTTCCCACTTAGTTTACAATTGATTATTTGCATTTTCGTAGCCTAGCATAGCTGCTAATCTACGTCAGCCCTTTTGTTTTTATGTGTTTATCTGAAACAGCCTATGCGGAAGTCACCGAATATGCTTTGCCTTCGTGCCCGCTTTCGTCGATGATTTGGCGCACGGCGGCGGCCAGCGCAGCGCGGGTCATGTATTGGCGGGGGATAGCGGGAAGCTGTTCGTGCAGCTGGTAGGCGGTGCTGTCGCCGTCGGCGAGGCCGCAGGGGCGCAGGATGCTCCAGGCCAGTTGGCTTTGGCGCAGGGCGGTTTCGGCTTCGGTTTTGGCGGCCACGGCTTCGCCCAGCGCTTGTTTGAACATATCGCTCATCAGGGGGAATTGTTCGCCGCAGCCCATGCTGGTGATGAGGATGAGGTGGGCTTGGGGGGCGTGCTGTTCGAGGGCGCGGATGAGGTGGAGGTTGCCGGTGGCGTCGCTGCGGATGCCTTGTTCGTTTTTGCCGCCGATGAAGCTGACGACGATGTCGGGTTGGAATTGTTGCACGGCTTGGGCGACGGCTTCTGCGTCGAGCGCATCGGCAACGGTGGTTTGGATGTGGTGTTGGGCGAAAAATTCATCGGATTGTTGTTCCGGCAGCCTTAATGCGGCGACGGCGGTTTCGCGTTCGAGGCGGCTTAACTGGTGGATGAGTTGGCGGCCGCTGGGGCCGTTGGCGCCGAATATCATCAGCATGGCGGTGCTCCTGTTTGGGGTGGTGTTGGGAATGGGTGCAGGCTGCTTCGGGTGTTTCAGCCAGCCTGCACTTTGGTTTTCAGGTAGCCTTAACGCTCGGGCGGATTCAGGCGAACAGGGCGCGCATGGCTTCGATTTGGTTTTGTTTCAGCTCGCCTTTTTCGTCGCGGCCGACGAAGATTTTGAACATGGCGCTGCCGCTGCGGTTCACGAAGTTGAGCGATACGGTGGATTTGCCCATAAAGGGGCGTTCGATGAGGTAGATGGCGGCGCAGTTTTCGTAGTAGATATGGCCGTGGATGCCGCCTTCTTCGGCGTGCTCGAAGTTGTAGAAGCCGCGGCCGATTTTGCCGTGCGGGATTTTGCCGGTGACTTCGGCAATCACGTCGGGGGTGTGGGCGATAAAGGTAACGGCTTCGTTCCAGCCGGCGAGTGCCTGCATGATTTCGACAAAGCGGCTGCCTTCGGTTTTCTTCACGAGGTTTTCGGGCAGGCAGTTGATGACGTCTTCAAAGCTGCATTGGTGCTGGCCGGCGAGCATTTCGAGGATTTGGCCGGGGTTGTCGGCGAGCGAGTTGCGCAATACGGTTTGCTGTTCGGCGGAGAGTTTTTGCATGGTGGTTTCCTTTTCGTCGGGTGGGAGGGTCATCATCAGTTTGCGGGTAAGGGTGGGCGACCAGTAGCGGCCGCTGGTGTGGAGTTCGGCTTGGCCGTCCTTGTGGATTTCCAATAAATCGGCCTGTTGCCATTGGTGCAGCAGGGTTTGCGCTTCGGCGTTGCCGTCAAACAGGCGGGTGTTGATGCGGCCGAGTTCGATGTCGTGCTGCACTTGGCCGAGTAGGGCTTTGTGGCGGCCGTGGCGGCTCATGAAGGAGAGGGCTTTTCGGCCTTGCGGATTTTTCAGGTAGCCTTCCAAATCGCTCTGCACCTGGTAGCTGAAGCCGCCGAAGTTGCCGCCCGCGCCGGAACCGAAGGCGAGGCAGGGCATATTGGATTTGACCAGCGTGTTGTAGCGGTTGCGCTCGCCGCGCCCGGGGTAGGCGAAATGGTTGTTGCTCACCTGCTGCCAGCCGAGCCGCGCCAATTCGCGCACGGCGTAGGCATAATGTTTTGATTGCACGTCAAAACCTAGCGGCGGCGGGAACGCTCCTTTTTCAATCATGCGGTTGATGGGCAGGAAGGGGTAGCAGTTGAAGGCGTAGGTGTCGAGGCCGGAGAGCGGCAGGGAGGCGGCGCGTTCGATGTCGTGCGCCCAGATGTCGTCGGTTTGGCCGGGCAGGCCGAAAATCAGGTCGGCCACGATGACGGCATCAAGGCCGCACAGTTCTTTCAGGTAGCCATAGGCTTCTTCGCCGCTGTGTTTGCGCCCGAGGCGGCGGCGGATGGCGGTGTTGAAGGTTTGGATGCCGATGGAGATGCGTTTTACGCCGGCTTCGATGGCGGCGCGGGCTTTGTCGAGCCCGAAATGGCTCATGCGGCCTTCGAGGGTGAATTCGCAGTCGTCGGCCAGCGGCAGGTATTCATAGCAGGCGCGGACAAGGCGGGCGAGGTCGGGCGCGGACAGCGCGGTGGGCGTGCCACCGCCGAAATACACGGCTTGGATTTTGCCGCTGCCGGTGCGCTGCCGGGCTTCGGTTTCGAGTTCTTCAATGACTTTGTCCACGTACGCGCCGCCGTGCTCTTCTTTCCAGGCGTTGCGGTAGAAGCCGCAGAACACGCAGTGGTTGGCGCAGAAGGGGATGTGGATGTAGGCCAGGCCGTCTTCATCGAGCGAACGGGCGATTTGGCTTTGCCAGAGTTTCTGCCATTGCGGCATGGGCACAGGGATGCCGCCCCAAATCGGCATTAGCGCCTGCCTTTCGGGAAAGGCCTGTGGCGCGGCTTCTCGGGCGGGCCAGCGGATGGTTTGGATGGGGGTGGTTTCGGCGGTGGCGGGCATGGTGTGGGGTGCCGGGTTGGGCAGCTTGTTGGTAAACGAGAATGGATTCTACTACAGGGATGGCGTGGCTGAAATAGTTCGGGTGGGGGAGGGGATTTTCAGGTAGCCTGAAGCGTTTGTTATGAAGGAGGATTGTGTTTTCAGGTAGCCTGAATGTTTTGACTGGCATCAGAAGATGGGTGGCGGGGCTTTGGTGGCGCCGCGCTTGTAAATTGGCTTTACCTTTGTTCACTCAACACAACGGGCAGATTGGCCATGGTGGCCGGCCCTGCCCGTTTGCTGGCCTAGAGTTCGACGATATGCGACTGATAGCCGATGGCTTGGAGGAATTTGAGCAGATCCGGCGTGGCTAGGAAGAGGGTTTTTTCGTTGGTGTTGGGGTGGAAACTCATGCGGGCTTCGGCCATGATGGCTTGGTCGAAATACACTTGGATGTCTCGTTTCGGATTGTTTAATAAACCGAACGGGGAAACCACGCCCGGTGGCAACTGCATTTTTTCCAGCAGGCTGTCAGCGGAAGCCATTTTGATGCGGCTTTCCTGCACCAGCTCTTTGAAACGCTCCATGTCGAGCTGTTTTTTATCGTCCATGATGACCAGGTAATAGGCGGTTTTTTTCTTGTTGGTGAGGAACATGGTTTTGGTGCGCACGCCTTCGATGCCTTCGATAAAGCTGTCTGCCTGCTCGGTGCTGAGGGCGGGCTCGTGTTCGACGATTTCAAACGGAATCTCCAGTTCGTTCAGTTTGCGTTCGACTGCTGCGTATAAATCCATTTCGGTGCTCCTTGGAAGAGGGTTACGGTTTCTTGCCTGATAAATGAGTTTTAACGCCGTTGTTGCGCTTTAGCTTCGCAGAAACTTCGCTGCGCTGCCTGCGTTTTAGCTTCGCAGAAACTCAGCTTGGGCTACGCCCAAACATCGTTTTCAGGTAGCCTTTTCAGGTAGCCTCAAAGCAACGGGCAGATTGGCCGTGATGGCTGGTCTGCCCGTTGTTTGCTTGCTTAGGCCTGTTCGCGCAATTCGCGGCGCAGGATTTTGCCCACGTTGGATTTGGGCAGCTCATCGCGGAATTCGATGTCTTTCGGCACTTTGTAGGCGGTGAGCTGGAGGCGGCAGAAGCTGATGAGTTCTTCGCGGGTGAGGGCCGGGTTTTTTTTCACCACAAACAGCTTCAGCACTTCGCCGGTTTTGTTGCTGGGCACGCCGATGCAGGCGGCTTCCAGCACCATGGCGTGCCGGGTGACCACTTCTTCCACTTCGTTCGGATACACGTTGAAGCCGGACACCACAATCATGTCTTTTTTGCGGTCCACCAGCTTGATGAAGCCTTTTTCGTCCATTTTCACCATGTCGCCGGTGGCGAGGAAGCCGTTTTCATCGAGCGCGGCGGCGGTTTCTTCGGGGTGCTGCCAATAGCCCTGCATGATTTGCGGGCCTTTGATGCACAGCTCGCCGATTTCGCCTATCGGCACCTGCCTGCCGTGTTCGTCGCGGATTTCGATGTCGGTGTTGGACACGGGCAGGCCGATGGTGCCGTTGTATTCGCTGATGTTGAGCGGGTTAGCGCACACGCCGGGGCTGGCTTCGGTGAGGCCGTACACTTCCACGATGGGCTGGCCGGTGAGCGCTTTCCACTGCTGCGCCACACTTTCCTGCACGGCCATGCCGCCGCCGAGGCAGAGTTTCCAGCTGGAGAAATCCACGCTGCGGAAGTCGGGATGGTTGAGCAGGGCGTTGAACAGGGTGTTCACGGCGGGCAGCACGCTCACGCGGTATTTCTTCAGCTCTTTGATGAAGGATCGGATGTCGCGCGGGTTGGTGATGAGCAGGTTTTGCGCGCCGATACGGGTGAAGATCATCAGGTTTACCGTGAGCGCGAACACGTGGTACATCGGCAGCGCGGTAACCACCAGCTCGCCTTCGGTGGAGAGGTTGGACTGAATCCACTCTTCGGCTTGCAGCATGTTGGCGCAGATGTTGCCGTGCGAGAGCATGGCGCCTTTGGATACACCGGTGGTGCCGCCGGTGTATTGCAGGAAGGCGGTGTCTTTCAGCGTGATGGGCACGTGGCGGAAGGTGTGCGCCGCGCCCTGCCTGAGCGCGCGGTTGAAGCGGACGGCGCCGAGCAGCCGGTAGGGCGGCACCATTTTTTTCACGTAGCGCACAATCAGGTTAACCAGCGTGCCTTTGAAAAAGCCGAGCAAATCGCCAATCGAGGCGAGGATGATGTGCTGCACCTGGGTGCCGGCCACCACTTGGCTGAGGGTGTGGGCGAAGTTTTCCAGCACCAGGATGGTGGTGGCGCCGCTGTCTTTGAGCTGGTGTTGCAGCTCGCGCGGGGTGTAGAGCGGGTTTACGTTTACCACGATGCAGCCGGCCTGCAAAATGCCGAACACGGCCACGGGGTATTGCAGCAGGTTGGGCATCATCACGGCCACGCGGCTGCCTTTTTCCAGCTTGAGCACGTTTTGCAGGTAGGAGGCAAACTGTTCGGCCAGGCGGGCGGTTTCGGCATAGGTTTGCACCGTGCCGAAGTTGGTGAAGCCGGGGCGGTTGCCGTATTGGGCAACGGTTTCGCTGAACACGTCGCAGATTGAGCCGTAGCGGCGCACGTCGATTTCGGGGCGCACGCCTTCTTGATAGCTTTGCAGCCAGATTTTTTCCAATTTGGTCTCCTTGATAGAGGCTACCTGAAAAATATTTGCGGCGCGAAAGGGCGCTTGATTTTCAGGTAGCCGGTTTGTGTTCTGTGGGTAGTTTGTTCGGCAGGGTGGTTTATCCGGCAATCACGGCATGGTCGATAATGCCGCCGCCCAGGCACACTTCGCCATCATACAGCACAGCAGACTGGCCGGGGGTAACCGCCCATTGCGGGCTGTCGAAGCGCAGCTCGGCGCGGTCGTTATCCAGATAGCGCAGTTCGCAGGGCGCGTCGGCCATGCGGTAGCGGGTTTTGCAGGTGTAGCGGCCTTCTGGCGGGCGGTTACCGCGGACGTCGCCGGGGTTTTCAGGCAGCGTCCAGCTGAGCTGGCTCATGTTGAGGCTACCTGAAAATAATAGCGGGTGCTGGTGGCCTTGCACCACGATGAGGCGGTTGGCGGCCAAATCTTTGCCGGCCACAAACCAGGGCTCGCCGGCGCCGCCTATCCCCAAGCCTTTGCGCTGGCCGAGGGTGTAGAACATCAGGCCGACGTGTTTGCCCACCACTTTGCCTTCGGGCGTAACCATGTCGCCTTCATGGGTGGGCAGGTATTTTTGCAGGAATTCGCGGAAGGGGCGCTCGCCGATGAAGCAGATGCCGGTGCTGTCTTTTTTGGCGGCGGTGGGCAGGCCGGCTTCGGCGGCGATGCGGCGCACTTCGGGCTTTTCGAGGTGGCCGAGCGGGAAGAGGGCGCGTTCGAGCTGATGGGGCTGGAGGCGGTAGAGGAAGTAGCTTTGGTCTTTGTTGGCATCCAGGCCTTTGAGCAGATAATGCTTGCCGTTGCGCACTTCTTTGCGGGCGTAGTGGCCGGTGGCGATGGCTTCGGCGCCTTGCTCGATGGCGTAGTCTAAAAAGCATTTGAACTTGATTTCGGCGTTGCAGAGCACGTCGGGGTTGGGGGTGCGGCCGGCTTGGTATTCTTGCAGGAAGTAGGCGAAGACTTTGTCTTTGTATTGGGCGGCGAAATTGACGATGTCGATGTCGATGCCGATGATGTCGGCCACGGCGATGGCGTCGAAGGAATCTTGCTTGATGCTGCAATATTCGTCGTTGTCGTCGTCTTCCCAGTTTTGCATGAAAACGCCGCGCACTTGGTGGCCCTGCTGCTTGAGCAGGTGGGCGGTAACGGAGGAATCGACGCCGCCGGAAAGGCCGACGATGATGTTTTGCGGAGTGTTGGGCATGGTGTCGGGTTTGCTGGGAGGCTACCTGAAAACGGGTTTGGGATTTTCAGGTAGCCTTTTGGGTTGGTTTATGGTGTTGGTTTGGGTTGCCGGGCATGAATGCCCGGCCTGCGGTTGGTTTTCAGGTAGCCTTTTCAGGTTTATGCGGCAATTAACCTTGCCGCTTTTTCACGCTCACTTGGCGTTTTTTGGTTTTGGCTTTGGTGCGGGCTTTTTCGTCGCGCTTGGCGATGCGGTTGCTCAGGGTGGTGCGGCGCAGGGGCTTGCTTTTGGTTTTTTCCGCCGTGTCTTCGTAGGGGTTGTCGGAAATATTGTATTGGATGCGCAGCGGGGTGCCTTGCAGGTTGAAGGCCTTGCGGAAGGTTTGCGTGAGGTAGCGGGTGTAGCTGTCGGCCACGTGTTGCAGCGAGTTGCCGTGGATTACGATCACGGGCGGATTCATGCCGCCTTGGTGGGCGTAGCGCATTTTGGGGCGCACCAGGCCGGCGCGCGCGGGCTGCTGGCGCTCAATGGCCGATTGCAGCACGCGGGTGATTTTGGGCGTGGGCATTTTGATGAAGGCTGCGTCGTAGGCGGCTTGGATGCTGGCAAACAGGCCGTCGATGCCGCGCTCTTTCAGCGCGGAGATGAAGTGGAATTTGGCGAAATCGAGGAAGTGCAGCTTGCGCTCGATGTCTTTTTTGATGCTGTTGCGCCGCTCTTCGGAAATGCCGTCCCATTTGTTTACGGCGATGACGAGCGCGCGCCCCGCTTCCAGCGCAAAGCCGGCGATGGTCGCGTCTTGGTCGGCGATGTCCTGCTGCGCGTCCAGCACCAGCACGGCCACGTTCGCCGCTTCCACCGCCTGCATGGCTTTAATCACGGAGAATTTCTCCACCGCCTCGTCCACTTTGCCGCGCCGCCGCACGCCTGCGGTGTCGATAATCGTGAAGGGCTTGCCGTCGCGCTCGAAATCGATGTGGATGCTGTCGCGCGTGGTGCCCGCCATGTCAAACGCAATCACGCGCTCTTCGCCCAAAATGGCGTTCACCAGCGTGGATTTGCCCACGTTCGGGCGGCCGATAACGGCAAACACGGGGTGTTTGGCCTGCTCGGTTTCTTCTTCCGCGTCGGGGAAGTTTTCCAGCACGTCTTCCATCAGATAGTACACGCCGTCGCCGTGCGCGCCGGAAATCACATGCGGCTCGCCCAGTGCCAGCTCGTAAAATTCGGCGGCCAATACGTCGCGGCGGCCGCCTTCGCCTTTGTTCACGACCAGATACACAGGGCGCGGGCTTTGGCGCAGGCGGTCTGCGATGATTTTGTCTTGCGGGGTGAGGCCGGTGCGCGCATCCACCAGGAAAATCACCGCGTCGGCTTCGTCTACGGCTTGCAGGGTTTGCTTGGCCATTTCGTGCAAAATGCCGCTGTCCACCACAGGCTCGAAGCCGCCGGTGTCCACCACCAGATAGGGCTTGCTGCCGATTTTGCCGTGGCCGTAGTGGCGGTCGCGGGTGAGGCCGGGCAGGTCGTGCACCAGCGCGTCTTTGGTGCGCGTGAGGCGGTTGAACAGGGTGGATTTGCCCACATTGGGGCGGCCGACTAGGGCGATGGTGGGTTTCATGGGTTGCGGTCTTTCTGTGTCAGGCGGCCTGATGGCAGGCGGCGAGCAGGTGCGCGGGGCACGGGTTGTTGGTTTGCTGGGTTTTCAGGTAGCCTGGGTTGGCGGGATGAGGCTACCTGAAAAATGCAGGCGGGATTATAGCGTGTTGTGAACGGTTTGGCTTGGGGAGTAGGGCTGGATGGATTAGGAAGTGGTGGTTCTTGTTTACGTTGAGGCTAATGTTTTCAGGTAGCCTGTATGCACTTGGAGGCTACCTGAAAAATGAAACCTGCCGTTATCAGCATAGCGGCAGGTTTGTTTTTTCTCACAACAGGCTGTCGGACAGCGATACATCTGGTGCGTGTGGCTGTTGCACCGGTGTGGCCGGAAGAGGATGCTCTATTTGCTTGACCATGTTGGGGCGACGGCGCGGGGTGGCGGCGTTGCTTGCCGGAATCGGGGTTTCGGTGCTGCCGGCGCCGTCGGTGAGGGCTTCCACGGCGCTGCCTTCGGGCAGGATTTCATCCGGCTGCTGCACGGCGGGGGCCGACACGGCCTGCGGCTGGCTCAATTCGCCCATGCCGCCTTGCCAGGCTAGGGATTGCAGCTGCCCCTGCACTTTGGCGTTGCCGGGGCTGCAGGTGATGCACACGAGGCGGCCGTTGCGGCTGCGCAGGGCGGCGTTGAGGCGGGCTTCGTTGGTGGTGAGGCCTTTGGCCTGCGTCCAGGCGGCGATGCTTTGGCGCAGGGCGGCGGTGTTGAGGTTGCGCTGCTGGTAGGGGTCGGCATAGGTGGCGAGCCAGAGGTGGTTGCCGGCGTCGGCGTTGAGGCTGGCCAGCTGGTAGATCACGGCGGCGTTGGCGCCGGTGTGCACGCTGCGGGCGAATTGAAGGGCGTTGTTGCTGTGCATGCGCACACAGCCGTGGCTGCGGATGCCGGGCACGCTGCCGGGGGCGTTGGTGCCGTGGATGCCAAGGCCGAGGCGCGGCGGGCCGAGCCGCACAAATACCGGGCCGAGCGGGTTTCTGGGGCCGGGCGGGATGCTGGTGATGGCGGGCATGCCGGCGGCGGCGCGTTCGTGGCGGATGCTGGCGGGGATGGTCCAAGTGGGGTTGTAGGCCTTGGAGCCGATTTGGTAGTTGCCCAGCGGAGTGCGGGTGCGGCTTTTGCCCACGGCCACGGGGTAGGCATTTTTCAGCTGGCCGTTTTCATAAAGGAACAGCCGCATCTGCGGGATGTTGATGACCACGTGCTGCCCTTCGGCCACGGGGGAGAAATCGGGCAGGGGCGTGTTGGCGGCGGCGAGGCCGGATACGGCGATAAGGCTGAGCAATGCGAGTTTTTTCATATAGCGTTGGTTTGGGCAAAAATTTGGCAAAATAAACAAGAGCGGAGCAAAAAACCGCGTTGGCAGGTATAATACCCGAAAACGGCTCGGCTTGATGCGGCAGGCTACCTGAAAGCGGCAAAACGTGTTTTAATGCCACACCCTTAAGGGGCAGTCTGCAAAGGCTACCTGAAAGCGATGTTTTAGCTCAGCCCAAGCTGAGTTTCTGCGAAGCTAAAAACCATCCGCAAATGAGCATTCTCCTTCATCACCCACACTCACGGAGCAGCCATGCAACCGCACATCATTCATTCCCTGCTGGACACCGACCTCTACAAATTCACCATGCTGCAAGTGGTGCTGCACCAATTCCCGCAGGCGCACGGCGTGTATGAATTCCGCTGCCGCAACCTCGATGCGCTGGTCTACCCGCTGGTGGACATCCGCAGCGAGCTCGAAGCAGAGCTCGACGCCCTGTGCACCCTGCGCTTCACCCTGAGCGAGCTCAACTACCTGCGCAGCCTGCGCTTCATCAAAAGCGATTTTGTCGATTATCTCGAGCTGTTCCAGCTCAAGCGCCGCTTTATCAAAGTATTTGTGGATGAGGAACACCGCCTCTGCATCCGCGTGGAAGGGCCGATTATCCAGGCCATGTTCTTCGAGATATTCGTGCTGGCGATTGTGAACGAGCTCTACTTCCGCCGCCTGGAAACCCCCGAAGTGCTGGCCGAAGGCGAGCGCCGCCTGCAAGCCAAGGCCGATTTGCTGCGCCGCTACGCCGCAGCCGAAGATCCCGCAGACCCGCCCTTCCTCGTGTCTGACTTCGGCACCCGCCGCCGCTACAACCTCGCTTGGCAGGAGCACGTGGTGCACACGCTCAACCAAGCCGCCCCCGGCTGCCTGCGCGGCACCAGCAACGTATTCATCGCCAAAAAGCTCGGCCTCATCCCCATCGGCACCGTGGCGCACGAATTCATGCAGGCCTTCCAAGCGCTCGACGTGCGCCTACGCGACTTTCAAAAAGCCGCCCTCGAAAGCTGGGTGCGCGAATACCGCGGCGACCTCGGCATCGCGCTCACCGACGTGGTGGGCATGGACGCCTTCCTGCGCGATTTCGACCTCTATTTCGCCAAACTCTTCGACGGCCTGCGCCACGACAGCGGCGACCCCTATATTTGGGGCGACAAAGCCTACGCCCACTACCAAAAGCTCAAAATCGACAGCCGTACCAAAATGCTCACCTTCTCCGACGGCCTCGACCTGGAAAAAGCTTGGGCGCTGCACCAATACTTCAAAGACCGCTTCAAAACCAGTTTCGGCATCGGCACCAACCTCACCAACGACATGGGCCACACCCCGCTCAACATCGTACTCAAACTGGTGGAATGCAACGGCCAATCCGTGGCCAAGCTCTCCGACAGCCCCGGCAAAACCATGAGCAGCAACAACACCTTCCTTGCCTACCTGCGCCAAGTGTTCGAGATTGCCGACACCGAATAGCGCGCGGGATGATTTTTCAGGTAGCCTTTTGGCGCGGAGAGGTTACCTGAAAAAAATAGCGGTAAAGCCGCAAATTCATTTTGGCTTTGCAGAAAACCGCCGCGCTTTCAGGTAGCCTACCGTTTTATTTGAAACCACTCTGCAATAAAGGAAAATCATGCTCCAACCCATCGAACTCTCCCAATCCACCCGCCTCATCAACCACGGCCCCACCGTGCTGGTGTCTGCCCAACACGGCGGCTCGGCCAACGTGATGGCCGTGGGCTGGTCGTGCGCGCTGGATTATGCGCCCCCGCGCCTGACCGTGGTGCTCGACAAAGGCGCGTTCACGCGCGGCCTGGTGGAGCAGGGCGGCTGGTTTGCCGTGCAGGTGCCGGTGGCCGGGCAGGCCGAAATGGTGATGGCGCTGGGCAGCCAGAGCCGTAAACGCAATCCGGCCAAGCTGGCCGACTGCGGCGCGGAGCTGTTTTATCAGGAAGACTTCGATGTGCCGCTGGTGAAGGGCTGTGCCGCCTACCTGGTTTGCCGCCTGCTGCCCGAGCCGCACAACCAGCAAAGCTATGATTTGTTTATCGGCGAAGTGGCCGCCGCCTGGGCGGATGACCGCGTGTATGCCGACGGCCGCTGGCTGTTCGACAGCGTGCCGGACGGGCTGAAAACGCTGCATTATGTGGGCAACGGCCAGTTTTACCGCACCGGCTCGGGCTTGAAAGTGGGCTAGGTGTGAACTTGCGTTTTCAGGTAGCCTTCACGGCGTGCAAAGGCTACCTGAAAAATGCAGCAGCCGAGATTCCTCTTTGCTGTGCTTCTCAAATTTTCAGGTAGCCAATTTTCAGGTAGCCTCCATGCGCGGCAAAGGCTACCTGAAAAATAAATCGCCGTGCCGCCCAAGCTTTCGTCAAACCGCCTGCTGCCCCGCCGCAGGCTTTGTTTTATAATCGCTTCCCTTTCCACCTACACTCCGGATTTCCGCTATGAAATGGCTTGGCCGCTTGGCTGTGATCATGAAAACCGTATACCGCTTCGGGCTGGCCGACCTGCTGGCCGCGCGGGCCAGGGCGCATTGGCTGGTGCGGCTGCTGCCGCGTTCGCGCAAAATGCGGGATACCCCGCTGCCGGTGCGCGTGCGGCTGGCGCTGGAGAGCCTGGGGCCGATTTTTGTGAAGCTCGGGCAGGTGCTCTCCACCCGGCCGGATTTGCTGCCGGCGGCCTATGCGCTGGAGCTGAGCCGCCTGCAAGACAAGGTGCCGCCTTTCGATGCGGATTTGGCGCGGCGGCAGATTGAGCGCTCGCTCGGGCGGCCGCTGGAAGAGATTTATGCAGAATTTGAAGCCGAGCCGGTGGCCGCGGCTTCGGTGGCGCAGGTGCACCGCGCGCGGCTGTTTGGCGGCGAAGAAGTGGCGGTGAAGGTGTTGCGGCCGGGCTTGGAGCCGGTAATCGAGCAGGATTTGGCGCTGATGCGCACCGCCGCGCGGCTGCTGGAAAGGCTGCTGCCGGACGGCAAACGCCTGCGCCCGCGCGAAGTGGTGGCCGAGTTCGACAAATATCTGCACGACGAGCTGGATTTGCTGCGCGAAGCTGCCAACGCCAGCCAAATCGGGCGCAATTTCAGTGGCAGCACCATGCTGCGCGTGCCGCAGGTGTATTACGATTATTGCAGCGAAAGCGTGATGACCATGCAGTGGATGGACGGCACGCCGATTGCCGACATCGCCACGCTTCGGCAGCGCGGCATCGATTTGCAGCGGCTGGCGCGCTACGGCGTGGAGATTTTTTTCACCCAAGTATTCAAACACGGCTTTTTCCATGCCGATATGCACCCGGGCAATATCCTGGTGGACGATGAAGGCCGCTACATCGCGCTGGATTTCGGCATTGTGGGCAGCCTCACGGATTACGACAAGCGCTATCTCGCCATCAATTTCCTTGCCTTCTTCAACCGCGACTACCACCGCGTGGCCACGGCGCATATCGAAAGCGGCTGGGTGCCGGCGGATACGCGGCCGGAAGAATTGGAAGCGGCGGTGCGCGCCGTGTGTGAGCCGTTTTTCAACAAGCCTTTGGCCGAGATTTCCTTCGGCCTGGTGCTGATGCGCCTGTTTGAAACCAGCCGCCGCTTCAACGTGCAGATTCAGCCGCAGCTGGTGCTGCTGCAAAAAACCCTGCTCAATATCGAAGGGCTGGGAAGGCAGCTCGACCCGCAGTTGGATTTGTGGGCCACGGCCAAGCCGTTTTTGGTGGATTGGATGCACGAGCAGGTGGGCGTGAAGGCCTTATGGCGCAACCTGAAGCAGGAAGCGCCGGATTGGGCGGAAATCCTGCCCGCCCTGCCGCGCAAACTGAATATGCTGGTGGACGAGGCGCGCCAGCAGGAAATGCGCGACGCTTATCTGCACCTGGTGCGCACCCAGCAGCGGCAGAATATGTGGCTGGCGCTGATTGTGCTGATGCTGCTGCTGATGGCGCTGTTGGATTAGGGTTTGATTGCAATAGGGGAAGAGGCTACCTGAAAAATATCTGCCGCATGGGCGGGATATTTTCAGGTAGCCTTATATATTTTCCGCCGTCGGGGGCTAGTCCTGACGGTATCTTTGCCAAGCAGGCATTATCTTAACATAAGGCTGGACTAGCTCTCTTTGATCAAGCTAACTCAAAGGAGCTTTTTTCATGTCTTACCAACTTCCCACCTATCCCAACATCACCGCCACCATAGGCCGCCCCGAAGATGGCTTATTCTGCGAACTCACTGTATCCCTCAATATCACAGCAGACAGAAGCTACATCTTGTTCGCCGAAGTCATAGACCAAAACGAACCTGCTGACCGCCTGCAAACCCTCTTAGACATCTACGGCCAATTCATCCTTGATTCCGTAGAACTCCAGCTCCCCTTCTTCCGCAACGTAACCGAAGCGGAATTTGAACAAATCCTCCCCCCGATGGAACAGGCGGTCTAATCATGTATCGTATCGAAGAGCGTATTGAAAAAATCAACGGCGAGAAACAGCGGCGGCAGGCCGCGGAGCGGTTGGCGGCAGCGCGCCAGCGCGACGCCGAACGCAACGCGGCCTATGACGCCTTCGAACGGCGCATGAAAGAGCGCTGGGGCGTGGATATTAAAGCCGCCCGATTGGCACCCCCCACGCTAACAGGGGATGACTAACAGGGGATGACTTACAAAAATCGCGTGCTGTGAGCGAAAAATACCGCCGTTTGGTTATCCGCAAAGGCAAAGCCGTTGAAGAAATCTTCAGACGGGGAACGAACGGCCATTGTGCCTTCATCGACCAACTGACTTTCGTACTTGAAAAAGTCAGCCTGCTCCGCCTGTTTGACCGTGAAGAGGCAGAACAGGAAGAAATTGTCGGCATGCTTTCTTTCCATCTGCATGAAATCTTCGGTTTCGGCGTATCCCATGACCGCGAAAAATCCGCCAACTTTTACAGCGACAGCTACAACCTCGGCAATCATGAAACCAGTTACGGCATTCTCTGCATCGGTGGCGGAATCAACCCCTCCAACGAATCCACCATCTGCATAGAACTGACCGCCACCGGCCTCAATGCCGCAAAAGACGGCTGGGAACAACGCCTTTATAACTTTTCCCAAATGGATGAAGTTATTGGCTTCCGCTATACCCGCGTTGATTTAGCCCATGACTTCCTAAGCGGCGAATACAGCGTAAATGACGCCCTGACCGCTTACCGCAATGGCGCATTCAACAATTCTTTCACCCAACCCAAGCTCCGTCTCGAAGGGGATGATTGGTACAACGATACCAAGCATGGCCGAACCCTCTATGTCGGTACCCGCCTATCTTCCCGCATGCTCCGTTTTTACGAAAAAGGCCGTCAGCTCGGCGATGCTGAAAGCCCTTGGGTACGTTGCGAACTCGAATTGAGAAGTAACGATTTAATCATTCCGCTGGATGTCGTAATTCATCCCGGCGACTACCTTTCCGCCCAATATCCCGAATTAAACCGCCTGTTTGGCGAAAACGGCGTATTCGCCCAAAGCCAACCCAAAAAAATCGCCATTAAGCAACGCATGGTGCAAGCCGGTATTGAGCACAGTATCAAATACCTGCGCATGCAGGGCAGCCGTGCAATCAACATGCTGCTTGAACTGGGCAAATCCACCGAAGAGATTTTGAAAATATTTAATCCTGAAGCCGGTGTGCCTAAAGCTGTCCATCCCGGCCAGTATTTCGCCGAACTATTAAAAATCGACTGCGTTTCAGAAAAGTTTCTTAACCCCGTCTGCGGATACAGCGGCTAAATGCCCTGTCCGGCACATCAGACGATAACACAAAAGGAGTAGTAACCATGTTCGTACAAAAAGCAACCCTGATTGGCGCCAAACAGTTCAAAGGCACGATTGAAGGCCGCGATTTCGACACCTGCAAAGTCCGCGTATTGATGGACGTTCCCAGTGATGCCGAAAACGAATGCGGCTTGAACGTAACCGAACTTAACTACGGCAAAAGCAGCAATTACTTAGGATTGCGCGAATACAAATTCCCCGTTGATTGCGAGCTTGAACTGGAAATGGAACTCAAATCAGGCAAGCCGCAACTCAACCTGAAAAACCTCAAAGTGAAAGCCCGCCCCGATCCGAAAGACAGCCTGAAATAAGGGGGAGATATGAGAGCCGTTTATGTTCTTCAGGAATTAAGTGAAGGTGCATTCATCGGTGTAGACGGTTTAGGTGGCCTCGAATACGTCCGAAAACTGGATGAAGCCTTCAGGTTCAGAAATCTCAACGTAGCTTTAGACCACGGCAGGGATATAGACAGCAGCTTAAGGAATATCGCCGTCTATACCCTATACGAACCCGAATAATAAGAAGTACCGTCGTTGCCCGGGCGGCCAGCGACGTTAAACCTTTGAGAAGCCGCCCACTAATAAGAGGCAGAAATGGCAGTCAGCATTATTCACATGATTGTGCCGATAGTCAGATATGAAAACATCATGGATCAGCTATCGCAAATCAGCCTAATGGTAACCCTCATGCTGCTGCTGTTCAGCCTAAAGCATTAACGCTATCCGGGCGGCGTTAATCCAAGTCAAGCCCGCAATAACTTGTAAAAGGAAAACATTATGTTGAAAAACAAACTGGCCGCACTGGCCGTTATGTCCTCCGCCTTCATCGCCACCAATTCTTACGCTGGCGCTGTGGCCGATGCAGTAACCGCCGCTACCGGCGATTTCAAAACCGATTTGGCTTCAGTCGGCGGCATTGCCGTAGGTCTCGGCCTGATTGGTATCGCCTTCATCGCCGGTAGAACAATTGAACGTATTGCTCAATATGGAAAGCAACAGAAAAGAAGTATCCGATCCGGTAATCAAATCCGGTATAGATACCATAATCAACGCCATACAAAACGAGATAGCAAGCTGCAAAACAGCCATACAAGATTTGATAGATTCGGATAAAGAATTAAGCCATAACCAACAGCTATTACAAACCATCAGCGGCGTAGGCAAAACAACCGCCGCATGGCTCTTGTCCGTACTGGTCGATATAGATAAATTTGAAAACTCAAAGAAACTGATCAGCTATTTAGGCTTGTCTCCGGTTATCAAAGATTCCGGCACAAGCGTGAAATACGTCAAGATATCCAAAATGGGCGATAAGATGGTGCGTAAAGCATTTTACTATCCCGCCCGAGCAGCCTGCCTAAGGAGCAAACTTTGGCGGCCTTGGTTTGAACAAAAGCTGAAACAGGGCAAACACCCCAAGCAAATTTACGTCTTGATGATGTGCAAAATTATCAAATACGCTTACGCCGTCATCAAATCCGGCCAGCCGTTTGACGAGAATCGGCACAAACCAGCGTAAAACAGCAGTCTGAAGTGTTGCAAAAAAGCGGCAGCCGATGGCTACCGCAGCCTTAATGTTGCTTGCGTTTTTAAAAAGTTCTTGACTTTCGATTACGGTATCTTTTGTGTTCCGGCCAGCATACCGCAAGCGGATAGAGCCGGGATTGAGGCTACCTGAAAAATACGTTTCAAGCCTGTTTCTCCAGCAATCCGCGCCAGCGGGCTACCTGAAACTTCACCTGCTCCGGCGCGGTGCCGCCCAGGTGGTTGCGGGCGTTCAGGCTGCCTTCGGGCGTGAGCACTTGGTACACATCGTTGTCAATCAGCGCGCTGAATCCTTGCAGCACGTCCAGCGGCAGGTCTTCCAGCCCGCAGCCTGCCTGTTCGGCGTGGCGCACGGCTTGGGCAACCGCTTCGTGGCTGTCGCGGAAGGGCAGGCCTTTTTTGACGAGATAATCGGCCAAATCGGTGGCGGTGGCGAAGCCTTGCAGCACGGCGGCGCGCATGGCTTCGGGCTTCACGGTGATGCCGCGCATCATGTCGGCGTAAATCCGCAGCGTGTCGATGAGCGTGTCCACCGTGTCAAACAGCGGCTCTTTGTCTTCCTGATTGTCTTTGTTGTAGGCCAGCGGCTGGGATTTCATCAGCATAATCAGGCCGGTGAGGTGGCCGATGACGCGGCCCGATTTGCCGCGCACGAGTTCCGGCACGTCGGGGTTTTTCTTCTGCGGCATGATGGATGAGCCGGTGCAGAAGCGGTCGGCGATGTCGATAAAGCCGAAGCGCGGCGACATCCACAAAATCAGTTCTTCCGATAGGCGGCTCAGGTGCACCATAATCAGCGAGGCGGCGGCGGTGAATTCGACGGCAAAATCGCGGTCGGACACGGCATCGAGCGAGTTTTGGCAGATTTGCTCGAAGCCCAAGAGTTCGGCGGTGCGCTCGCGGCGGATGGGGAAGGTGGTACCGGCCAATGCGGCCGCGCCCAAGGGCATGCGGTTGGTGCGGCGGCGGCAGTCGGCCATGCGTTCGCTGTCGCGGCCGAGCATTTCCACATAGGCGAGCAGGTGGTGGCCGAAGCTGACGGGCTGGGCTACCTGTAAATGCGTGAAGCCGGGCATGACGGTGGCGGCGTTGGCTTCGGCCAAATCCAGCAGGGCAGCCTGCACGTCTTGGATGAGCGTGCGGATGACGGCAATTTCGTCGCGCAGCCACAGGCGGATGTCGGTGGCGACTTGGTCGTTGCGGCTGCGGCCGGTGTGCAGGCGTTTGCCCGCGTCGCCGATTTTATCGGTGAGGCGGCGTTCGATGTTCATGTGCACGTCTTCCAAATCGAGCGACCACTGCAGGCTGCCTGAATCGATTTCGGCCTGGATTTCGGCCATGCCGCGCTGAATATCGGCCAAATCCTGCGCGGAGAGCACGCCTGCTTCGTGCAGCATTTGTGCGTGGACGAGCGAGCCTTGGATGTCCCAGCGGGCGAGGCGTTGGTCGAAACCAATCGAGCCGGTGTATTGTTTGACGAGTTCGGACACGGGCTCGTTGAAGCGGCCGGACCAGGTTTTGTTGTCGGTCATGGGGATTCCTTATTTTTGAGAGAGTTATTTTCCATAGTGTTCATTACGATGGCAGTTTGGGCAGAGTGCAATGGCATTTTCTACACTATCCTCTCCGCCATCTGCTAATCGGATTTTGTGATGAACCTCTAAGTAAGGCTTGTCATCTGATTTTCTGATAAAAGGGGCAGGATTGTTACACACTTCGCAGATTCCTTTTGCTCTTTCCAAAACCTCAGCCACAACATCAGGATTTCTTTTAAATCGTACAACCCTAATAATTTCTTTTTCTGGTTTTTTTGGTGCTGCGTCTAATCTCTTTTTACGTTCTTTTGAACTTATCCTTAGAGATTCAGTAACTCTTTTATGTTCCTCAGCATTTAATGCATCTAAGTTACTCGGAACTTTTTGCTCAAACTCTTCTAATACCTTACGAAGACCAGGCATGGGGGAGTTAGATTGTTTGATATGCAGATGCACTGAGCGGATAGCTGTTAGTAAAGCATCATCACCATTGGTTTCATAAATTTTATTTAAAAAATAAGCTTATTGCCTCTATGCTTGCGCCTCTGGAAAAGGATTTCCCTTCGCGCATGCATCTATATTTATTGATAAATTCATCCGCAGTTGATTGGTTGATACCATGTTTATCATGCAGATATTTTGCTCCACTTATTCTTGTATATTCTCCGTTATATACTCGAACAGCTCTCTCATAAGCTGCTATATATTGTTCTTGTGTAACTTTTCCCATCGGAAGTTCTCCTTTAATTGATAACAGTGAATCAGTCTATACGGGTGGTAATCATGGCACAACCCATACATGATGATGCTGAAGTTTAGCCTTAGGAATTAACAAAAGCTACCTGAAAAACCAGAAACGGGTTTTCAGGTAGCCTTCCCTTTATCTGCGGCAAACACGACGAAATTGTAATGCTGAAAATACAGTGCAGGCTGCAAACCAACTTCGTGCAGCCATTGGAACTGCTCGGAGAGCTTGCTCATGCGGTCGAGCTTGATGCGCTCGAAGGCGGCGGCTTTGTCGGCTTCGGATAAGCCGGGATGGTGCAGGACGTGTTGCCGCCAGGCTTGGGTGTAGGCGGCTTCGGCCTCGGGGGTTTCGCCCAGCACCTGGTCGGCGTTGATGAAGCGGCCGTGCGGGGCGAGCAGGCGGGCGATTTGGCGGAACAAGGGTTGCTTTTGCGCGCCGCTCAGGTGGTGGATGGCGAGGGCGGAGATGATGAGGTCGAAGCAGTTTTCAGGTAGCCTCTCGCACGGTTCGAGCTGCGTGAGGTCTTGTTCGATAAAGCGGAAATTCGGCAAGCCGTGGAAGCGTTCGCGGGCTTTGGCGAGCATCTGCATGGAGATGTCGGCGAGCACGAATTCGGCTTCGGGGCGGCGTTCGTACACAAACGCGCTCATCAGCCCGGTGCCCGCGCCGAGGTCGAGCATGCGGCGCACGTTTGGCACGCTTTCGGCCAGCCCGGCGGCGGTTTGGTAGAACAGGTCGAAGCAGGGGATGAGGGCGCGGCGCTGGCTGTCGTAGCGGGCGGAGGCGGCGTTGAATTGGGTTTGGATGGCACGGTTCATGGGGTGTTTTGGGTTTGGGTTGGGGCGGGTGTTTTTAGCTTTGCGGAAACTCACTGTGTTCGTTTTCAGGCAGCCTTTACCGCGGCAGAGGCTACCTGAAAATATTCATTCGTTGATATGAGGATGGTTTTTCAGGCAGTTTGTGATTGGTGTTGCTCCAATTCTTTGAATTCTGATTGGGAAATCAGGCCGTAATCTTCATGCAGCAGGTATTGGCCGCTTTCCAGGTCTTGTGCGAATTGCGCCAACAGGGCATGCAGGGAGGGGGCTTCGAGGCTGCGTTCGGGGCTGTCGTGCCACATTTGGATGATTTGCCCGGCTGTGCCGCTTGGGGCGGGGTCGAGGTCGATCATCATGCCGTTGCCGCCGCCATCGGCAGTGAGCGGAATCCATTTGGGATTCCACCAGAAATCGGGCTTGATGCCGGGGTGTTCGGGGGAACAGCCGAAATCGGTGTGGTCGGGACGTTGGAAGCTGCCGTCGTCAAACAGGGATTTCCACGTGCCGTATTCTTGGATAATGCGTTCAATCGACAGCCATTCTTGGTCTAGTAATACGCCGGCGATGCCGTTTTCGCCGTTGGCGGCGCGGTAGAGGGCTTTGAAGTCTTCGGGCAGGGGAAAGCCTAGTGTTTGTTCGAGCCGGGCGAAATCGGCTTCGCCGGCGCCGGGATTGAGGGTGTAGTTGAGGCCGAGTTCGGCCACGGCGGCCGGGTATTGCTCCCGGAGGATATTGAGCTGGGTGATGATGCGCTGGAGCAGGGTATGCATGGGGATTCCTTGGCGGTGGAGTGATGTTCAGTTTTTTCAGGTAGCCTTTACTGCACCAGGGGCTACCTGAAAATATCGCCAAGCATTATAGCCCAAGCACCGCAGCGCGGAAGGCCGCCGTTCGCTATATAATGCCGCCGTTTCCCACACTGCTTATCCGCCATGACCCAACACTATATCGGCTTGATGTCCGGCACCAGCATGGACGGCGTGGACGCCGTGCTGGCCGCGCTCGACGGCACGCGCTGGCAGGGCGCGCTCGGCCACTTTGCCGTGCCCTACAGCCCCGACCTGCGCCAACGCCTGCTCGCCTTGCAAGACAGCGGCGCCCACGAAATCCACCGCAGCGAAATGCTCGCGCAAGAGCTGGCGCGGCTCAACGCCCAAGCCGTGCACGGCCTGCTCGCGCAGCAAAAGCTCGCCCCGGCCGACATCGCCGCCATCGGTGCCCACGGCCAAACCGTCCGCCATGCCCCCGAGCACGGCTACACCGTGCAGCTTATCAACCTGCCGCTCTTGGCCGAGCTCACCGGCATCGACACCGTCGGCGACTTCCGATGCCGCGATATGGCCGGCGGCGGGCAGGGCGCCCCGCTGGTGCCCGCCTTCCACCAGGCCGTGTTCGGCAGCCCCGGGCACAGCCGCGTGGTGCTCAACATCGGCGGCATCGCCAACATCAGCGTGTTGCAGCCCGGCACGCCCCCGCACGGCTTCGACACCGGCCCGGGCAATATGCTGGCCGACGCCTATATACAGCAGCGCTTCGGCCAAGATTGCGACCGCGACGGGCAGCTTGCCGCCGGCGGCCACGTTATCCCCGAGCTGCTGCAAGCCCTGCTCGCCCATCCCTATTTCCGCCGCCCCCCGCCCAAAAGCACCGGCCGCGACCTCTTCTCGCACGATTGGCTGCAAGGCTACCTGAAACCCAACTACGGCCCGCCCCACATCGTGCGCACGCTCAACGCCTTCACCGCGCAAACCATCGCCGACGCCATTGCCACGCACGCTCCCGATGCGCGCGAAGTGTTCGTGTGCGGCGGCGGCGTGTTCAACCCCGTGCTGATGGGCGAGCTGGCCGAGCGGCTGGCCGCCCTCGGCATCCGCACCGCTTCCACCAACGAGCTCGCCTTGCCGCCGCAATGGGTGGAAGCCGCCGCCTTTGCCTGGCTCGCCGCCTGCCGCCTCCAGCGCCAGCCCGGCAACCCGCATGCCGCCACCGGCGCGGCGCGGCCGTATGTTCTCGGCGCTTGGCATTGCGCGTGAGGACGGCTGTTTTCGGGCGGGCAAGTTTTCAGGTAGCCTCTGCCGTGTGCGGGAGGCTGCCTGAAAAACAGAAGGGCAGGATTTATGTTTCCTTACAAAGGCTTGAAAGGCTACCTGAAAATCGCGGGCGGATATTTCAGGTAGCCTTGGTGTTGCGGGGTGAAAAAGGCTACCTGAATTTTCAGGTAGCCTTTTGGTTAGTTCGGGTCGATGCCGTTTTCTTGCAGCAGCTTGAGGATGGTTTGTTGGGCTTGCTGCTGTTGGATTTGTTCGACGAGGCGGGGTTTGAGCTGCTCGAAGGGCGGGGCGTCTTCCATGGGGCGGGTGGCGCTGAGTTTGAGCAGGAGGATGTTGCCGTTGCCTAGGGGCAGGGGTTTGATTTGGCCGCGGGTCATGCCGCGCACGGTGTCGGCGATGGGCGGCGGCAGCTGCTGGAGGCTGAGCCAGTTGGCTTCGCTGCTGCCGTTGGGCTGGCGTGCCATGAGCTGCTCGAAGCTGAGGCCTTTGCGCAGGGATTCGATGGCGGCGTCGGCTTCGGCCTGGCTGGCGAATTGGATGTGTTGTAGCTGGATTTGCTGGGTCATGGCGGCGTAGAGCTGGCGGGCTTCGGCGTCGCTCACGCGCACTTGGCCGGCGAGGTGTTGGGCATAGGCCTGGGCGTAGAAATTGGCTTCGAGGTTGGCAAGCCGGGCTTGGATGTCGGGATTTTTATCGAGCCCGGCGCGGATGGCGGCGGCTTTGAGCACTTCGTCTATTTGTAGCTGTTTGACGGCGTATTGGCGCAGTTGCTCGGCATCGGGTGCGGGCTCGCCGGGCTGGGCGGGGGCTTGCTGCTGCAAGGTTTTCACCTGCTGGGCGATGCGGTTTTCGTCAATCTGCGGGGCGGCGGCGATGGCCCAGCCGGCGGTGAAGGCGGCGAGGGCGAGCAGGCTGGCGGCGAGGGTTTTCTTTTGCATGGCGGTGTGTTCCTAAAAGATTGTTTTGTTGGATTGAATGATAGCGGCTGCCGGAAAAGCAGCCGCTATGTTGCGCTCAATGGAGATTAGCGGATGGTGGCCTGCTGGTAGAGGCGGGCGATTTCTTGCTCGATCAGCAGGTTTCGCAAATCTTGCTGGATTTGCGGCTTGAGCTGGGCAAAGGGCGGCACGCGCACGGGGCGTTTGTTGGCCATATAGAAGACGGCGTAGATGCCGTTGCTCTGCACCGGGGTTTCGGTGAATTTGCCCTGCTGCAGGGATTTGACGGCGTTGTACACCATCGGCGCGCCTTCTTCCAAGTCTTTCAGCGGGGTGAAGGAGGGGCTGATGCCGCCGTTGGCGCGGCTTGGGGTGTCGATGGTGTATTGGCGGGCCACGTCGGGGAAGCGGCGGCCGCGGTTGAGGTCGGGAATGGCTTTTTGGGCGTTGTCGGCGTTATCGAGGATGATTTCGCCGAGCTGCACTTCCTGCGTGCCGCGGTAGCGGTTGGTGATTTCCTGGTAGGCCTGTTGCACTTGGGTGTCGGTTACCGGCTTGCTGCGCAGGATGTGGGCAACCAGGGCTTGGGCGGTAACGTTGCCTTCGAAGGTGTTCCAGTCTTGCTGGAAGGTGGGTTTGCGGTCTTCGCCGCTGCTGCGGGCGTCGGCGCGGGCGCGCTCGATAATCTGCTTGAATTCGGGGGTTTCGTTTAGGCGCAGGCGGCGGGATTCTTGAATCATCAACTCGCGGGTAACGAGGCGGCGGGCGATGTTTTCGCGCAGCTCGCGGCTGTCGGGCACTTGGCCGTTGCTCTGCTCGTTGATGATCTTCACCTGCTGGTCGATTTCAGCGCTGTCGATGCGGGTGTTGTTTACGGTTACGATGGTTTGGGCAGCCAGCGGGGCGGCGGCCAGGGCTGTGGTGAGCAGCAGTGCGAGTGAAGTGCGTTTCATGTTGTCGTCCTCAAATGGAAAGATTGGCTATGTTTGGATTATAAAGGATTTTCAGCTTCGGTACTCTTCCGGCGTTTGCGCGCGGATGCTCAGGGCGTGGATTTGGCCGGGATAGAGGTCGTGTAAAGGCGCTTGCACGGCGCGCTGGCGTTCGATGCGGCTCATGCCGGCAAAGCGCGGGCTGACAATGTGTATCCGGTAGTGGCCGCCGCCGGTGTTACCGGCGTGGCCGATGTGCAGGTGGCTTTCGTCGGCCAAGTCGAGCAGTTCGGGCTCGAAGGCGGCCTGCAGGCGTTGGCGGATGGTGTGCGCGCTCATTCGGGCAGCACTTTCTTAAACGGGCGGATGAGGATTTCGGCATACACGCCGGCTTCCACATAAGGGTCTTGCCCGGCCCATTCTTCAGCCGCATCAAGCGATTCGAATTCGGCCACAATCAGGCTACCTGAAAAACCGTGTTCGCCGTCGGGCAGGGGGCAGGGGCCGGCCAATACCAGCCTGCCGGCCTCTTGCAGGGCTTTCAGCCTGGCCAAATGTGCCTCGCGGGCGGCCAGGCGGGCTTCGGTGGAATCGGCAACATCTGAGGCCATCAGCATAAACAGCATTTTATATCCCTTCAATGTGGGTGTGGTTTGGGGATAATCAAGGAAGTGCCAATATTAAAGCAAATACGGCGATTCTGCACTTAAATATCGCTGAATCAAGCCGCATCATCCTATCTTGGCAACAGTGCACTCAGGCAGGCTACCTGAAAATTTCAAATAGCCGTGTTCCGTTAAATAATTAAAAAATGTTTCATTCCTGTATAGAAAATGGGGGCAAATGGCAGAAATGGCTTGGCATAAATAGGAAATAAACGATATGATACCTAGGTTTAAAGAATTTAATCCGTTGCGCGTTAGGCCGAATCGGGCTGGGAGATTGCTTGCGTCAGCCTGTATTCTTCTGTTAGCTCAGAAGCTTAACGAGCATTACTTTAAGGTTGTAAGGGGGATTTGATGTTTTGTAAGCAGTATAAAATGAAGCTGATTGCCGCTTCTCTGGGTTTGGTTGCTTCGGTTCACGCTTATGCCGCGATGGGCGGCATGCAGGTGCATTCGCGCCTGAACGAGCCTTTTTCCGCCACTGTGGTGGTAACCGGCGACGAAGCCCGCGCACTGGCCGGCTCGGCCAAGCCTACCATCAACGGCGCAAACCTGAACGCCACGGTTACCCGCCAAGGTGCCGACCGGGCCGTTATCCGCTTGCGTTCCAGCGCGCCGATTAAAGAGCCGGTGATGACATTCTGGCTCGGCGTGGGCAACCAAAACCATCAATATACCGCCATGCTGGATCCCCGCGACTACCAGCATCCCGATGCCGCTGCCAACCACACGCGTCGCGAACGCCGTGCCGAAGCCGAACCGAGCCGCCGCCGCTCCTCCCGGCATCAAGAACGCGCCGGCCGCCGCGAAGCACCGGTGCAGATTCAAGGCAGAAGCTATCAGATTAAAGACGGCGAACTGCTGGTGGATATTGCCGAACAAGTTAAACCCTCCGGCATGACCCTGCGCCAAACCATCAATGCGCTGGTGGCTGCCAATCCGCGCGCCTTCCGCAACGGCAATCCGGACTTGATGTATCGCGGCGCCACTTTGATTATTCCCGATGCGGCCACTCTGCGCCGTTTGGCACATAACCCGCCGCGCCGCGTGACCACTTCATCCGAACGTGCCGCCGCCGATACCGCGCCGGCTGTTCAACAACCGCCGGTAACCACCGCGCCGACTCCGCCGGTGGAAACCAAACCTGCAGCCTCAGTGCAGCAGCCGGTTACCCCGCCGCCCGCTCCCCCTGTGGAACCCGCCCAGCCGCCGCAGCCTGCTGTGCCGCCGGCAGTGAGTGAACCTGTGGCCGAAGTGCCTGCTTCAAACGTATTGCCGGCAGATCAGGCCGAAGTGGTGGCCAGCATGCCCGAACAGGCTTCCGACATGATGGTTTCCGAGCCGGTAGTCGAGCCTGCTCCGCCTGTGGTGGCTCCGCCTGTAGTAGAAGAGCCGCCGATGGAAGAAGAAGGCATGGACATTATGCAGATGGCCATGTATGGCGGTGGCGGCCTCTTGGTATTGGGCGGTTTGGCTTATCTGCTGCTAAACCGCCGCCGCAAAGGTGCAGCACCTAAGCGCGGCCGGACAGCGGTTGATGAGGAAGATGATGACGACGACGATCTGTATTTCGAAAGCGTTACCGACCATTCCGACAGTATTGCCGCCGCGCCCATCGCGCCTGCCGCACCGGCTCCCCAGCCTGCGCCGGCCGCTCCCGTTGCCCCGCAGCCAACGGTGAGTGAAGAAGACTTGGGCTTGGATTTGAGCCATTTGGACGAACAGCAGCAGCTGGGCAGCACGCCCAGCACTACTGAAGCCGCCCAGCAGGCAGAAGCTGATGACTGGAGCTGGCTGGCCCAGGCCGAAGAAGAACCGGCCGCGCCCGCCCAAGCAGCCGCCCCGGCCGCGCCTGTGGCGGAAACTCCGGCCGCAGAAGACGAATGGCTGAACTTCGGCAGCGAAGAGCCGGCCGATGTGGGCGCTCCGGTGGAAGCTGCGTCGGCTGCCGCTCCGGCAGAAACGGCCGAGGGTTTGGATTGGGTGTTGGACGAAACCCCGGCTGCCGTGCCGCAGTCTTTCCAAACCGAGCCCGCGCCGACCGTTGATTTCGACGTGCCAGCCCAGCCGGAAGCCCCGGCAGTGGAAGATACCGCGCTGTCTTTCGAGATGCCGGAACTGGATTCAGCCAGCCCGCAGCACGAAGAAGCGCCTGCCGCTTCCAACACGATGGATTTCAATTTGGATTTCGACACGCCGTCTGCTCCGGCAGCCGAGCCTGTTGTTGAGACTGCTCCGGCAGCCCAGCCTGCCGCCGTGGCGGACGAGCCAGCTGTGGCCGGCCCGCTGCCGAAAGAGGCGCTGGAAGCCAAATTGGAACTGGCTAAGATGTATCTGGAAATCGACGACGCCAACACCGCCCGCCAGACCCTGCTGGAACTGATTAACGAATCGGAAGGCAGCAGCATTCAGGCACAGGCACAGGCACTGTTGAACGACATCGGCCACTGATTTTAGCTCCGCTGAAGCTGATGCTTTCAGGTAGCCTATCCCAACCCGGGCAGCATTGCCCGGGTTTTTGCAACCAGGCATTTATGCAGGCTTGGTGTGCAGCGGTTAGGCAGAAATAAGACAAAATAGCGAATGAACTGAAGTTTTTATACGGCGCTAGCTTGCCTCGCCGTATCGGTGTAAGTTTATTTCACGATACGGGTTTGCGCTTCGCCGCCTTATGCCGCAGAGCATTAACCCGCTATCAGGCTACCTGAAAAATTTCCACGCCAACCAAACCAGCAAACGCCTCCCCCTTACTGCGCCACTTTTTATGCCTTCTCCCGCCCCGCAACGCCGCGCCTTGTTTGTCAGCTACGACGGCAGCCGATTTTTCGGCTGGCAGAAACAGGCCGACGGTATCACCACCGTGCAGAACGCCTTGGAAAACGCCCTGAGCGCGATTGCCCAAGAGCCGATAAGCGTTATCACCGCCGGCCGTACCGATACCGGCGTGCACGCCACGGCGCAGGTGGTGCACTTCGATTCCGCCGCCCGCCGGCCGGAGCAGGCTTGGGTGCGCGGCGTGAATGCGCACCTGCCCGAAGGCGTGGCGGTGTGGCAGGTGCGCGAAGTGGCGCCGCAGTTTCATGCCCGCTTCGACGCCTGCGGCCGGCGCTACCGCTATCTGCTGCAATCGGCGCCGGTGCGCTCGCCGCTGCTGGCCGCCCGCGCAGGCTGGACGCATTACGCGCTGGATATCGAAGCCATGCGCCGAGCTGCCGCGCTGCTGGTGGGCGAACACGATTTTTCCAGCTTCCGCGCCGCCGAGTGCCAGGCCAAATCACCGGTGAAAACCCTATACAGCGTGTCGCTGCACGGCACGCCCGAGCTGCTGGCGGTGGATTTCCACGGCAACGCTTTTTTGCACCACATGGTGCGCAACATCATGGGCGCGCTGGTGTATGTGGGCTGCGGCAAGCTGGCCGTGCCCGAGTTCGCCGATTTGCTGGCTGCCCGCAGCCGCCGCCTGGCGCCGCCTACCTTTATGCCCGACGGGCTCTACCTCACCGGCGTGGACTACCCGCCGCAATGGGGCGTGCCCACGCCGCCGCTGCCCGCCTGGCTGTTTCCTGATTTATAACGTTTGCCGTGTTTGCAACGAGATAAACGCATGACTTTAACCTTGATGTTCCGCGAATATTGCAGCCTGTGCCACCAGATGCGCGCCGCCTTGCAGCCCTATCAGGCCGAATACGGTTTTGAACTGCAAGTGTTGGATGTGGACGACGATCCCGGGCTGGAAGCGCGCTATAACGAGCTGGTGCCGGTGCTGCTGCACGGCGGCGAGGAAATCTGCCACTGGCATTTAGACGAAGCCAAGCTGCTGGCCGTGCTGCAAAACGCAAAGGCTACCTGAAAACATAGTGGATTAACAAAAATCAGGACAAGGCGACGAAGCCGCAGACAGTACAGCTAGTACGGCAAGGCGAGGCAACGCAGTCCTGGTTTTTGTTAATTCACTATATCTGCCGCCCGTCCGGAAGGCTACCTGAAAGGAATCCCGATGCCGAAAATCAAAATCTGCGGCCTCACCCGCCCGCAAGACGCGCAAGCCGCCGCCGAGCTGGGCGCCGATGCCGTCGGCCTGGTGTTTTACCCGCAGAGCAAGCGTTATGTGAGCGTGCCGCAGGCGCGGGAAGTGGTGGCGGCGCTGCCGCCGCAGGTGGCTAAGGTGGCGCTGTTTGTGAACGCATCGGCGGAAAGCGTCCGTGCGGTGCTGGCACAGCTGCCGATTGATATATTGCAGTTTCACGGCGACGAGCCGCCGGAGTTTTGCTGCCAGTTCGGCAAGCTTTATTGGAAGGCGGTGCGCGTGCGGCAGGCGCGGGATATTGCCGATGCCGCCGCCCGCTATGCCGATGCTGCCGCGCTGCTGCTGGATGCGCACATCGAAGGCCAATACGGCGGCACGGGGCAATCGTTCGATTGGCGCCTGCTGCCGGAGAGCATGCCGCTGCCGTGGATTCTGTCGGGCGGGCTGAACGCGGACAATGTGGCGGAAGCCGTGCGGCAAACCGGCGCGGCGTGGCTGGATGTGTCCAGCGGGGTGGAGCGGGCGCCGGGCATCAAGAGCCGGGATTTGATGGCGCGATTTGTGCGGCAGGCGCGCGAGGAGTGATTGGCAAATGGTGCGGGAAATAGAGAGGCTACCTGAAAATTTCAGGTAGCCTTTATCGTGTGTGGCGGTTGGGCGCTGCCGGCTTAGCGCGGCAGGATTTTTTTGGCGGCTTCCACGCCCCAATACACGGCTTCTTCCATTACGGAATAGCTGCTCAGGTCGCTGTGGGCGAAGAGGAGGCGGGAGCGGTGTTGGCGCAGTTGGAGTAGGGTTTCTTGGGTGAGGTAGCCGGGCGTAGGCACGCTCATGCCGTGGCCGCGCACGCCGATATCTACGGCGGACACGTGCTGCCAGAAGCCGGGGCCGTAGGCTTGGATGAGGTCTTGCGCGGCGTGTTCGAGCAGCTCTTCTTCGCCGGCTTTGAGCAGCCAGCGGCGGATTTCGGAGGGGCTGTCGTGGTTGAGGGCGGTGTAGGCGGTGAAGATGCTGCGTTCGGGTTTGGCGGTGCGGATGAGCTGGTTGGTGGAAACGACGTAGCCGAGGCCGCGGCTGCCATATACGACGTTGTCCCAAGCGAGCTCGCTGTGTTGGGCTTCTTTGGGGAAGCTGTGCAGCACGAAATTGCTCACCAGCCAGGGGGCGTAGGCGGGCAGGTTGAGCGAGAAGCCGTAGCGCTGGGGCTGGGCGATGATGCGGGCGGCCACCATCAGGGGCATGGCGCAGATGATGTGTTGGGCGCGGATGAGGGCGGTGTGGCCGCTTTGGTTGTGGCGCAGGATCACGGCTACGTCTTCACCGGTTTCGCTGATTTGCAGGGCGGTGGCATCTAGAGCGGTGGGCTGGGGGAAGGCGAGCTCGGGGTTTTCAGGTAGCCTTTCGATGGTTTGTAGGCGGATGTGATGGCGGATGGCTTCGGAGAGGTGGGCGAGGCCGTCGGGCCAGGTGAGCACGGCTTCGTTGGTGTGGCCGCGGGCGGTGAAGTAGTGCAGGCCGGCGAAGGCGGATACTTGCTCGATGCCTTGGCCGTAGTCGTCGCGGCAGCAGTAGTCGAGATACCAGAGCAGGCCGGGGGAGCGGTAGTTTTCCTGCTTGAGCCAGGCGGCGAAGGTGAGTTGGTCGAGGCGGCGCCATTCTTCGTCGGCGGAGGAGAGGGCAACGGGGATGGCGAAGATTTTGAGGCCGTCGCGGCCGCGGGCGGTGCGCAGGCGTTCGACCAGGGCGTGGAAGCGGCGGCTGTCGGCGTCTTCTTGCGGCAGCAGGGAGTATTGCCAGCGTTTTTGGTAGAGCAGGCGTTCGGTGGGGGCGTAGACGAGGTCGGTTTCGCGATAAACGGGCTCGGGCTCGCCGATGCCGCTGAGCAGGATGCCGAGGTCGGCGAGCAGCTGGCGCACATAGATGCTTTCCAGCGAGGGCAGGGCGAGATAGTGGGCGGCGGAGGGGGCGGAAAGGCTACCTGAAACATAGGCGGCGTTGTTGCCGTTGCGCTCGATGCCTTCGGCGAGGAGGAAGTTGTTTTGGCCATGCTTGGCGAGATACCAGGCGGCGGAAAGGGCGGCGGCGCCGCTGCCGAGGATGAGGGTGTGGCAGCGGTGTTCGGATTGGGGCTCGAGGGGAACTTGGCCGTTGCGCAACTGGTGGCCGAAGGGCAGGCCGATGCGGTTGATGTGCACGCTCGGGCGGCGCTGGAGGTGTTGGTAGCCTAAGCGGGAGGCAGCTGCGGCGGCGGAAAGGGCGGCGGCGCTGCCGAGCAGTTGGCGGCGGGTGAGTTTCATTTTTTTCAGGTAGCCTCGGCGGGAGGCGGGGCGAGGGAGGAGATAACAAAATGTCGGGCATGAACGCCCGACCTACGGTTTTTATTTTTCAGGTAGCCTTTTATGCAGAGGCTACCTGAAAAAGTTTGGCAACAATAGATGCGGTGCAAACAGTCTTATTCTGACGGTTCTTGTTCGTTGCCGCTGTGCCGTTTGCCCTGCCCGGCCTGACGTTTTTGGCGCAGCTCTTGCAGCTTGGCGTGGAAGAATTGGCTGCGGCGGCGTTTGCGCTGCCAGAAGTAGAGCAACACCAGGGCGCCGATGCCGATGAGCACGAACAGGATGTGCTGGAACTGGTGCGCCTTCATCAGCAGCCAGTCTTTGTTGGCGGCGCCGTAGTGGCCGAGATACACCCAGGCGGGCACGGAAATGAGCGAGGCGAGGCCGTCCATCAGCAGCCAGCGCCAAAAGGAAACCTTGCCGCTCATGCCGGCGGTGATGAAGATGGGCGTGCGCAGGCCGGGCAAGAAACGCGCCACAAACAACACCCAGCTGCCGTGTTTGTCGAACTTTTCCTGCACTTGCAGGTAGCGGTGCGGCGGCATCAGGCGTTTGATGAAGCGGGCTTTGAGGATGCGGTCGCCATACGTGTGGCCGAGCATGAACATCATGCCGTCGCCGGTGAGCACGCCGAGCATGCCCACCACCACCATAATATGCGCATTGCTGTGGCCGAGGCCGGAAATCACGCCGCCGGCAATCAAGGTGATGTCTTCGGGAATTGGGATGCCGAAGCCGCAGGCAACCAACACCACGAATACGGCCGCATAGCCGTATTGGGTGAACAAGGCTTCTAGGATATCAAGCATGGTGAGGGGTGTTCCTGTGAAACGGCGTTATTTTTGACGGATGCTCTCGGCAATGCGTTCGGCGCAGCGCTGCGCCAGCTTGGTGTCGCGGGCTTCCACCATCACGCGCACCACCGGCTCGGTGCCGGATGCGCGCAGCACCACGCGGCCGTGCCCGGCCAGCTCGGTTTCCACCGATTGCAGGGCGGCGGCGGAGGCAGATTGCCAATCCTGCCCTTTGCTGATGCGCACATTAATCATAGTTTGCGGGAAGGGCAGCCAATCCACGGCGGCGGCCAAGTCCTGATCCAGCGTTTGCAGCGCGGCCAACACTTGCAGCGCGGCGATGGTGCCGTCGCCGGTGTTGTGTTTGTCGAGGCAGAGGATGTGGCCGCTGGCTTCGCCGCCGAGCTGCCAGCCGCGCTGTTGCAACTGCTCCAGCACATAGCGGTCGCCCACTTTGGCGCGGGCAAATTCGATTCCTTGTTGCGATAAGGCCAGCTCCATCGCCATATTGGTCATCACCGTGCCGGCCACGCCGCCGGTGAGCGTGCCGGTTTTGCTGCGGGCGCGGGCGATCACGTAAATCAGCGAATCGCCGTCGTACACTTTGCCTTGTTTGTCCACCATCATCAGGCGGTCGCCGTCGCCATCCAGCGCGATGCCGTAGTCGGCTTCGTTTTGCAGCACGGCGGCTTGCAGGGTTTTGGTGTAGGTGGCGCCGCATTTGTGGTTGATGTTGAAGCCGTTGGGCTGATTGCCTATTTCGATCACGTCGGCGCCGAGCTCGTGGAATACTTTGGGCGCCACGTGGTAGCCGGCGCCGTTGGCGGTGTCCACCACCAGTTTGAGGCCGCGCAGGTTCATGTTGGCGGGAAAGGTGGATTTGCAGAATTCGATGTAGCGGTCGTCGGCGCCGCTCACGCGTTTGGCGCGGCCGAGCAGGTCGGAGGAAACGGTGTGCATTTCCTGCTCCAGCTGCTGTTCGATTTCCTGCTCGATTTCGTCGGAGAGCTTGATGCCGTCTTCGGTGAAGAATTTGATGCCGTTGTCGGCGTAGTGGTTGTGTGAGGCGGAAATCATCACGCCGGCGGAAAGGCGCAGGGCGCGGGTGAGATAGGCCACGCCGGGGGTGGGCAGCGGGCCGGTTTGGATCACATTCACGCCGGCGGCGGTGAAGCCGGCCACCAGCGCGGTTTCCAGCATATAGCCGGAAATGCGGGTGTCTTTGCCGATGAGCACGGTGGGTTTGTGTTCGTCGTCGCGCTTGGTGAGCACCTGGCCGGCGGCGTAGGCCAGCTTCAAAACGAAATCGGGCGTAATCGGAAATTTGCCCACTTCGCCGCGCACGCCGTCGGTGCCGAAATATTTTTTTGCCATCGCGAAAATCCTTTGCAGTTGCCGCTTTGCGGGTGGAATGGGCGAATTGTAAAGCAGCGTTCGGGCTTGCGCCAGCGTTGTGGCGGTTAAATCGGGCAAACCTGCTTTGGGGAAAGGGTTTTTGGCGGTTTGGCGGGGCGAAGGCTACCTGAAAAATCTAGGCGGCGGTTTGAATGCGCCCGGCAACAGGCAAACGGGTTTTCAGGTAGCCTCACACCACGTGGCGGATGGCTACCTGAAAAAGGGAAATCCCGTTTGCAAGCGAAGTGGGGGAAGGCTGCTTTAGATGGCGCGGATGATTTTTTGCTTCGCAGAAACTCAGCCTTGACTAGGCCAAGACATCATTTTCAGGTGGACTCAACACCAAATAAAGGCTACCTGAAAATTTTGCGGCACACTTTTTAGCGTACGATTTCCGCCAGCGGCCAGCGTGGGCGAACGCTGAAGCCGGCGGCGGCTTGGGCGGCTTGCAGGTGCATGGCGCCGGCGAAGGCGATCATGGCGCCGTTGTCGGTGCACAGCGGCAGCGGCGGGAAATAGGTGCGCACGGCTTCGGGCGGGCTCTTGGGGCCGGAGCGCACTTGCAGCGCGGAAAGCTCGGTGCGCAGCTTCCAGTTGGCGCCCACGCCGCCAGCCACCACCAGCGTGCGGTAGCCGGTGTGCAGTAGGGCTTGGCGCGATTTGGCGAGCAACACATCCACCACGGCGTCTTGGAAGGCGCGGCAGATGTCGTTGCGCACGGCATCGGGCAGGCTGCCGCCGTGATCGGTGCGCACGGTTTGCACGGCGGTGAGCACGGCGGTTTTGAGGCCGGAAAAGCTCATTTGCAAATCGTGCGAATGCAGCATAGGGCGCGGGAAGCTGAAGGCGTCGGGGCGGCCGAGGCGGGCGAGGCGGGCGAGTTCGGAGAGCTTGGCGCCGCCTGGGTAGGGCAGGCCGAGCAGCTTGGCGGTTTTGTCGAAGGCTTCGCCGGCAGCGTCGTCCACGCTTTCGCCCAGCAGCTCGTAATCGCCGATGCCGCGCACGGCCATGAATTGGGTGTGCCCGCCGGACACGAGCAGGGCGACGAAGGGGAAGGCGGGCTTGTCGTCGGCCAAAAGCGGGGAGAGCAGGTGGCCTTCGAGATGATGCACGGGGATAACGGGCTTGCCCAGCGAGAAGGCGAGGGCGTTGGCAAAGGCGCTGCCGGCCAAAAGCGCGCCGCCGAGGCCGGGGCCCTGGGTGTAGGCGACGGCATCGATATCGGCATAGTTTTTACCGGCTTCGCGCAGGCAGGCTTGGGTGAGCGGCACGAGGCGGCGGATGTGGTCGCGGCTGGCCAGCTCGGGTACCACGCCGCCGTATTCGGCGTGCATGGCCATTTGGGTGTGCAGTTGGTTGCCAACGAGGCCGTGTTCGGTGCTGTAGAGCGCCACGCCGGTTTCGTCGCAGGAAGATTCGATGCCGAGAACGAGCATATATAAGGCTACCTGAAAAATATCGGCGGCAATGCCGAAGTGGGAAAGGCATTATTTTAGCGGCAATGCCGGGCGGGGGCTATGTGCGACATAATGAGGCTACCTGAAAGCGATGTCTTGGCATAGCCAAGGCTGAGTTTCTGCGAAGCTAAAGCGTCAGCTTCAACGAGGTGGACCGATGTTTTGGCGAAACCGAGGCTGAAGTTTCTGCGAGGCGAAAATTTTTGGCAGCAGATGTTGGCTTATTTGAAGAAACGAACAGCGGCGGCAAAAATATGCCACCCGATAAGTGCGGAAACGGGGATTGTTGTTTTTTTGCACACGCTAAATCGGCTTGCGGAAACGGGTTTTACTATCGCGCGCTCCGGCGTAATGCAAAAATATGCAAAGGAAAGCAGTGCAGTATATTGGCATGAAAAATATATATTTTTTGGCTATAACGATAGAAACACCCCGTTATTGGGGCGGAATATGTTAATTAATGCTCGGCCGGGCGCAGCTTTTTGCCGGCGGCCGGGCGCAGCGGCAGGAAGCCGGATTAGGATAATTGCGTTGCCAGCGGCGGGCAAACGGCGGATAATGCGCAGCAATTCTTAATTGGAATTTATCTGTGCGACGGCTAGAGGTCCGCAGATAGGGAATTTTTAAAGTTATAACTTGAATTTGTTTAGAGGTAATTCAACATGAAAAAATCTTTGTTTGCCGCTGCCCTGATGTCTCTGTTCTTGGCTGCTTGTGGTGGCGAAGCTCCGGCTCCCGCTGCTTCTGACGCTTCTGCTGCTTCCGCCGCTTCTGAAGCTGTAATGGCTTCTGAAGTTGCCGGTGCCGCTTCTGCCGTAGAACAGGCTGCTTCTGAAGCTACTTCTGCTGTTGAAGGCGCTGCTTCTCAGGCTACTGCTGCTGTTGAAGGTGCTGCTTCTGAAGCTACTGCTGCTGTTGAAGGTGCTGCCAGCTCTGTTAAGTAATCCAGCGGTTACTTGAAAACTTAAAGCCTTGCCGATGTGCAAGGCTTTATTTTTGCCTGCCGCCTGCCTGCTGATTTGGGTTCAGCATGGCGGCGGCAGTGTTTTTGTAGTGGATTAACAAAAACCAGTACGGCGTTGGCTCGCCTTGCCGTACTGCTTGTACTGTCTGCGGCTCGCCGCCTTGTCCCGATTTTTGTTAATCCACTATAAGTGTCCGCTTTGCCAAACATTGGCCGGATTTGCGATAAAATCGGCCGCTTGATCAAACAGGAAAACGGCGGGAACGGCAAATGATTCGGGGCGGATTGTGGTGGTGGATAGCGGGTGTGCTGCTGGCATTTGGTTTGCCGGCAGCACATTTTGCTGCTGTTGCCTCTGCTTCGGTGGTGCTGCTGGCTTTGCTCGGCTGCTGGCAGCGGGCACGCGGGGCGTGGTGTTTGCTCTTGGGTTTGCTCTACGGCGTGTGGCGGGTGCAGCTGGCGCTGGCGCAGCAGTGGCCGGCCGAGCCGGAGTTTCAGCGGGTGCGGCTGGATTTTCAGGTAGCCTCGGTGGCGGAGGTGTCGGCGCAGGCGGTGCGCTTTGAGGCTTGGGCGGAAACGGAGGAGGGGTGGCGCTACCGGCTGCTGGTGTCCGACCGGCAGCTGCGCGAATGGCGGCCGGGCAGCCGCTGGCGGATGACGGTACGGGTGCGGCCGACGGTGGGCGAGCGCAATGCAAACGGCTTCGACCGCGAGGCATGGGCGCTCAGCCGGCGCATCGACGGCATCGCTTCGGCGGCGCGTGAACGGGCAGAACTGGCGCCGGACACGGGCTGGCAGGCGCGTTGGCAAAACTGGCGTTACAACCGGCAGCAGGATTGGCAGCAGGCGGCGCAGGAATATCCCAACGGCGCGGCGCTGATGCAGGCTTTGGGCGGCGGCGGATACGGCGGGCTGGCGGACGAGCATTGGCAGTCGTTCCGCAACTTGGGCATCAATCATTTGATCAGCGTGTCTGGGCTGCACATCGGCATGGTGGCGCTGGCGGCGGCTTGGTTGGCGCGGCTGGTGCTGCTGCAGCTGCCGTTGGCGGAGCCGCGCCGTTGGTATTTGGTGGCGGGCTTGGCGGCGGCGTTGTTTTATTCGGCGCTGGCGGGCTTCGGCGTGCCGATTCAGCGCAGCCTGCTGATGCTGGCGGTGTTTGCCTGGCAGTGGTATCGGCGCGGCAGCCCGCAGCCTTGGCGGGCGTGGGGCTGGGCGCTGGCGGCGGTGTTGCTGTTCGACCCGCTTTCGGCTTTGAGCGTGGGCTTTTGGTTTTCCTTCGGCACAGTGGCGGCGCTGATTTGGGCGGCGCAGGGGCGGCTGCATGCGGGCAAGTCGCGCACGGCGCTGCGCGGGCAGTATGCGGCCACGCTGCTGGGGTTTTGGTCGGCGGGGCAGACTTTCGGCGTGGTGCCGCTGCTGGCGCCGCTGGCTAATGCGCTGCTGATTCCGTGGTTTCCCTGGGTGTTGGTGCCGCTGGCATTGCTGGCGGTGCTGCTGCCCTTGGCAGGCTACCTGAAAATGGCGGCAGCGGTTGGCGAATATACGATGCGCTCGGTGCTGTGGCTGGGGGCTTGGGCGCCGACGGGGGCGCTGGCGCATTTGCCGCCGCTGTTTTGGCTGGCGGTGTTGGCGGCGCTGGCGGTGTGGATGCTGCCGCGCGGCTTGGGCTTGCGGCCGTGGGCGGGGCTGGTGTTGGCGGCGTCTTGCCTGTATCGCTCGCCGGCGCCGGAAGCGGAGGTGGCGGCGGTGCGGATAACGGATGTGGGGCAGGGGCTGGCGGTGCAGGTGCGCACGCAAAACCATTGGCTGCTGTTCGATACGGGCACGGCGGGGGCGGCGCAGATGCAGCTGTTGCCGAATGTGTGGGCACAGGGGCTGGGTGCGCCGGATGTGCTGGTGCTCTCGCATCATGATGCGGACCACGACGGCGGCTTTCCGGCTTTTCAGGTAGCCTTGCCGCCGCGCAAGCTGTATGCCGGGCAGCCGGAGGCGTATGCGCAAGGCGCAGAGTGGTGCGCGGGCGATACGGCTTGGGAGTGGGACGGAGTGCATTTTGAGTTTCTCACGCCGCCGCGCAGCCCGGAGGCGGACGATAATGAGCAAAGCTGCGTGCTGCGCGTGGTGGCGGGCGGGCAGGCGCTGCTGATTGGCGGGGATTTGGGCGTGGCGGGCGAGCGCTGGCTGGTGGGGCAATATGGCGATTCGCTGCACAGCCAGCTGCTGGTGTTGGGGCATCATGGCAGCCGTTCGTCTTCTTCGTCGGCTTATTTGAACACGGTGGCGCCGGAAGCGGCGGTGGCGGCCAACGGCTTTGCCAATTCCTACGGCCATCCGGCTGAAATCGTGCGCCACCGGCTTTCGGCGCACGGCATCCGGCTCTACACCACGGCGCGCGGCGGGCAGCTGGATTTTGTGTTGGGGAAAAACGGGGAAATGCGGCCGCGGCGGCTGGGCAGGCGGTTTTGGCATCGCAAGCCGTTTGAGGAGTGAGTGTTTTCAGGTAGCCTGTTGGGAGTGGTTGGAGGCTACCTGAAAAACAGGGAAGGTGTAAGATTGCCGTATTGAAGCTAATTTTATTTTTAGAAAGGGAAGAATATGCGAGCTTGGGCTTGTTGGCTGGCGGTTGGCTTGGCTGTTGTGCTGCCGTGGCAGGCGGTGGCGCAGGGTGTACGTTTGCAGCAGCGGGAAGTGGTGGCGCAGGAAACCGCGCAGCAGGCGATGGAACGGATTTCGAAGAGCCGGAATATGCAGGTGTGGGATAGGCTGACGGCGGAGGAGTATCGGGAGATACCTGCGGGTAGGCGCGTTAGAGATAGGAATTTTTCGCGGCAGGCTGTGCCATTGAGAAGGATTGTGGGGATTCCGAGGGAGGATGTCCAATCAATAGAGTTGAAAGTGATTAACGGATTGCATCGTTATGAGATTGCTGTGTCGAGGCCTGAGGAAGTTAGCGCTGGAATAAGGCCAGGCAAAGCCAGTGCCATGATTTCTGAGGAATATTATGACCGAGCAACTGATTACGCCTATTATTCGATTGAACCGCAGGAATTTGATCGGGTTTTGGATATTATTGAGAATATGCAGGTTAAGGTTTATCCGCGGGACACTGATAGAGGGTATGACTACCGGATGGCTATCAGTATTAAATATAAAGATGGGCATACGGTTTATCTTGCTAGTGATGGGCTTTATTGGGCTCACAACCATACCCGGGGCTCGATTATCGGTTTGGGCAGAGAGCCTATCCATGTGGATTACAGCTTCAGAGATTTGAACATATTGTTTCAATATATTGACCCAAACATGATTATTTTCTCTACTCGGTATGGTTCTACGGCATTTTTCGATCAATGGGAAGCCGAGCGCCATCTGCCGCAGTAATCCCGGCATCATGCTAAATTTTCAGGTAGCCTCCAGAGGCTACCTGAAATCTTGTTTGCCGCCATCCCAACACGCCCCGCCGCGCCCGCCGCCCGTTTGCGGTACAATGTGCGCCCTCATTCTGTTCAATCAGGCTACCTGAAAGCGTCAGCTTCAACGGTTAAAACGATGTCTTGGCGCAGTCAAGGCTGAGTTTCTGCGAAGCTAAAGCCGCGTAGCTCCATCCATCCCGTCCCCAAGCCCGAAATATGACCGCCCCCGTTTACATCCCCCTGCGCCAACACACCGAATTTTCCATCACCGACGGCACCTTGCGCATCAAAGAGCTGGTGAAGAAGGCCGCCGCCTTCGGCCTGCCCGCGCTGGGCATCAGCGATTTGATGAACACCTTCGGCCTGGTGAAATTCTACAAAGCCTGCCGCGTCGCCGGCATCAAGCCCGTGGTGGGGGCGGATGTGTGGGTGGCCAACCCGGAAAACTCCGAGCAGCCCTTCCGCGCCATGCTATTGGTGCGCAACGAAGCGGGCTACCGCCGCCTGTGCGAGCTGCTCACCCGCGCCTATGTGGGCAGCGACCGCAACGTTGCCCACGCCGAGCTGGAGCCGCAATGGCTGGCCGAAGGCGGCAACGAAGGCCTGATTTGCCTCTCCGGCGCGCACCTGGGCGAAGTGGGCCGCCAGCTAATGAACGGCCACGCCGATGCCGCCCGCGCCGCTGCGCAGAAATACACGCAATGGTTTCCCAATGCTTTCTATCTGGAGCTGCAAAGGCTACCTGAAAAACCGGAATGGGAAACTTCGGTTTCAGGTAGCCTCAAACTGGCGGCCGAGCTGGATTTGCCCGTGGTGGCCACCCATCCGGCACAATTTCTCAACCCTGATGATTTCAAGGCGCACGACGCGCGCGTGTGCATTGCCGGCGGCTGGGTGCTGGCGGATAAGCGCCGCCCGCGCGAATTTGTGTCCGGCCAGTATTTTGCCTCGCCCGAAGAAATCACCGCCCGCTTTGCCGACCTGCCCGAAGCGTTGCAAAACACGGTGGAAATCGCCAAACGCTGCAACCTCACGCTCACGCTGGGCAAAAACTTCCTGCCGCAGTTTCCCACGCCCGAAGGCATGAGCCTGGACGACTACCTCGCCCACCTTGCCAACCAAGGCCTGCGCGAGCGGCTGGCCGCGCTCTATCCCGACGAGGCCGAGCGCGCACAAAAGCTGCCCGAATACCAGGCGCGGCTGGATTTTGAGTTGGGCACCATCGTGCAGATGGGCTTTCCGGGCTACTTCCTGATTGTGGCCGACTTCATCAACTGGGCGAAAAACAACGGCTGCCCGGTGGGCCCGGGGCGCGGCTCGGGCGCCGGCTCGCTGGTGGCCTATTCCTTAAAAATTACGGATTTAGACCCGTTGCGCTATGCGCTGCTGTTTGAGCGCTTCCTCAACCCCGAGCGCGTGTCGATGCCCGACTTCGATATCGACTTCTGCCAAAACAACCGCGGCCGCGTGATTGAATATGTGCGCCAAAAATACGGTTTCGAGGCAGTGAGCCAGATTGTTACCTTCGGCACGCTGTCTTCCAAAGCCGTGATCCGCGACGTGGGGCGCGTGCTGGAGCTGCCCTTCGGCGTGTGCGACAAGCTTTCCAAGCTGATCCCGCTGGAAGCCAACAAGCCGCTGAGCCTAGGAAAGGCGATGGAGGCCGAGCCGGAAATCGCCAAGGTGTTGGAAGAGGAAGAGGCCGAAGAGCTGATGGAGCTGGCCAAAAAGCTGGAAGACCTCACGCGCGGCCTGGGCATGCACGCCGGCGGTGTGTTGATTGCGCCGGGCAAGATTTCCGATTTCTGCCCGGTGTATCAGGCCGACGAATCCGCCTCGCCCGTGTCGATGTATGACAAGGGCGACGTGGAAGACATCGGGCTGGTGAAGTTCGACTTCCTCGGCCTGCGCAACCTCACCATCATCGAAATGGCGCAGGCGTTCATCGCCCAAACCACTGGCGAGCATATCGACATCAACCACATCGATTTAGACGATCAGCAGGCCTACGAAGTGTTCCGCAAGGCCAACACCACGGCCGTGTTCCAGTTTGAATCCACCGGCATGAAAAAGATGCTGGCGCAGGCCAACACCACTAAGCTGGAAGAAATCATCGCCTTTGTGTCGCTCTACCGCCCCGGCCCGATGGACCTGATTCCCGACTTTATCGCCCGCATGAAGGGCGCGCACTTCAAATACATGCACCCGCTGCTCGAGCCCGTGTTGCAGCCCACCTACGGCATCATGGTGTACCAAGAGCAGGTGATGCAGGCGGCGCAGGTAATCGGCGGCTATTCGCTCGGCGGCGCGGATTTATTGCGCCGCGCCATGGGCAAGAAAAAGCTGGAAGAAATGGTGAAACACCGCGCGATTTTCGCTGAAGGCGCGGCCAAGCGGGGCATCAGCCAGGAGAAGGCCGACGAAATCTTCGACTACATGGAAAAATTCGCCGGCTACGGTTTCAATAAATCCCACGCCGCCGCCTATGCGCTGGTGGCCTACCAAACCGCTTGGCTCAAAGCGCACTATCCCGCCGAATTCATGGCCGCCACCATGTCGAGCGAATTGGACAACACCGACCAGCTCAAGCTCTTCTACGACGACGCCCGCGATAACGGCATCCGCTTCCTGCCGCCCGATGTCAACCATTCCGGCTACCACTTCCAGCCCAACGCCCAACGCCAAATCCGCTACGCGCTCGGCGCCATCAAAGGCACCGGCGAAGCTGCGGTGGAAGCCATCGTGGCGGCGCGGGAAGCCGGCGGCGCGTTTACCAGCCTGTTTGATTTCTGCGAACGCGTGAGCCGCCAGCACATCAACCGCCGCACCATCGAAGCCCTGGTGCGCGGCGGCGCCTTCGACAGCATCGAGCCCAACCGCGCCCGCCTGCTCGCCAACATCGACCTGGCCATGAGCAACGCCGAACAGCAGGAAGAAAACGCCAACCAAGGCGGCCTCTTCGATATGGTGGAAGACGCGATTGCGCCACTGGAAATGACAGACGTGCCAGCCTGGGGAGAAGCCGAGCTCCTGGCCGAAGAAAAACAAGCCATCGGCTTCTATTTTTCCGGCCACCCCTTCGGCCCTGCCGAAAAAGAAGTGCGCCAGTTTGCCCCCGCGAAACTGTCGCAGCTCAAGCCCAACGACAACGTGCGCGTGGCCGGCTTCGCCACCGCTGTGCGCAGCATGGTGGGCAAGCGCGGCAAAATCGCCTTTGTTACGCTGGAAGACACCGGCGGCAAAGCCGAAGTGATGATTAGCGGCGAAACGCTCGAACAGCTCGGCCGCGACACCCTGCGCGCCGACCAAGTGCTGATTGCCGAATGCCGCATCAGCAAAGACGACTACGGCGGCGAAGACGGCCTGCGCATCATCGCCAACCGCCTCTACACCCTGCAAGAAGCCCGCAGCCACTACGCCCGCGCGCTCACCCTACACCTTTCCCCGCAGCACGACATCCGCCGCCTGGCCGAGCTGCTGCAACAGGGCGGCGAAGGCAAACGCGTCCCCCTGCGCCTGCATTATGCCAACGGCAAAGCCGCCGGCGAGCTCATCCCCGACGGCCGCTGGCAGCCCTGCCTGAACACCGAGCTGCTCGAAGCGCTGGTGTCGCTGCTCGGCGAGCGGCAAGTGAGTGTGAGCTGGTAGAGGCTACCTGAAAAACCGGTGCAGGTTGGGTTAGTTGGCAAGCTGTAATCCAATATCTGCTTCTTTATGTTGGATTACGCCTGCGGCTAATCCAAGCTCCATTTGCCGCGGCCATCAATCATTAATCATTCCACCATTTTCCGTACAAGGGGCGGCCGAAATGCGCCAGCACCGCAATCATGCAGATTTCGATGGAAACAGACCAATAAATGTGCCCCATGATTTCGCTGAAATGCTCGGCAAAATTCAAGTTCCACAGCCAACCTGTTGCGCCGTCGGCATATTTCGGATTGCGGAAGCCGAAGGCGGGAATCAGCAGGCCGTGCATCACCAGCGTGATGATGATGCCGTACAACGCACCCCACCACAAACGCATCTTCGACCAATACATCGATCCGACTACATAAACCAAAGCGAAGGCAAAGCTAAACAGCCAGTGGTATAAAGTAACCGCACCCAAAACGTGCACGCCCTGATAGGTATAGTCTAAAGAATGCTGGTTGATGCCCAGCCAGCCCAACCAGGCGTCGATATGCGCCCCCGGCGGGGAAATTTCGCCCGGCATGCGCGGCGGGGTATTCACTTCCGAGCCCCACTTGACCAAAGAGCTGATAAAGCCGCCGATTAAAGTAGTCCACACGATAACTTGGCGGTTTTGTTTGTCCGAAAAATTCATAGCATTCCCTTTTTTAAAAAGTAAAATTTTCAATACACTAGCAAAGGTTTTCTCTTGTTGGTGAGCGGTATTATACATAGACAGCACAAAGATGTGCGGGCTTGAGGGGTGAATATATTTTCAGGTAGCCTGCTGCCCGTTTGGCAACTGGTTGGACAAAGCGGGGCGGCGGGGTATAATCAGCGGGCAATTAGTCGGGGTGCTGCGCAAAGCGGCTGAGAGGATACCCGTTGTACCTGATCCGGTTAGCACCGGCGTAGGGAACTAACTATGGCGGATGATGGAACCATCGCGGCGTTGGCTTGCCGGGTTGCGCTTGGAATCGAATCTGCCGGCATCCGAAGGCGAAGCTGCCTTTTTCTCAGTGCGTGTTGTGTGCCCCGGCCTAAGTTGCCGGGTTTTTTGTGGCCATGTGCGGCGCGGAGGCCCGGCTGGTTTTGCAAACGAACAACTGGGAGCAGGCATCAAATGGAACAAGATCAAGGCGGTAAACTTTCGGCGGGCGCTTCGGCGCTGATTTGGTTTGGGGCGGCGGTGTCGGTGGCGGAAATCCTCACCGGCATGCTGTTTGCGCCGCTGGGCTGGCGCATGGGGCTGTTGGCGGTGGCCGTCGGCCATGTGATTGGCGGGGTGTTGTTTTACCTGGCCGGGCTGATTGGGGCGCAAACGGGGCGCAGCGCGATGGAAACGGTGCAGCTTTCCTTCGGGCGGCGCGGCTCGCTGCTGTTTGCGGCGGCGAACGTGGTGCAGCTGGTGGGCTGGACGGCGATTATGATTTTCACCGGGGCGCAGGCTGCGGCGGCGCTCACGGCGGGCTGGAGCGGGGCGCAGGCCGGGTGGTGCATTATCATCGGCATGCTGATTTTGCTGTGGCTGCGTATTGGGATGCGCAATTTCAGCAAAATCAATGTGGTGTCGATGAGTACGCTGTTTTTGCTCACGCTGTGGCTGAGTTTTCAGGTAGCCTCGGGCGAGCCGGCGGCGGCTGTGCAGCAATCGGAAGCGATGAGCTTCGGGCTGGCGGTGGAGCTGGCGGCGGTGATGCCGCTGTCGTGGCTGCCGCTGGTGTCGGACTACACGCGGCGTGCGGCTAAGGCGCGCCCGGCCACGCTGGCGGCCACGCTGGCTTATTTCTGCACTAGCTCGTGGATATATGCCATCGGTTTGGCGGCGGCGCTGTTTGCCGGCCAGAGCGAGATTGCGCCGATGCTGCAATATGCGGGGCTGGGCGCGGCGGGGATTGTGGTGGTGGTGTTGTCTACGGTGAGCACCACGTTTTTGGATGCGTATTCGGCGGGGGTGAGCGCCCATGCCATCAGTGGGCGCTTGGGCGAAATGGCGGTGGCGGCGGGGGTAACGCTGCTGGGCGTGCTGCTGGCGCTGCTGTTTGATGTGGGGCGTTTTGAGGCGTTTCTGTATTTTATCGGCTCGGTGTTTGCGCCGATGATTGCAGTGCAGATAGCGGATTATTTTGTGCTGAAACGTGCGCCGGCGGCGGGGGCGGCGGATTGGGTGAGCCTGGCGCTGTGGCTGGCGGGCTTTGTGTTCTACCGCAAAATGCTGGAATGGCAGCCGCCTTTGGGCACCACGCTGCCGGTGATCGCGGCCACTTTTGCGCTGACGGTGTTGGTGCGCAAGCTGCTGGCGGCGGCAAAATCCGGCGGTGCAGCTGCGGCGGGCCCGCATGGGAATTGAGCGGGCAAGGCATGATAAAAGAGGGCGCGGGCAGCGTCCTCTTTTTTCAGGTAGCCTCTAAGCGGCCGTAGGTTAGGTATGAATGCGCGATCTACATTTTTCAGGTAGCCTCAAATGTTTTCAGGTAGCCCTTGGTAGGCTACCTGAAAAATTTTTGCAAACCAATCAGCCAGTAAACACAGGCAAAATATTCGCACGACTGAGGACTTGCGCAGCCACGTTGGCCAGGCCGAACAGGAATACCCACACCATCAGCCAGCGTCCGCCATACACGCTGTAGCCCTTGCCCGCGCCGAACTTTTTGCGGCAGGCGTGCAGCAGCAGGGCGGGCACGAAGGCCGTCCACACCGTGGCGGCGAAGCCGACGTAGCTGATGGCGATCACGAAGCCGGTGGGAAACAGCAGGCAGGCAACGAGCGGCGGCAGGAAGGCCAGCGCGGCGGCTTTGCTGCGCCCGGCGCGGTTGCGGCCGAAGCTGAACAGGTCGGTGAGGTAGTCGAGCAGGCCGAGGGTCACGCCGAGGAAGGAGGAGGCGATGGCCATGTAGGAGAAGAAGGAGAGCACTTTCACCAGCCCGCTGCCGGCCACTTGCGAGAGCGCGGCGAGTAGGGCGGCCACGTTGTCTTGCGCGGCAATCACGGGGGCAAACTGGCTGCGCGGCAGGTTGCCCTGCACGGCAAACTGCCACAGCACGTAGATGACCAGCGCAATCAGCGTGCCCAGCCACAGCGAGCGGGCCACTTTTTTGGCGTCGCCGCGGAAGTAGTCGAACAGGCCGGACACGTTGCCGTGGAAGCCGAAGGAGGCGAGGCACACGGGCAGGGCGGTGCCCAGGTAGATCCAGTAGTTGCCGCCGTGGCTGCCGGCCAGGGTGTCGAACAGGATGGCGCTTTGCGCGGAGCCGAGCAGGCCGCCGTTGGCCCACAGGAAGGTGATGACCATGCCGCCGATGAGGATGCTGGTGGCGCGGTCTACCCAGAAGGTGGACCACCACACGCAGCCGGCAAACACTAGGGTGAACACAATCTGCCCCACCGGCAGCGGCGCGCCGAGGGCTTGGGCGGTGAGGTTGCCGCCGGTGAAGATGTAGGCGTAGGTGAGCAGGTAGAGTACGAAGGCCACGGAGAGGCCGGTGATAATGCTCCAGCCGCGGCCGAGCAGATCGCTCACGATGGTGTCGAAATTGGCGCCTTGGGGGTAGTGGGTGGTGGCTTCGAGAATCATCAGGCCGCTGGAGAGCATGGAAAACCAGGTGTAGAGCAGCACGGCGAGCGAGCCGGCAAACCAGATGCCGGCGGTGGCGGTGGGGTTGGCGAGCATGCCGGCGCCGACTACCGTGCCGGCAATAATCATGGCGCCGCCGAAAACGGAGGGATTTTGGTTCATGATGTGATGGGGTGTGGGGGAGCGTTGGCTTAGCAGAAGTATTGCTTGGCTATGTTTTAGCTTTGCAGGAACTCGCTTCGCACGTTTTCAGGTAGCCTTTTGCGCTGTTGGCGGGCAACGGGGAAAAGGCGGGAAATAAAACCGCCGCCCCGAAAAAGCGGCGGCTGCGGCAGGATTATACGGATTGCGGCTTGGTTTGACTATAAAGTTGCGGGGAAGAGGCTACCTGAAAGCGCCAGCTTCGGCGCAGCTAAAACGATGTCTTGACACAGTCAAGGCTGAGTTTCTGCGAAGCTAAAGCGCCAGCTTCAGCGCAGCTAAAATGCTGCCGAAGCGTTGCCGGGCATCGATGCGGGGCGGCGTAGGCTTGAGCGGCGTGAATAGGCTTTGGTTTTTCAGGTAGCCTTTTACGCTGGCGCAGTATGCGCACAAGCGCTTGGCGCTACACCTCCACCCGTTTGCCGATGTCTTTGAGCTTGGCGTATTGCTCCAAGAGCTGCGGGCTGTCGTCTAGGCTCATGGCGAAGTTCCACAGATAAGTGGTTACGGAATAAACATGCCCGGCGCTGCCGTAGCCTTGGAGGGTGAGTAGCAGCAGCGCGGTGCCGAAGAGGAAGCTCATGGCCAGGCCGATGGCCAGGAAGCTGGCGGCTTCGCGGTTGGAAATCAAAATCCGCAGGCGGGCGGAGAAGGAATAATGCTTCGACAGCGCGCGCTCGTTGGCCGTGCCCACCAAGTCCACTTCCTTTTCCAGGCGGTTGTTCAGGCGGTGGTAGAGCCGGTCGTTTACGGCGGCGAAACGCGGCACCAATAGGGCGAACACCGCCGCCACCAGCAGCGCCGCCGCGCCCACCCAAAATTCAATCGCCAGCAGCATCACCACCGAGCCTGCGGCGGAAAATATCGAGGTGGTGAACAAGGGCAGGTGCAGCTCGAAAAAATCCACAAATTCGCGCGAGAGCGCCACGCGGGCGGCGGTTTCGGAATGGCCGCTGCCGCTTTCGCGCTGGCGCAGTATCACCGGCACGGCGGTTTCGGCGTAAATTTTGGCGAAGGCGCGGGTGTCCACGCTGCGGCGCGCGGCCGACACGCTGTAGATCACAATCATCAGCAGCGCATAGCCCGCTGCGCCCCACAGGCTGCCGGACACCACTTGGTTGATGGCGAAGCCGGCAAACAGGGGGTAGGTGTTGATGAGCAGGTTTTCCGCTGCCACCAGCGAGAAAGTGCCGATGAGGCGGCGTCGGTTTTGGCTGGCGATGGTTTTGAGGGTTTGGAAGGCGGTGGGGCGGCATGGGCGGTGTGTGTGAGTGTTTGGATGAATGGTTTTCAGGTAGCCTGTATGCCGGTGGAGGCTACCTGAAAATTTGGGCGGCGGGCGCGAACGTTATTCCTCTTTGAAAAACAAATCGCGGTACACCGCATAGGGCAGGAGAAACAATATGGGCAGGAAGGCCAGCATGATGAGGATAACCAGCAGCACGACCAGCCAGCCCATACCGGATGATGCTGATAGCGAGCTCAGCAGCCCGATTAGAAACACGGTGCTGAATATCGTGCCGCAGAAGGCAAGGCCGACATAAAGGGCACACAATATCGCGCCGACGATATTGCGGAGGAAGCCTTTGCAGCTCAGGCCGACGGCGCGGAACAGTTTTTCGTTTTGCAAGATAATCAGCGTGGGCACGAGGAAGGTGAGCGCCAGGTAAACGACGAAGAAACCGATATTCAAGGCGTTCATGCCGGCCGGCATATCGTTTTGCCTGCTGTAGGCGAAAGCTTCTAAGCCGTCTAAACCATCATTACCAAGTAGAATGAATATGGCTATGCCGTACAGGAAGGAGAGCGCCAGGCTGAACAGGCCTGCGCCGAGCAGGGATTTGCCGTTTTTCCAGAAGCCGGTGAGGAAGATATCGCCGATGCCGAAGTTGCCACGCTGTTCGAGGCTCTGCGCGGCATAGGCGATGCCGGCTAGGATAACCATCATGAACAGCGGTTGCAGCAACATGCCAATAAAAGGCAGCAGAATGATGACGAAGTTGGCAAGCAGGATCAGCAGCGACGCGCCCAGCCATTTGATTGGCTGCTGCTTGAACAGTCGCCAGACGTTGCGCAGCCAAACGAGCGCGTGGCCGGGGCCGACGGATTGCGGTTCGCCGAGATAGCCGTCGGCATCGCGGCTGGGCTGTTCTTCGGCGGGGGTGGAGGGCGGAGCGTAGCGGTCGAATTCGGGGGTGTTCATGATGGCTTGGCTGTGGTGAGGATAGGGCTATATTTTAACTGAAGAAGACTGTGGACGCAGGGGGCGGCGGCTTGGTGGGCGGCGGGTTGTGGGGAAAATGCACGGCGGCAAAGGCTGGGTGTCTCGGAGGGGGAAGGGCTACCTGAAAACGCAGTTGCATTACATTGACAAGCAAGGCGGTTTGTTTTCAGGTAGCCCGAAGGAGGCGCGATAGGCTACCTGAAAAACAAGGGCTACCTGAAAACCTGTTTTACCCAAATCGCAGGGCATGATTGTTTTCAGGTAGCCTTTGTTGTGTGCGTTCACACGCCGAGATAGGCTTCGCGGCTGGCGAGCCAGCGGTCGAGGTGGCGCTCTACGATGTCGGGGTGATGGGCGATGAGCTCGGGGGCGAGCTGGCGGGCGGCTTCGAGCAGGGGCAGGTCTTGTTCCAAATCGGCGAAGCGCAGCATGGGCAGGCCGCTTTGGCGGGCGCCGAGGAATTCGCCGGGGCCGCGGATGTTGAGGTCTTGGCGGGCGATTTCGAAGCCGTCGGTGTGTTCGTAGATCACTTTGAGGCGGACTTTGGCGGTGTCGCCCAGGGGCTCGGCAAACAGCAGCACGCAGCTGGATACGGCCGCGCCGCGCCCCACGCGCCCGCGCAGTTGGTGCAGTTGCGAAAGCCCCATGCGCTCGGCGTGTTCGATCACCATCAGCGCGGCGTTGGGCACGTCCACGCCCACTTCGATCACGGTGGTGGCCACCAGCACATGAATGCGGCCGGCGGCAAATTCGGCCATCACGGCGGCTTTGTTGGCGGCTTTCATGCGGCCGTGCACCAGGTCGACGGTGAGCTCGGGCAGGGCGGCTTGCAGCTCGGCGAGCGTGTCGGTGGCGGTTTGCAGTTGCAGCACTTCGCTCTCTTCAATCAGCGGGCACACCCAATAGGCCTGCTGCCCTTTTTTGCAGGTGGCCAGCACGAAGCCTTCCACTTCGCGGCGGCGCAGGTTGTTTACCAGGCGGGTTTTGATGGGGGTGCGGCCGGGCGGCAGCTCGTCGATAATGGATACATCGAGGTCGGCGAAGAAGCTCATGGCTAGAGTGCGCGGGATGGGGGTGGCCGACATCATGAGCTGGTGCACGTCGCGGCCCTTGTTTTTCAGGGCGAGGCGCTGGGCGACGCCGAAGCGGTGTTGCTCGTCCACAATCACCAGGCCGAGGTTGTGGAAGGATACGTCGTCTTGAAACAGGGCGTGGGTGCCCACGGCGAGGCGGATGCGGCCGTCGGCGAGCGCGGCTTTGGCCTGCTCTTTTTCTTTCTTTTTGAGGCTACCTGAAAGCCAGGCCACACTGATGCCGAGCGGTTCGAGCCATTGGCGGAATTTGATGTGGTGTTGTTCGGCGAGGATTTCGGTGGGCGCCATCACGGCCACTTGGGCGCCGGCTTCGATGGCGGCGAGCGCGGCGAGCGCGGCTACGATGGTTTTGCCGCTGCCCACGTCGCCTTGCAGCAGGCGGTGCATGGGGTGGGGCTGGGCGAGGTCTTGGCGGATTTCGGCCAGCACGCGCTGTTGGGCGGCGGTGAGGGCGAAAGGCAGGCTCTGCACCAGGTGCTCGGTGAGGCTGCCGTCTCCTTCCAGCGGCATGGCTTGGCCGCTGAGGCGCTGGGCGCGGGCGAGGCGCATGGAGAGCTGCTGGGCGAGCAGTTCGTCGAACTTGAGGCGCTGCCAGGCGGGCAGGCTGCCGTCGGAAAGCTGGCTGACGCTATATTCGGGCGGCGGGGCGTGCAGGAGGTGCAGGCTGGGGCGAGCGGGGGAGTTTGAGGCGGGCGAGCAGGTTTTCAGGTAGCGTGTCGGCGAGGTCGGTGTGCTCGAGGGCTTGGCGGATGATGCGGCGCAGGGTAGGCTGGCTGAGGCCGGATACGGTGGGGTAAACGGGGGTGAGGCTTTCGGCGAGGCTTTGGCCGGCGGCGTCGCGGATTTTGGGGTGCACCATTTCGTCGCCGAAAAAGCCGTGGCGGATTTCGCCGATGGCGCGGATGCGTTTGCCTACGGCAAGCTGTTTTTGCTGGCTGGGATAGAAGTGGATGAAGCGCAGGTGGAGCACGCTGCCGGAGTGGTCGCGGATTTGTACGATGAGCTGGCGGCGGGGGCGGAATTGCACTTCTTGGTGGGTGACTTCGCCTTCTACTTGGCAGGAGAGGCCGACGGGGACGTCTTTGATGGGGGTGAGGTGGGTTTCGTCTTCGTAGCGCAGGGGGAGGTGCAGCACGGCGTCCCACAGGCTGCGGATGTGCAGCTTGGCGAGTTTGCCGGCGGTGGTGTCGGTAAGCTTGAGTTGTTGTTTGAAGCTGGGGCTCATGGGGAATGGGCTACCTGAAAATGGTTTGGCTGCGGCCAAGGCTGGGTTGGGCGAAGCGAAAACGGGTGGCGGGATTGTACTGGAGTGGGTGGGTTTCAGGTAGCCTTAAGCCTAGTGATGTATAGTGGTAGTTCGATAATAATAAAAAAGTAATAATTTCTGGACAATCAAATCAATTGCTGGTTAATCCGGTTCATTATATCTAGGTTTTTCAGATTGATAATGGGAATACCGAAATAATCGGCATAACTAATGGTCTGTCCGGTCCCGCCGGTTTGCCGTGTCCTACCTTGATGGTTTTCACAGTCGTCTTCGGTATAACACAAAACAAAACGGACTGGGCGAATGTCAAGCTCCAATTTGTTTATATCGACTGACCCATTTGCTTTTAATTGTTGCATCAATGTGATGCAGCCAGTATCCTGAAAAGGTTCGATTCCTATGATTTGGAAGAGATTTCTTGCCAATGGTGTAATGTACTGTATTTCCTGTTGTAATAATTTGGCTTGCGTGGGGTGGAAATAAGCTGTGATGCCAAACAGCATTTTGTGGGCGGTTTCGTCTGTAATTTTATCTGTGTCGATAGCGTAATAAATGTCTTTGGCAGATTTTTCGTCTTTTGAATGGGTAAGCAACAAAGCCTGTTCGAAATAGCTATCCAACCACTTGCGCCGCCGGAACGCAAAATCATATCGCGTGATTGCAAAAATCGAGCAATTTGCTCTGCGGTTGCCCGAACATTTTCCATCATTCCTGCTGCAATTTTATGTTCTCGGCAACCGATGCCAGCATAATACTGCGAAATAGGTATTAAATGGTTAGTTTCTATATACTGTTTTAATATTTCAAGAAATTGCCGTACCCAGTTCAGATCTGTTTCTATTTTTCTATGCCGCATTTGGTGTGCCGCATTTGGTGTACAACTATCTAAATCAGTTTTAATCGTAATTAATCGTTTGGTAGTGAACAGTTTTAAATTTTGTTGAATTTTATATTTTCAGGTAGCCTGCTGCGGGGAGAGGCTACCTGAAAATTTGGCTGGCTGTTTAAACGCTTTGCAGTAGGGAGGCCATGTCTTCTCGGCTGAAGCCGGCTTCTACGGCGGCTTGGCCGAGCTGCTTGAGGAGGACGAGGCGGATTTGGCCGGCTTGGTTTTTTTTGTCGTGCTGCATGTGGGCGAGCCAGGTGTCGGCGCTGAAATCGGGCGGGGATACGGGCAGGCGGGCGGCTTGCAGCAGGCGGATGATGCGCTCGGTGTCGGCGGTTTTCAGGTAGCCTTTGCGCTCGGAAAGGCGGGCGGCGAGCACCATGCCGGCGGCCACGGCTTCGCCGTGCAGCCAGTTGCCGTAGCCCATTTGGGTTTCGATGGCGTGGCCGAAGGTGTGGCCGAGGTTGAGGTGGGCGCGGATGCCGTGCTCTTTTTCGTCTTGTTCGACGATATCGGCTTTCATTTGGCAGCAGTGGCGGATGGTGCCGGCGAGGGCGGCTTGGTCTTGCTGCATGAGGGCGGGCATGGTGTGCTCGAGTTGGGCGAGGAAGTTGATGTCGCCGAGCAGGGCGTATTTGATGACTTCGGCGAGGCCGGCGGAAAATTCGCGCGGGGGGAGGGTGCGCAGGGTGGCGGTGTCGGCGATGACGGCTTGGGGCTGGTAGAAGGCGCCAATCATGTTTTTGCCGAGGGGGTGGTTGATGCCGGTTTTGCCGCCCACGGAGGAATCGACTTGGCTGAGCAGGGTGGTGGGGATTTGGATGAAGGGGATGCCGCGTTGGTAGGTGGCGGCGGCAAAGCCGGCTAGGTCGCCGATAACGCCGCCGCCGAGGGCGAGGAGGGTGGTGCGGCGGTCGGTGTGGTGTTGCAGCAGGCCGGTGTAGATTTGCTGGAGGGATTCGTTGCTTTTGTATTGTTCGCCGTCGGGCAGGATGATGGCGCAGAAGGGGATGCCGAGCTGGCGGCAGGCGGCTTCTACGGGGGCGAGGTAGAGGGGGGCGACGGTTTCGTTGCTGATGATGGCGGCTTTGTCGCGGATGTGGGGGCGGATGAGCTCGGCGAGATTGTCGAGCAGGCGGTGGCCGATATGGATGGGATAGCTGTGGCCGGGGGTGTGGACTTGCAGGGTTTGCATTATGGGGCTTCTGGGCTGGATTGTTGGATGAGGTGCAACAGCTGCTTGGTGATTTGCGGGCAGGAGTGTTGCGGGGAAATGTTGAAAACGAGGTGGGCGGTGGCGCGGTAGAGGGGGTCGCGCTGTTGGTAGAGCTGCTTCAGTTTATCAAGCGGGTCGGCTACCTGAAGCAGGGGGCGGCTTTTGTCGTATCGGATGCGTTGGTAGAGAATTTCGGGGGTGGCGTGCAGATAGATAACGGTACCGCGGTTTTGCAGGCATTGGCGGTTTTCGGGGGCGAGAATGGCGCCGCCGCCGGTGGCGAGGATGAGGGAGTGGCGCCGGGTGAGTTCGTCGATAACGGCGGCTTCGCGTTTGCGGAAGCCGGCTTCGCCTTCCAGCTCGAAAATAGTGGGGATGGAGACGCCGGTGCGTTGGCAGATGAGTTGGTCGCTATCGACAAAATCACGGTGCAATAGCGCTGCCAATTGCTTGCCGTGTGTGGTTTTGCCTGCGCCCATCAAGCCGATGAGAAAAATATTGCCTGCCATGTTGTCCATGGCAGGCATTTTAACCGAATCAATCGGAAGATGGCTACTTAGTAGCGCAGAACGTTGCCTTCGCTGCCCATAATGCGCGGGGTGATGAAGATTAGCAGTTCGTTTTTCTCAGTATTGCGCTTGGTACCACGGAACAAGGGGGCAATGACTGGTATATCACCCAGCAACGGCACTTTGTATTGGGCATTGGAGTTATCTTCTTCATAGATACCGCCCAAGATAATGGTGCCGCCGTCTTCCACCATGGCACGGGTGTTCAGCTCTTTGGTTTGCAAGCAAGGCGTACCCAATACGCTACAGGTTTCATCTACTGAGTCTTTGTTCAGTTTAATGTCCATAATCACATTGCCATCGGGCGTGATCTGCGGGGTCACCGTCAAGCCCAACACGGCTTCTTTGAAGCTGGTGCTGGTGGCGCCGCTGGAAGAGGCTTCCTGATAGGGGATTTCCCGACCAGATTTGATGGTGGCTTCTTTGCGGTCTTGAGTCAGCACGCGCGGGCTGGAGATAATCTTACCGCGGTTCTGCTCTTGCATAGCGCTCAATTCCAAGCCGAGTGCACCGGAAGACAGGGCGCGCACGATGGTTAGTGAAGACGTGGCGGCTGCGGCCGGCAGGTTTACGTTCGGGGCAAAGTTGAATATGTCATTAGTAGAGCCACCTAAGCCACTACCAAATCGGGTTGAGCCGATGGTGCGGTTGTAACCAAAACGCACACCTAAGTTACGGGAGAAGCCGTCTTTGGCCTCAACAATACGGGCTTCAATCATCACTTGGCGGGCAGGAACGTCTAATTGTGCAATTAGATTTTCAAATTCTTTGATTACATTACGGTTATCTTTGATAATCAAAGTATTGGTTGCGGGGTCGATTACAGCAGAACCACGGCTGCTCAGCAGGGTGTTACGATCGTTACCGCTAGATCGAGAGCCACCATTCTCATCGATGTTCAAAATTTTACGGAATTCGTTGACGTCTTTGTATTTCAGTTGGAAAGTACGAGATATCAGCGGGCCGAGCTCTTCAACACGCTTGGCGGCTTCTAAGTCGTTAATGTCCTTATCTTGCCATTCTTTGCTAGGGGCAACGTTGATGATGTTACCATTACGGCGGGCTTCCAATCCACGTGCCTGCATCACCAAGTCCAAAGCCTGATCCCAAGGTACATCCTTCAGAGATAAGGTCATCTTGCCCGAAACGCTGTCGCTGGCCACGATATTCATATTGGACTCTTTGGCCAAAATTTGCAGAATAGTGCGCACATCTACGTCTTGGAAGTCCAAAGAAACGCGCTTACCTGTGAAGTGACGGTTACGATTCCGGTTGATGCCGTCTTCAGCTACTACAGTCTTGGGGGAAACGGTAATAGAGTAGCGGCTGGCAGCTTGGTTAGTTTTGTATTCCCAACCACCCTGAGTCTTAATGGTGATTTCGGTATCATTGCCCAAACGGCGCAGATTAATGGTGCGAACCGGAGTACTGAAATCGGTTACATCAAGATTACGTTGTGCAGCGATCGGAAGTTGGTTATTTCTCATCAAAATAACCAAGTTATTGCCACGTTGTTTAACTTCCGGAGTGCCACGATAGCCAGCAGTATTGATTTCGATTACACCGGAGTTATTGCTGCCTTTGTGGAAGTCAACGCCTACATTGGCGGTATTGCTCCCAAGAGTACTTTGGGCAGCAGCTGGCCTGCTATCGGTTACAGTCAGAGTTTCCTGTTGGATTTGGTTAGCAGGAGCAGCCGCTGCTACCGACGTTCTAGCAGGAGACTGCCCAGCTTCGTTGATATAAATCCAAACTTCATTGCCTTTGATTTCTGCATTGTATTGGCCAGGGCGGTTCAAGTTGAGCAATACGCGGGTTTTGCTGCTGTCTTGGGCAACAGCAATCTGGCTCAGAAGGCTGTCATTATATTGGAGTACTGGCTGGCTAAGATTGGCACCAGTATTCGGAAAGTCTAAGGCAATACGAGACGGAGTGGTGGTAATGAAACCACTCGGTTTCAGCATATCGCGGTCAAAACGGATTTTGACGACTTTTTGGTTGTTTGGCAGAGCTGATACATTGATATCCGTGATGTTACCAGCCAATACGCCTTGCATGGCCAAGCTCATACCTAAAGCGGTTAGATAGTACAGTTTTTTGATCTTCATAGCGTAAATCCCTTGGTAAGTTTAATTAGGTTTTGATTGGTTAGCATCTTGGGTGTTCAATTCCAATTCTGCTGTTCGACGTTGCCATGCACCGTAACTGTCTTCTGTTACTTCAGACAAAATCAGCTTGTCTGGAGTAATGGCAGTAATCTGGCCATAGTTTTGACCAAGATAATTACCAACGCGTACGGTATAAGTATGACCATCTGCTTCCACAAAGGCGGAAAGCTGATTCCCTTGTTTGATGGAACCCACATAGCGCAAGCTTTCCAAACTGAAGTTTTCCAAAATTTCTTTTGGCCTATTTGGATTGGGGGCGTTAACGCCATTTTGCTGGGTGGGGCGGAGGCGCTTGGAATCAAAAATATTCAAGCCATTAATAACCGGATCAATATACTCTGGAGATTTTGAAATTGTAGGAATCTCTGGTTGGCGAACATTATTTTTCGCTTGGGTTCGAGCATTGTCCATCCATTGTTGCAAGTCACCTTTGGTTAGAGAGCAGGCTGTCAGCATGCAAAGTGCTGAGAACCATAATATATTTTTCTTCATCGTAAATATCCTTACATAAAGACTTTGATGTATTGGTTATTCAGCCTGAGATGCGGCAGATGCAGCAGCAGCTTCGCTGGGTGCTATTGCTTTATAAGTGTTGGCATTAGCAGTTAAGGTAAGCAAGCCGTTGCTATCTTTGGCATCCGAAGGAACAAGGTTTATCTTATCCAATGTAACGATACGGGATAAACGACCGACATCACGAACAAATTGTGCAATTTGCTCATAGCTCCCAGTGATAGAGATTTCATATGGAAGTTGTTGCACGTTATCCAGATCAACGGGTGGTAAAGGTTTGACACTGTTCATCCGCATGCTGTTTTTCGCACCAGCCTGATGCAATTCTTGAATCAGGTTAGGAATTTCAGCATCGGTTGGCAATTGTTTCAACAATACGTTAAAAGCGGTACGGATTTTTTCCAGCTCATCTTTTAATACGGGAAGATTTGCTGCCTGGTTGGCTTTATCCTGATATTCTGTTTTTAATTCCTCTTCTTTTTGCTCTAGGGTGCCTAGCTCTTCCCATTGGCTTTGAAAAAGGGCAAAGTAGCCAGCAGCTAAAAGAAGAACAACGATAACAATACCAGCGCCAAGCTGAACCAGTTTGTTTTGTTTATATAGATTATTTAAATCAATTTTTTGTGCCATGATTGGATCCTTCCGTTAGTTTGCAGGGGAAGAAGTAGGTACGGAAGAGGTAGCAGATGCTGCTGTGTTGGGTGCTACTACGGAAGCAGCTGAATCCGTGGCTGATTCTGTAGGCATAACTACAGGAGCAAAGTTTGCAGAATCAGGATTCATTGGAGCAGAAGCAGAAACCGCTACGGAAAGCTCAAATTCTTGTACAGAATCTACTTTATTGATGCTATCCAAGGAAGGTTGCCCGAAAACATTGGTAGTCGGGATCACGCGCATGAAGTCAGCAATTTTACTGTCGCTGGTTGCCTTGCCTATCAGGGTATAAGTGCTGACATCTTTAGCTTTGATGCCGGTTAGGTAAACACCTTCGGGTGCGACGGTATTCAAGGAGTCAATCATCCTAGCAGCTTCAAAGCGTTTGTTTTCCAGCTCTTCAACTTTTGCTTTACGAGCCAAGAAATCACGTTTTTCAGCTTCTAAAGATTGCACTTCTTTAATTTCAATATCCAGTTTGGATATACCATCGGCCAATTCTTGGTTACGAGACTCTTGGTTGAGAATCATGCCGCTGAGAGATACATAGGTAAGCACAAGCAGACCCACACCTACTAATGCAGAAAACACCATCAGTCGGGTAAATTGCGTTTTTCTTTGCTTGTCCTGTTCCTCGCGGTAGGGCAGCATATTGAGTCTAATTAATGGAATCATTTTACAGTCCTCTTACAGCCAATCCGAAGGCAACGGTTAGTTGGCCGGATTCTAGGTTGAATTTAGAAGTTTCGGTCTGCTTGCCGGTTTGGGTGCTAGCAATAGGTTCTACTTGTTGGGTAGAGATATTGGTTTGCGCATAAACGGTTTTAGCGAGGCCGAAAGGCTGCATGAACGGACACCCAGAAATTAGGATATGCTTCACGCTGTCTTGGTAGTCGCTACTTACAGTCGTGTAGTAGAACTGTAAAACCCTCTGAATTTCTTGGGTAAGCTGACTGTTGAAATGGTCGGCTACCGCACCTTGGAAGTCAGCCGGTTTGTTACCTTTAAAACGCATGCTCCAAGCATCGTCTTCGCTCAGCTTATACTGACGCTGGATGTTGTGGGTCAGCTGTTTGTTGCCGAAGTTGGTTTCCTGTTTATAGACGATATTGCCGTTTTGCAGAATCAAGGCTTTGGTTTGCTCTTCATCCACATGGAAAATAGCCAGTTTTTGATGCTCCAGATCCGGGGCGAATTGATCAATCCAAACGGAGAAGGCATTCACAACTGCAAAAGTGTCCACGTCCATTTGAGATAGCGGAATGTCGGCATCTGCGAATAGATCTGATCGCAAATCTACGTCATCGCGTTTGGCTGCGGCCATCACTACTTCAGTAACATTACCGTTTTGCAATTCATCGGTAATTTGGTAGTCATAACTCAGATTGTCGGATCCAATGGTTTGGCTGGCTTCTAACTCAACGAACTCTTCCAAAGGCAGGTCGGAGCTACGTGCGTCATAGGAGACATTTTGGATAGTAGTTAATGACTGTGGCAGGGCGGCTGTCACATTCTTACAACTGCTACCGAGCTGTTGGTAAGCTTGTTGTAAATATGACACGAGTTGGTCATGGTCTTCGATGTTGCCGTTTATAATAACGCCCTTGGGAAGGGGTTGGATGGTGTAGTTTTCCAGCCTTAAATTACCCGGAACGCTGCCGGCAAGATGTACCATGTTAATGGCATTTGGCGTAATATCCACGCCCAAGCAGCCTTTGCTGCCAAAAGACATTTTAGTCTTTTGTTTTGATTTTTTTGGTTTTTTTGATATTCGCATCTTTAAGCCTCCCTTTGAAAGACCGGCGAATCGGTCACAGGTAAATTTATATCAGGTTTAGCGTTTTCTTGCATAAATTAAGGTATAGTTTACTTTAGTCAAAGTACATATTGATAGAAAAATCTTTAGTTATGTTCAGAAAAATTTTTAAAACAGTGTTTGGATTGCTTTTGGGGCTGGCCTTATTCGGGGTCGGTCTGTTGGCGATTGCGGTTTTGGTTACCTATCCGAAGCTGCCCACTTTGGAGACGGTAACAAATTATCAGCCGAGGATGCCGCTGACGATTTATTCTTCAGACGGTAAGTTGATCGGCATGTATGGCGAGGAGCGCCGTGCGTTTACCAAAATTGACGAATTTCCGCCGGTGTTGATCAATGCGGTGATTGCGGCAGAGGATAAACGCTTCTACCAGCACTGGGGCGTGGACGTGACCGGTGTGGCGCGCGCGCTGATCGGCAACTTCCGTGCCGGCGGCGTGCAATCCGGCGCCAGTACCATTACCCAGCAGGTGGCTCGCAACTTCTATTTAACCAACGAACGCAGCTACCGCCGCAAATTCAACGAAGCGCTGCTGGCTTATAAGATTGAGCAGTCGTTGAGCAAACAGCAGATTCTCGAGCTGTATTTTAACCAGATTTATTTGGGCCAACGCGCTTACGGTTTTGCTGCCGCTTCGCAGATTTATTTCAATAAGCCGGTTAAAGATCTGACTTTGGCCGAAGCCACGATTTTGGCCGGCCTGCCCAAGGCGCCGTCTTCTTTCAACCCGATTGTGAATCCGGCTCGAGCCAAACTGCGCCAGCAATATATTCTGAACAATATGGTGGAAGAGAAGATGATCACGCCGCAACAGCGCGATCAGGCTTTGGCCGAAGAGCTGCATTACCAGCGCCAGCAGGTGGAGATTGACCAAAACTCCCTGTATGTGGCCGAAATGGTGCGGCAGGAAATGTATGACCGCTACGGCGAAGAGGCCTACACCCAAGGCTTCCGCGTGTACACCACAGTCAGCTTGGAAAGCCAAAAGGTGGCCACACACGCCCTGCGCCGTGCACTTAAAGGGTTCGGCATAGGCGCGTATCGCGGTGCGGAAGCCTTTATCGACCTGAAAACCATCGAGCCGGATGTGCTGGACGAAAACCTAGACCAATATCTGGATGCGGTCTACACCGTAGACGGTTTGCAGCCCGCTGTGGTGTTGCAGGCCAGCCGGTCGGGCATTGAAGCTTATATCCAGGGCGGGGACCGCATCAAAATCAGCGGCAGCTCGCTCAACTATGTGGCACGCACCATCAACAACGGCAAAGACAACGCCATCCGCCCCGGCGCGGTAATCCGCGTGCGCAAACTGGATCGCGGCTGGCAGATCAGCCAGATGCCGGAGTTGCAGGGCGCATTTGTGGCCTTAGACAGCAAAACCGGCGCCATCCGCGCACTGGTGGGCGGGTTCGACTTCCACAGCAAGAGCTTTAACCGCGCCACCCAGGCCGAACGCCAGCCCGGCTCCACCTTCAAACCATTTGTTTATTCCGCTGCCTTGGCCAAAGGCATGACGGCGGCCACCACCATCAACGACGCGCCGCTCGAGTTACCCGGCATGGGTTCCGGCGGCCGCCCGTGGCGCCCGAAAAACTCCGACGGCCGCTATTCCGGCTTCATCACCCTGCGCCAGGCGCTGACCGCTTCCAAAAACATGGTGTCCATCCGCATCGTGATGGCGCTCGGCCCGCACGAAGTGCACCAATATGTTCAGCGTTTCGGCTTCAACCCTAGGCAGATTCCCGATTCCTTATCTATGGCCTTGGGCAGCGGCGTGGCCACCCCCTTGCAGATGGCGCAGGCTTATGCCGTGTTTGCCAACGGCGGCTACAAAGTTTCGCCCTATGTGATAGACCGCATCGAAGACAGCCAAGGCCGCCTGCGTGCGCAGATGAAGCCTTTGGTGGCCGGCGAGAGCGCGCCGCAGGTGATTGACCCGCGCAACGCCTACATCATGTACACCATCATGCAAGACGTGGTGCGCCGCGGCACCGGTGCGCGCGCCAATGCCCTCGGCCGGCGCGATATTGCCGGCAAAACCGGTACCACCAACGAAAACAAAGACGCCTGGTTTGCCGGTTTCAACCCCGATTTGGTGGGCGTGGTGTATATCGGCTTCGATAAACCGCGCAGCATGGGCCGCGCTGGCTTCGGCGGCACGATTGCCCTGCCGGTGTGGGTAGAATACATGCGCTACGCGCTCAAAGGCGTGCCGCAGAAAGAAATGCCGATGCCGGCGAAAATTGTGCGCAACGGCGGCGAATACTTCCTGCAAGAACAGCAGAGTACCAGCGCCCGCCTGGCCATCGACAACCGCGGTGCCGCGCCTGATGCGGTCGATATCCAAGCCGCCGGCGGCGATCCCGTGATTCCCGACGAAGGCACGGCAATCGAGCCGGTACAGCCGCAAGGCGGTGGCGGTGCCGCGCCCTCGCAGGAGATTGACGCGCTGTTCTAACCGGCACTGCGCCTGAAGCAGAAGGCTACCTGAAAACCATCAACACGCTGTGTTCGGTTTTCAGGTAGCCTTTATCCATAGTATCGGCTTGACCCGGAGGCTACCTGAAAAAATCTCAATTGCCACAGATAAGAATCTTCCCATTCATAATCTTCAGCTTGAAGGCTACCTGAAAATCCTGCCGCAGCCATCATCCCGCTCCAAACTTTAATTTTCGTAAAAGCAAAGCCTTTGCGGTTTAAAGACTCCGTTTTTCAGGTAGCCTGATTGCCCCTTGGCGATTACAATAGCCGCCTCTCCCCATTTCCCGAGCGCACATCATGAACCCGCATTTAGCCCAACTCCAGCCCTATCCCTTCGCCCGCCTGCGCGAGGCCATGCAAGGCGTGGACGCCCCCGCCGGCCTCGCCCCCGTGCCGCTGCAAATCGGCGAGCCCAAACACCCCGCGCCCGCCGTGATTACCGATGCGCTCACCGCCGCCCTGCCACGCCTCGACACCTACCCGCAAACCCTCGGCCTGCCCGAATTGCGCCAAGCCTGCGCCGGCTTCCTACAACGCCGCTACGGCCTCACGCTCAACCCAGACAGCGAAATCCTGCCCGTGCTCGGCAGCCGCGAGGCGCTGTTTTCCTTCGCCCAAGTCGTGCTCGACGGCAGCGCGCAGCCCAAGCCCGTGGTGGTGTGCCCCAACCCGTTTTACCAGATATACGAAGGCGCCGCGCTCTTGGCCGGTGCGGAAACCGCCTTCGCCAACTGCCACGCCCCGCGCTTCCAGCCCGACTGGGGCAGCGTGCCCGAAGCCGTGTGGCAGCGCACCCGCCTGGTATTCGTGTGCTCGCCGCACAACCCCTGCGGCAGCGTGATGCAGCAGGCCGACTGGGCCGAGCTCTTCGCCCTGCAAGACCGCTACGGCTTCATCATCGCCGCCGATGAATGCTATTCCGAAATCTATTTTGAAGGCGAAGCGCCCATCGGCTGCCTGCAAGCTGCCGCCGCACTGGGGCGCAGTTTCGACAAACTGGTGATGTTCACCAGCCTTTCCAAACGCTCCAACGTGCCCGGCCTGCGCTCCGGCTTCGTGGCCGGCGACGCCAAGCTGCTCAAAGATTTCCTGCTCTACCGCACCTACCACGGCAGCGCCATGAGCCTGCCCGTGCAAATGGCCAGCATCGCCGCTTGGAACGACGAAGAACACGTGCTTGCCAACCGCCGCCTGTATCAGGAAAAATTTGCCAAAGTGCTGCCGATTTTGGCGCAAGCCTTTGAAGTGGAACGGCCGGACGCATCGTTTTACGTGTGGCTGAAAGCGCCCGACGGCGACGATTTGGCCTTTACGCGCACGCTGTGGCGCGAAGCCGCCATCCAAGTGCTGCCCGGCCGCTTTATGGCGCGCGACACGGCGCAGGGCAACCCGGGCGCGGGCTATGTGCGCATCGCGCTGGTGGCGCCCGTGGCCGATTGCGTGGCGGCGGCGGAGAAGATTGTGGAGATTCGGCGGCGGTGTTATCCGTAGGCGGTTCGCTGAAATACAGGCGGAATAAAGAAAAAGGCTACCTGAAAAAATTTTCAGGTAGCCTTTGTGTTGGATATGCTTGAAGTTTGCGGCTAATCAATGCGGTAGTGTAGCAGGCGGGTGCTTTCTCGTATGGAAGGCACGAGGCGCATGATGTGGTAGGAGAGCCAGCCGGTGCGCTTCCATTCGGCGGGAAAATCGCCGATGAGGAGCCGGCTGGAGACGAGGTGCAGGTTGCCGGCCCATTGTTCGGCTTCGCGTTCGTTGTCGCAGTAGGATTCGAAGCGGGCGCGGGCGTTTTTCATGGCTTCGTGGCGGGCGGAGTGTTTGGCGGTCCAGCTGTTGCACATGTCGAAGGCGATTTCGCTGCCGCTGAAGCGGGCGGCGAGGTTTTGGAACAGGCTGCGCACGGTGTCGATGGGGAAATACATCAGCACGCCTTCTATCACGAAGAGGAATGCGGCTTCGGGATGGCGGGTTTGCAGATCTTCCATCCATTCGGTGCTGAAGGCGGAGGAGGGGAGCAGGGTTTCGTTGGCTTGCGGGGGGAGGAGCCGGCGGCGCAGTTCGATGACTTCGGGCAGGTCGAGCTGGTAGAAGGGGGCGTTGCCGGCTTGGCTGCCGAGGCGTTCGCGGCGGCTGTCGAGCCCGCAGCCGAGGATGACGATGACGGGGTGGGTGTGGCGGCGGATGAAGTCGGTGGTGAGTTGGTCGAAATGGCGGGAGCGGATGGCGGTGCCGACGATGGTGTGTTTGGCGTGGGCGAGGCCGGTGAAGTCGTAGTCGATTTGTGGCACGAGTCGGCAGGCGGCTTCGTCGCGCAGGATGGGGTTGGGCTGCTGGGCGGCGCGGTATTTCATGTAGAGGGGGATGAGCAGGGTTTCGCTGACGGCGTTTTCGATTTTAATCATGGCGGGCTCCATCGATAAAGGGCTACCTGAAAAGGGGAAGGCTACCTGAAAAATAGTTTTCAGGTAGCCTGATTATACGCCTGGGGCAGGGGATTAGCCGTAGCGTTTTTGGAATTCGCGCATAAATTCGATCAGGGCTTCCACGCCTTGCAGGGGCATGGCGTTGTAGATGCTGGCGCGCATGCCGCCCATGCTCTGGTAGCCGCGCAAGAGGCGCAGGCCGCGGGTGGTGGATTCTTGGGCGAAGAGTTCGTCTAAATCGGGGTTGCCGGTGCTGAAGATGACGTTCATTTTGGAGCGGGCGGCGGGGGCGACGGGGTTGCGGTAGAAGCCGCCGCTGTTGTCGATGGCGGCATACAGGGTTTTGGCTTTGAGGGTGTTGATGGTTTCCATCTGCGCCACGCCGCCTTGCGATTGCAGCCAGCGGAACACGAGGCCGGCGATGTAGATGGGGTAGGTGGCGGGGGTGTTGTACATGCCTTGGCGCTGGATGTGGGAGCGGTAGTTCCACACGTCGGGCACGCGACTGGAGCAGCGTTCGAGCAGGTCTTCGCGGATGATGACGATGGTGGTGCCGGAGGGGCCGATGTTTTTCTGCGCGCCGGCATAAATCACGCCATAGTCGGCCACGTTGATGCGGCGCGACAAAATCTCGCTCGACATGTCGCACACGAGGGGCGGCATGCCAGCGCCGAGTTTGGGCGCTTCGCGGTATTGCAGGCCGTGCACGGTTTCGTTGATGACGAAATGCACGAAGGCGGAGCCCGGGTCGATGTCCCAGGAGGAAACGGGCGGCAGGTCGGTGTAGTTGAACTGCTCGCCGCCGTGTGCGGCCAGGTGGATGTTTACATCGGAAAGCTTGCCCATTTCCTGATGGGCGATACGGCTCCAGTTGCCGGTTACCACGGAATCGACGCGCTTGAAGCCGTTGCTCAGGTTCATCACGGTCATGTTGAATTGGGCGCTGGCGCCGCCTTGCAGGAACAGGACTTTGTAGTTGTCGGGGATGCCGAGCAGCTGGCGCAGGTCTTGCTCGGCGTGGTAGAGGATGCTCATGAATACGTCGGAGCGGTGGCTCATGGTCATCACGGAAAAGCCGGTGCCGTTGTAGTCGAACATTTCGCTTTGTGCGGTGCGCAACACGGATTCGGGCAAGACGGCGGGGCCGGCAGAGAAATTATAGATGGGGGTGTTCACGATGGGCTCTGGGGATGAAAAAGGCGGCGTTTGCCGCTGCGGTTTAAGCAAATTGGCGGGAAGATGGTTGGGGATTCTATGCCGCGCTTAGGGTGGCGGCAAGGTTTTCGGCGGTTTTCTGCAAAATGGGGGAATAGTGGAAAACCGGTTATTAACTATTATTTCAGGCATTGAAAAGTGATTTTCACTGCTTTGATTGGAGATTTGGTGTTTATTGCTGCCGGCCGAGTTAGGGCAAGTGAAGAGCGCTCTGTGGCGGTTTTGGTCTTTGGGCGTGGGTTGGTTTTAGCTTTGCAGAAACTCTGCTTCTTGCGGAAGCTCGGTTTTCAGGTAGCCTTAAGCACTGTGGAGGGGGAAGCTGTGCCACAAATATTTTCAGGTAGCTTGTATTGCTGCATACAGGCTACCTGAAAAATTTCCAACCTATCTCAATAGGCCGCTCAAACATCAAATTTTCAAAATCCGCTCGCCGCGACCGATGCCGGCGGCGCCGGTGCGCACGGTTTCCAGAATCAGGCCTTTGGGCACGGTTTCCAGGAAGCTGCTGAGCTTGTCGCTGGTGCCGGTGATTTCGATCACATAGCTCTTGTCGGTTACGTCCACCACTTGGCCGCGGTAGATGTCGGTGAGGCGCAGCAGCTCGTCGCGGTCTTTGCCCACGGCGCGCACTTTCACCAGCATCAGCTCGCGTTCCACATGGCGGCAGTGGTTGAAATCGATCACTTTCACCACTTCCACCAATTTATTCAGCTGCTTGGTGATCTGCTCCACAATTTGGTCGTTGCCGTGGGTAACGATGGTCATGCGGGAGAGGGTGGCGTCTTCCGTGGGGGCGACGGAGAGGGAGTCGATGTTGTAGCCGCGTGCCGAAAACAGCCCGACCACTCGGCTCATGGCGCCGGATTCGTTTTCCATCAAAACGGATAAAATGTGTCGCATTATGGCACGCTCCTTTTGTCGTAGTGGCGGTCGGTGACTTCGTTTACATCAGAATCGGCTTTGCGCTCGCGCATATGCGGCGGCAACACCATTTCGTCCAGCCCCTTGCCGTTGCCGACCATGGGGAAGACGTTTTGTTTGCGGTCCACCACGAAATCCATAAACACCAGGCGGTCTTTCAAGGCCAGCGCCTCGCGCAGCGCGCCTTCCACGTCGGCCGGGTTGCTGATGCGCATGCCCACGTGGCCGTATGCTTCGGCCAGCTTCACGAAGTCGGGTAGGGTGTCGAAATAGGTTTCCGCCTCGCGGTTGCTGTAATACAGCTCCTGCCATTGGCGCACCATGCCTAGGTAGCCGTTGTTCAGGCAGATGATTTTCACCGGCAGATTGTATTGTTTGCAGGTGGCCAGCTCCTGAATATTCATCTGCACCGAGCCTTCGCCGGTGATGCAGCAGATGTCGCGCTCGGGCGCGGCCAAATAAGCGCCCATGGCATAGGGCAGGCCCACGCCCATGGTGCCCAAGCCGCCGGAGTTGAGCCACTGGCGCGGCTCATCGAAGGGGTAATACTGCGCAGCGAACATTTGATGCTGACCCACGTCGGAAGTGATGATCGCCCGGCCGTTGGTTACCTCGGCCAGCGTGCGGATCACCTGCTGCGGCAGGATCACATCCGAGCGCGGCTCGATATACAGGCAGTCGCGGCTGCGCCAGGCTTCGATTTGCTGCCACCATTTTTCCAAGGCGGCCGGGTTGAGCGCGAGCTCCTGTTTGCGCCACAGGCCGAGCATTTCCGTTAATACGTTTTTCACGTCGCCCACAATCGGCACGTCCACCTTCACGCGCTTGGCGATGCTGGATGGGTCGATGTCGATGTGGATGATTTTCTTCGGGGCTTCCAAGAATTTGCCGGGCACGGAAATCACGCGGTCGTCGAAACGCGCGCCCACCGCCAAAATCACGTCGGCATTCTGCATGGCCAGGTTGGCTTCATAGGTGCCGTGCATGCCGGGCATGCCGAGGAAGCGGCGGTCGGAGGCCGGGTAGCCGCCCAAGCCCATCAGCGTGCCGGTGCAGGGGGCGTCGAGCAGGCGCACCAAGTCGATGAGCTGTTCGGAAGCGTTGCCCAAAATCACGCCGCCGCCGAAATACACCAGCGGGCGTTTGGCTGCCGCCAGCATCTGCACGGCTTTCTTAATCTGGCCGATGTGCCCGTGCGTAACCGGCTGATAAGAGCGGATAAAGATGTCTTCCTGCGGATAGCTGAATTTCGACAGCGTTTGCGTGGCATCTTTGGTGATGTCCACCACCACCGGGCCGGGGCGGCCGCTTTGCGCGATTTGGAAGGCCTTTTTGATGGTGGGCGCCAAATCGTCCACCGAAGTGACCAGAAAATTGTGCTTCACGCAGGGGCGCGACACGCCCACCATGTCGATTTCCTGGAAGGCATCCGTGCCCACCGCCGGCGAGGCCACCTGGCCGGAAATCACCACCAGCGGGATGGAATCGCTGTAGGCGGTGGCGATGCCGGTGATGGCGTTGGTGGCGCCCGGGCCGGAGGTAACCAGCGCCACGCCCACCCTGCCGCTCACGCGCGCATAGGCATCGGCGGCGTGTACCGCGGCCTGCTCGTGGCGCACCAGGATATGCTCGAATTTGTGGAGTTGATAGATGGCGTCGTAGATTTCCAGCACCGCGCCGCCGGGATAGCCGAACACGTATTCCACGCCCTCGGCCTTGAGACTTTGCACCAATATTTGTGCGCCTGATAATTGCATCAAACCTCTCCTTTATGCACATCAGCCGATCGTTCGGCGGCGGCTTTACCACGGCACGGTAGTGCGCTGGCCGGAGCCGGGCGGTTTAGGGTACGCGAAACGGCAACAACCGGTAACAGCCAACCGCCGCATCCGTCGGAAGAGATGCAGGGGTTGTGTAAAAAAGGGAAAAGCAAGATACCGCAGGGCGGCGCAAAAAACAAGGCTTTGGAATAAAAAGCCGTTTCAGCGGCAGAAACGGGCGCGATGGCCGGCCGGGCGCAGGGAAAATGCCCGGTGCGGCGAAAGATGAATGATGACAAGAAATTAGCTAGAGCAGATACTGCAAAAACGGCTTGGGGCTACCTAAAAAAGGAAAGGGAAAACGAAAAAGGCTACCTGAAAAATGCCGGGGCTCAGTTTTCAGGTAGCCTTTTGCTTTCTGTGGCGGCAATGCGGTTTAGCCGATTATGGAGAATTAACTTCTGATACGGCATTAGCGCCGATGGAATCGCCGTTTGCCCTTATGCTGCGTTGTTTTGCTGCGGGCTGCCTTTGGCTTGGCCGGCATAGCAGGGGCCGCGGCCGGTGATGCGCGGCATTTGGCTTTCGATGGCGGCCTCGCAGGCGGCGGTGAGCTCGTTGATGCTGCCGGAATCGTGCTTGATCGGCGGGCAGATGACGACGCTGATTTCGCCGGGATGCTTGAGGAAGGAGTTTTTCGGCCAGAATTCGCCGCTGTTGAGCGCCACGGGCACGATGTCCATCTCCAAAAGCGTGGCGGTGCGGGCGGCGCCGCTTTTATAATGGCCTTTGCTGCCGGGCTTCACGCGCGTGCCTTCGGGGAAGATGGTGATCCAGAAGCCTTGGGCTTTGCGTTTGCTGCCCTGCTCGATGATTTGGGCGGCGGCCTGGCCGGGGTTGCGCCGGTCGATGCCGATGGTGCCGGCGAGCTTGAGCCCCCAGCCGAAGAAGGGGATGAGGAAGAGCTCGCGTTTGGCCACAAACACTTGCGGCGGGAAGATTTTTTGCATGGCGAGCGTTTCCCAGCCGGATTGGTGTTTGCAGCAGATGATGGCGGGGCCGGCGGGGATATTTTCGGCGCCTTCCACGCGGTATTTGAGGCCGACGATGTTTTCCAAGAGCCACATGAGCATCAGCGCCCAGCGGGTGGCGAGGGTGTGGATGCCGCGCGGGAAGGGGGCGGCCAGCACCAGCACGACGAACAGGGGCGGGGTGATGAGCGCCATCAGCAGCCAGTAGGCGAGGTTGCGTATCCAGAGTGAAAACATCAGGCCTCCTGTTCGGCGGCGGTTTGGTTGACGAGGTGTTGGGCGAAGGCGAGCAGGTCGTCGAACACTTGGGTGTTTTCAGGTAGTCCGCCGGCGGAGAGGGTTTTCTTGCCTTTGCCGGTGAGCACGAGCACGGGCTGGCCGCCCACGGCGTCAATGGCCTGCAAATCACGTAGGCTGTCGCCCACGAGGTAGACGCCTTGGGCGTCGGTGTTGAAGCGGTTGAGGATGTCTTCCACCATGCCGGGCTTGGGCTTGCGGCAGTGGCAGTGGTCGGCGTCGGTGTGGGGGCAAAACCAGATGCCGTCGATGCTGCCGCCGGCTTCATGGGCGAGGCGGTGCATTTTTTCGTGCATTTCGTTGAGGTCTTGCATGGAGAAGTAGCGGCGGCCGATGCCGGATTGGTTGGTGGCGATGGCCACGGTGTAGCCGGCCTGCTTGAAGAAGGCGACGGCGTCCATACTGCCGGGCAGGGGCACCCATTCTTCTTCGGATTTCACAAAGTCGTCGCGGTCTTGGTTGAGCACGCCGTCGCGGTCGAGGATGATCAGTTTCATGGCGGGATATTGGTTGGGGCTGGGTTGGGCGGGGTTTTCAGGTAGCCTTTAGCCGAACAGGGCGGCTTGGGCGAGGGCGCGGCCGGCGGCGTCTTTGGCGGAGAGCTGCGGCGGGCCGGCCAGCGGCCAGTCGATGCCCACGGCGGGGTCGTGCCAAAACAGGGTGTGTTCGTGTGCGGGCTGGTAGTAGTCGGTGCATTTGTACACGATTTCGGCGTGGCTGTCGGTTACGTAGAAGCCGTGGGCGAAGCCGGGCGGTATCCACATTTGGTAGCGGTTTTCGGCGGAGAGCACGGCGCCCACCCAATGCCCGAAGGTGGGCGAGGAGCGGCGTAAATCCACGGCCACGTCGAACACGCCTCCAGACACGACGCGCACGAGTTTGCCTTGCGGATGAACGGTTTGATAATGCAGGCCGCGCAATACGCCGTGCTCGGATCGGGAATGGTTTTCCTGCACGAAGGTGTGGTGGCCGATGTGTTGGCGGAACCAGTTGTCGCGGAAGGTTTCCATAAAGAAGCCGCGTTCGTCGCCGTGGATTTGCGGCTCGAGGATTTTAACGTCGGGCAGGGCGGTGTCGAAGATATTCATGCGGGTGTGTGCGGGGGAATTAGTGTGAAGGCGCTATTTTACCGAGAATGCGGGGGTTGAGGCTACCTGAAAAATGGGGTTTCGCCAAAGTGGGGCGTGGTTTGCGCCAAGCTGAAAACGGCGGATATTTTAGCTTTGCAGGAATTTGAGTGGCTCTTGTTAATTGTGTTGAAGCGGATGTTTTCAGGTAGCCTCTATTCACAGCAAAAGGCTACCTGAAAAATATCCGGCACAAAGCAGAATGCCTGCCAAGCTAAAAATGGCAACGCTTCAATCTGGTGCTGCCGCATCGCCGCCCCAATCGACTGTTTCCCAGCCGAGCACTTGCGCCAGTACGGAGAGGTGGCTCTGCTGCGGATGGCGCACGGCGGTGAGCAGCACGGTATCCGGCGCGGCGGCGAGCTGCTGCTTGAGCGCGAGCAGGGCGGCATGGGCGCTGCCGTGTTGCAGCTCTTCGGTGTAGCGGGCGGCGAATTCGGGGAAACGCTCTTGCGGCGCGGCGTGATACCAGCGGCGCAGTTCGGGGGAGGGGGCGATGTCTTTGAGCCACTGCACGGCGGCGAAGGTTTCTTTGCGGATGCCGCGCGGGTAGAGGCGGTCGCAGAAGATGGCGGGGGAGGAAGAGGGCATGTAGCCGTAGATGCGGCGGATGGCGGGCATGGCGGGGCTTTCTGCTGAGGGGCGGCGGGATGTTTTCAGGTAGCCTTTGCGCGGCTTGGGGCTACCTGAAAAATAGTTGGCACTGGCGGCGTGAAGCTGGCTCTAGAAATCGCAAATGCAGGACACTCGATCGTTTTCCAAACGTACCAGGAGGAAACAGTTATCCGAAGATTCTTCTTCAAAGGTTACGCTACAAGATGGCGTGATGGTTTGATTGTTTTCTTTGTTTCGGATGGTGAAGGTGATATTCAGCTTGCTTTTTTCTTCAAATTCAAGGAATGAGCAGCTCATATTGAAATTATATGTGTCGCTGTTGGGCGGGATGTCTTGGTTGATGATATAGGGTTTATTGTTGATTTCGAGTTTTTCCAGATATGGGGTGCCGGATTGGTTGTTGTGCAGCAGGTTGATGGAATAATACTTGCTTTGGGTGAGAGTGATCAGGAAATAGCCTGCTAATATCAGCAAGATGAGGGTTATCAGCAAACTCTTGATCAAGAGTTTGATATGGCTTCTGGCGGGTTTCTTCATGGTTTTCTCGGTGAGATTGGGCGCTTGGGGAAAAGGCTACCTGAAAACCAGTTCGCACCGTTTTCAGGTGGCCTTCTTATTCCAGCCTGCCTGCGGCTATTTCAACACTTCGGCAAAGGCGTTGGCCACGTAGTCGATATTCTTCTCGTTCAGGCCGGCCACGCACATGCGGCCGTTGCTCACCATATAAATGGCAAACTCTTTTTGCAGCCGTTCCACCTGCTCGGGCGAAAGGCCGGTGAAGCTGAACATGCCGCGCTGTTTGGTGAAGTAGCCGAAATCGCGGCCGGGCACTTTGGCGCTGAGCACTTCTTGCAGGCGGCTTCGCATGGCGCGGATGCGGTCGCGCATTTCATACACTTCGCCTTCCCATTGCTTAAACAGGTCTTCGTTGTTCATCACGCCGTCCACCACGGCATTGCCGTGCGAGGGCGGGCTGGAATAGATGCGGCGCACGGTGAATTTGAGCTGGCCGAGCACGAGCTTGGCTTCTTCGGCGCTGGGGCAGGCCACGGAAAGGCCGCCCACGCGCTCGCCGTAGAGCGAGAGGTTTTTGGAGAAGGAGCTGCTCACAAACACGGGCAGGCCGAGCTCCACGGCGCGGCGCACGGCATATACGTCGCTTTCCATGTCGTCGGCGAAGCCTTGGTAGGCGATGTCCATGAAGGGGATGAGTTTTTTCTCTTTGATGATGCCCAGCAGCTCGTCCCACTGCTCGCGGGTGAGGTCTACGCCGGTGGGGTTGTGGCAGCAGGGGTGCAGGATGAGCACGTCGTTTTCGTTCAGCGTGCGGAAGAAATCTTTCATTTCTTGGAACTTCACGCCGATGGTGGCCGGGTCGTAGTAGGGGTATTTGCCCACTTCGAAGCCGGCGCCTTCAAAGATGCTCACGTGGTTGCCCCAGGTGGGGTTGCTCACGTAGCACTTGGCCTGCGGAAACCATTCGCGGATGAAATCGGCGCCCACGCGCAGCGCACCGGAGCCGCCGAGCGATTGGATGGTGGCGATGCGGCCTTCTTTCACGGCGGGGGTGTCGGCGCCGAACAGCAGTTTTTGGCAGGCGGCGCGGTAGGCGGGCGTGCCTTCCATCGGCAGGTAGCCGCGCGGACGCGGGGGTTCGGCCAGGGCGCGCTCGACGGTTTTCACGCACTCGAGCACGGGCAGGCGGCCTTCGCCGTCGTAGTAAACGCCTACGCCGAGATTGACTTTCTCGCTGCGCGGGTCTTGGTTGTATTTCTCCATCAGGCCGAGGATGGGGTCGCCGGGGTAGAACTCAACGTGCTGGAACATGGTGGTCTTCCTTGAAATTCGTTGGGGAAAGGGGAAAAACGGGCGGAATGAAACGGCGCGATTTTACGCCGGTTTGCAATCAAGAGGCTACCTGAAACGGCGGCGGTGCACAACAGAGATTCTCGCATCGGACAGGAAAATTCTGCCGCGCCGTGCCGGATTATTTCGAGTGAAACGATGCTAAATCAAACAAAGCGCAAATAAATCCGCAAAACGGTTTGCACAGCTGCATGGTTTTCAGGTAGCCTTGCGTGCCGGCCGAAACCATGCGGCCGAAGCGCGATATCAAACACATATTCACAATGGATTTGCAGCAATTTAAGGGAGGGTTTATGCAGGGTTCGACGTTTGTTTCCGCCATTGAATACAACTGCCGCAAGAAATCGGCGCTGTTCGACGGCAATAAGGCCAAATATGCCGTGCGCTCGATGTATGCGGGGGTGATCCTCACGCTGGGCACGGCGGCGGGCGTGGTGGCGGCGGATACGCTCAATATGGTGCACCCTGCGCTGGGGCGCTTTGCTTTTCCGTTTATGTTTGCCTGGGGGCTGGTGTATATCCTTTCGCTCAACGCGGAACTCACCACTTCCAATATGATGTATCTCACCGCCGGCACGTTTCTGAAAAAAATCAAATGGCACAAAGCGTTGGCAATTTTGATGTATTGCACGCTTTTCAACCTGCTCGGCTCGATGCTGGCCGCCTGGCTGTTTGACCAAACCAGCGCGTTTGCCGGGCTGAATGTGCACAATTACCTGCCCAGCCTGGTGGAACACAAACTGGAGCGGGGCAGCCGGCTGGTGTTGTTTGAAGGGATCATGGCCAATCTGTATGTGAACGTGGCGGTGATGGCCTATCTGCTGCTGAAAGACCAGATGGCGAAAATCGTGGGCGTGTTTGCGGCGGTGTATATGTTTGTGTTTTTGGCCAACGAACACGTGGCGGCAAACTTCGCTTCTTTCTCGCTGGTGGCGTTCAACCCGATTGCCGGCGAGGTGGGGCATTTTGAAATGCTGAATATTCTGCGCCATTGCAGCATCGCTTTCTTTGCCAACTGGGTGGGCGGCGGCCTGCTGATCGGCCTGCCTTATGCCTTCTTGAATAAGGATGAGGAGCGGTATGTGGATTGATGTGGTGGATAAATGCACTTCCGCTACTGTTAAAAAGGATGTGATGAAAAAAAGCGGCCTGCGGGCTGCTTTTTTGTTGGGTGCGGGTTGGGGAAGTTTTTTCAGGTAGCCTTTCGTGCCGGAGGGGCTACCTGAAAATATTTATCGGGCGCGTGGCGGGATGTGGTAGAGATGGTGTTGGCGGATGTAGGCGAGCACGGTGGGGGGAAGGTCGGGGCTGGTGCCGCTGGCGGCGAGCTGTTGGCGGATTTGGGTGGAGCTAGCGGGCAGGGGGGCGGCTTGCAGGATATGCAGCCGGCCTTGCGGCAGGGCTTCGGCCAGCCAGGCTCTGCAGGGGGCGGGGGCTTGGGCGAGGCTGGTGCCGGGGCGGGGGCGGCGGCGATGCGGCATTGGCGCACGAGGTTTTGCCAGCGGTGCCAGGTGTGCAGTTGCAGCAGGCTGTCCATGCCGATGAGCAGCCAGATTTCAGCAGCGGGAAAGTGCTGGTGGAAGATTTGCACGGTGTCGTGGGTGTAGGTGGCGCCTTGGCGGACGATGTCGCAGTCGCTCACGGCGAAGCGGGGGTCGGCGGGCAGCGATTTCGACCATGGCGAGGCGGTGGGCGGCGGGGGTGCGGGGCGGTTTTGTGGTAGGGGTCGCCGGCGGGCAGGAAGATGACGCTGCTGAGGCGGAGCTCGTTGGCAAAGCTGCGGGCGATGTGCAGGTGGCCGCTGTGGATGGGGTCGAAGGTGCCGCCGAAGAGGCCGATGCTGGGCATGGTGGGTTCCTGTGGGGGTGGGTTTGGTTCGGGTGGTTTGGGATGTTGGGGCTACCTGAAAAATGTTGGGGTGTTTTCAGGTAGCTTTTGGCGGGATAAGGAGGCTACCTGAAAATGATCTGCTTGGATGGGTTTTGCTTGAAGCGGGTGTGCCGGTTGGGCAGAAATTTGCTTCGCTGGTTTCGTTTTCGCGGAGGCTTGGTTTTTCAGGTAGCCTTTATCTGTTTATTTCAGCAGGTTTTTCAGGGCAAGGCGCACGCCTTCGCCCACTTCGGTGCCGGGGGGGATGCCTTTGGTGGCGCTGCGGGCTTCTTTTTCGTTGTAGCCGAGGGCGAGCAGGGTGCTGACGATGTCTTCGCTGGTATCGCCGGCTTGGGCGGCGGGCTGGGCTTGGGCGCCACCGGAGGGGGCGAGCTTGCCGCGCAGTTCGAGCACCATGCGTTCGGCGGTTTTCTTGCCGATGCCGGGGGCGGAGGAGAGGCGTTTGATGTCTTCGGCGGCGATGGCGGCGGCGAGCTCGTCGGCGCTCATGGCGGAGAGGATGCCGAGCGCGGTTTTGGCGCCGATGCCGCTCACTTTGATGAGCTGGCGGAAGGTGTTGCGCTCGCTGTGGCTGCCGAAGCCGAAGAGGAGGTGGGCGTCTTCGCGCACGATGAGCTGGGTGTGCAGCGATACGGGCTGGCCCACGGGGGGCAGGGCGCAGAAGGTTTGCATGGATACGTCCACTTCGTAGCCCACACCGTTTACGTCAATCAGGATTTGCGGGGGGAGGGCTTCGATGAGTGTGCCGGAAAGTCTGCCGATCATGTGGGGCTACCTGAAAAATGGGAAAGCGGCATTATATCGGTTTCTCTATAAGTTATAATGGCGGCAGCGTGAATTTTTAACCGGTTTGGGAGGAAAATATCATGGAAAAACGTCATTTGGCCGCCTGCGTTTGCGCGGCTTGGCTGCTTGCGGGCTGCACCGGCAGCGATGTGATGCTGGGTTTGGGCTTCGGCGGCCGTCATTTCGGCATGGGAACGGGCTTGAGCATTCCGGTGGGCAGCCGCAGAAATGTGCAGGATTTGCGCGATCTGCGCATCATCGAAGAGCAGGTGCTGACTTATTTCGACGCGGAAGGTCGGCCTTCCAACGCGGCGGTGAAAGGCGGCTACTACCGCCAGCTCTTAAGCCGGCAGGGCGGCGGTTATCTGGTGCAGGATTTCTACGAAACCGGCCAGAAGCGCAGCGATGCCATGCTTCTGGCCCGCGATGCCCTTTACAATTTCCGCGCCCACCCGCAAAACGGCGTGCTCACCACCTATGCCATCAACGGCAATATCCTGTATCAGCAGAATTTTAGAGACGGGAAGATGGTGTCGGCATCGTATTGAGCGTGGGCTGAAATCAGCGCAACAGGCTGCCTAACCGGCAGCCTAGTTTGCTATAATCCGCCCGATTTGGCCGCTGCGGCGGCTGCGAATGAACAACAGTAAGGACTAAGCAATGTGCGGTATTGTGGGCGCGGTGCGCGCCAAGCAGAATGTGGTGGATTTTCTAACCGACGGCCTCAAGCGGCTGGAGTATCGCGGCTACGATTCTTCCGGCATCGCGGTGTGTGCGGCCAACGGCCGGATTGAGCGCGTGCGTCGCGTGGGTCGCGTGCAGCTGATGGAAGACGCGGCCAGGCAGGCCGGCATCTGCGGGCACATCGGCATCGGCCACACCCGCTGGGCCACCCACGGCGGCGTAACCGAGCCAAACGCGCACCCGCATATTTCAGGTAGCCTGATTGCGGTGGTGCACAACGGCATCATCGAAAACTTCGAAGAAGAGCGCGCTCGCTTGCAGGCTTTGGGCTATGTATTTGAATCACAAACCGATACCGAAGTAATTGCCCACAGCGTGCACCACGAATACACCGGCAACGGGCATCACCTGTTTGCCGCCGTGCAGGCCGCCTGCGCGCGCTTCCACGGCGCCTATGCCATTGCCGTGATGGCGCAAGACAAGCCGGACGAGCTGGTGGTGGCGCGTATGGGCTGCCCGCTGCTGGTGGCGTTGGGCGAGGGCGAAACCTTTGCCGCTTCCGATGTTTCCGCCGTGGTGGCTTTCACCCGCCGCATCGTTTATCTGCAAGACGGCGACATCGCCGAGCTGGGCTGCGAAGGCATCCGCCGCCTGATCGACCGCAGCGGGCAGCCAGCCGTGCGCGAAGTGCGCGTGTCGGAGCTGTCGCTGGCTTCGCTGGAGCTGGGGCCATACAGCCACTTTATGCAGAAGGAAATCCACGAGCAGCCTAAGGCAATTGCCGATACGGCGGAAGTGTTTATTGGCGGTGGGTTTGAGCCGGAAAACTTCGGTGCTGCAGCGCGCGGTGTGTTTGAAAAAATCCGCAGCATCAAAATTTTGGCCTGCGGCACTTCCTATTACGCCGCGCTCACCGCCAAATACTGGCTCGAAGCCATCGGCAGGGTGCCCACCGATGTGGAAATCGCCAGCGAATACCGCTACCGCGAAGTGATTGCCGACCCCGAGCAACTGGTGATTACCGTGTCGCAATCGGGCGAAACGCTTGACACCATGGAAGCGCTGAAATACGCGCAATCGCTGGGGCAGCGGCACAGCCTGTCGGTGTGCAACGTGATGGAATCGGCGCTGCCGCGTGAGAGCGAGCTGGTGTTGTATACCCGTGCCGGCGTGGAAGTGGGCGTGGCCTCCACCAAGGCGTTTACCACGCAGCTGGTGGTGCTGTTCGGCTTGGCGGTAACGCTGGGCAAAATGCGCGGCCAGGTGTCGGACGGGCAGGCGCAGGCCTATATGGAAGAGCTGCGCCAGCTGCCCGGCAGCATCCAACACGCGCTGAATCTTGAACCGCAGATTACGGCTTGGGCATCCAAGTTTGCCGAGAAAAACAGCGCGCTGTTCCTCGGGCGCGGCATCCACTATCCGGTGGCCTTGGAAGGCGCACTAAAACTGAAGGAAATCACCTACATCCACGCCGAAGCCTACCCGGCCGGCGAGCTCAAACACGGCCCCTTGGCGCTGGTGGACGCGGATATGCCGGTGGTGGTGATTGCGCCGAATGACAGCCTGCTGGACAAGGTGAAGGCTAATATGCAGGAAGTGGGCGCGCGCGGCGGCGAGCTGTTTGTGTTTACTGATTTGGACAGCAATTTCCAGCCCAGCCCGGGTGTGCACGTGATCCGCACCCCGCGCCACATGGGCGTACTCTCGCCGATTGTGCACACGATTCCGGTGCAGCTTTTGGCCTACCACGCGGCGCTGGTGCGCGGCACGGATGTGGACAAGCCGCGCAATCTGGCAAAATCGGTAACGGTGGAATAGGCTGGCTAAACAAGGATTGGCCAAATGCAAACGGCAGTCTGGGAACGGAAAGTTCTCAGACTGCCGTTTTGGTTTTCAGGTAGCCTTTTGGTTTTCAGGTAGCCTTTTGGTTTTCAGGTAGCCTTTTGGTTTTCAGGTAGCCTTTTGGTTTTCAGGTAGCCTTTTGGTTTTCAGGTAGCCTTTTGGTTTTGCTGCCAACAGGCAAAGGCGCATCCAGTTGTACCGTGCCGCCCGGCTGCACATCCTGTTCCGCATTCAGCGATACCGTGCAGCCCTGCCCGTGGGATAACACGCGCTCCGTGCCGTTCTCATTCAGCACCACCGCAATCTCGGTCGGTAGAAACACCTTAAAGCCGAACGGTAGGGCGGTGCTGCTGCCGTCGCCCAGATACACGTCGCTGCGCCTGCTTTCGCGTTCAATCGTCATAAAAAAAGACCCTCCGGAGTTACCGTGCTTATGGTAACTGCCGAAGGGTGCTTTTCGAGTGTACCTGGCTAGTTCTGCTCGTCGCTGAACATATCCAGCCCGCTCCAGTCGTCGAGCTGTTCGCCAGCCCGCAGCGTGCCGCGCACCGGCAGGCCGGTGGTCATGCTGATAAGGGTGGCCGTGTCGTACACCCCCTTGCGTTTCTGCCGGTAGTTGGCATCCGGTTCCACTGCTTTGACCACAGACCATGGCGAGAGCAGGGCGGCCTCAGCCATACTCAGTGCCGGCGCCCCGCCCAAGCGGCTGCCGTAAGCTTTGCCGTTGAAGCGGTTGTAGAGGAAGGTGCCTACCTGTCCCACGCCCGGAATCATTGCCAGGCCGTTTTTTACTTGGCCGTCCACCAGCGCGGTTTTCAGGATTTCGTCGGCGTAGCCGTCGCCGTCTTCATCCTTCATGCCGTAGCCGATGGCGGCAATCAGCTCCGCCCCCGCCGCCGGCAAGAAGTAGCCCATCATAAACAGGTGCGCCGCCGCCAGCTTGTTTTGCCGGATGCCGCCCTGCCGCATCCGCTTCGCTCATTCCCTGCTCCAAAGACTGGCGGAATGCCGCCGTCCAAATGACCGGCTCCATGCTGTTGGCCATCGCCTGTTGTAGGAAGTAGGCGTTGCGGTTGGTCCAGTTCTGCGCCTTCTGATACCAGTTCGGGTTAATCAGCGTTTCTTGGATAAAGTCGTCCATCGCCGCGATTTCATTGTCCATGCGGCTGCGCATAAATTCCGAACGCTCGGCCACCGACTGCTGCATCGCTTTGCGGTTGGCCACAAAGTCCAACGCAGCCGCCGTCATGTAGCGGGTTTTCACTTTTACCCCGGCCAAGAGGAAGCCGGTAATCTGCTGCACGGAGTTCACGATATTGCCGAACATCAGCGCCATTCCCGCCCGCTGCCGCATCGCCGACCAAAAGCGGCTGAAACCGCCGTCCTCCTGAATCTTGGTTACGGTGCGCTGCTTGGCCGCCCGGTTCAGCCACGGCATCAGCATGGATTCCAAAGCCTTGTGCTGGTGGCGGTTCAGCTCCGGCGTAATATCGGAAAGCAGGCGGCGCACATCGCGCACCGGCACTTCCATATTCGAGAACAAGGCCACCTGTTCGGCGTGGCTCATCAGCCGCGCCAAATCCAACACCAGCGGTCGGTTGTATTCCACACGGGCCTTGGTAAAGCCTTTCGCCGTGGTCGGGAAGGCGTAATCCATATTCTCGTTTTCTTGCTTGGCCAGTTCGCGCATTTGCCCGTCCACCACCAAATCGGCATCAATCTGTGCCGGCACATAGCCGCCGCGAAACTCGCCCCACGGCGTTTGAATCGGGTTGGCGGCAATCTCGTCAAAGTAGTAGCCGAACACCTCGAAGTGCGCCTGCTGTGCCTTGGCTTTGCTCTGCTCCAGCAAATCCCACACTCCTTGCGCAAACTGCCAATGTCGCTCTTGAATAATGCCTTCCTCCTGCATCCGGTTGATAAACGCCTCCCAGCGCGCGGTATTCAGCTCGTCCGGCGTATCTTCGCCCCAGCCGCGCCCAATCAGCAGCTTGCGCAGGTTGCTTTCGTTGCCGCTGTGCAGCATCGCGTGTAGCACTTCGTTGAAAGTAAAGGTGTAATTGAGCTCGTGGCTGTGGATTTTCGGGCGGTCGAAGTCCTGCTGGATGGGTTCCAGCAGCTCCTTAAATCCTTGTTTAAATTCGTTGGTCTGCTTGCGGTAGGCTTCCGCGCCCTGCTTAATCGGGCGGTAGATGTAGTTCAAAAAGCCTTGGCCCATTGCTTCAGCCCAGCTTTCCACGCGGGTGGCGCTATACACCAGGCTGCGTAGATTCCAGTTAACGAACGCAAGGGGTGGGATGAGAAAGGCGAGCAGGAAGCGCGGGAAAACAGCATCCGTATGGGGCAAGACTTTATCGCTTCCGGCGGCTCGCCCGACCGACTGCCGGCAGCGATACAACAGGCCATCGGCCCGTCTGGAATGCAGGCGATGCGCGAGTATCAGTTCCGCTTGGAACAGGGCGAACAATCCCGCATGGAATACCGCTCGCGCCCGATTTACTACGACTTCCTTTATCACCCTGAAAAGCTGATGGATATGAGTGAAGATCAAATCATGAACCTGTCGCCGGTAATCGGTTTGGATAAGGCTAACAACTTACTGGAACGCAAACGCCGGCAAGAGCGGGATGGCGACGGATCTGCGCCGAAGGTGGAAGCGGAGGTGCTGAACTGGGTATCTCGGCAACTTAATATCAAGACTGGCATCAATGCTTCAGCAGAAGATTTGCAAAAACGCGGCTGGCTGATGGACAACATCATGCAGGCTAACCGGGATTTTTATAGCAACCATAAGCGCTATATGACCCAGGGCGAGTTGAGGGAATTTGTTGCCAGTAACCGGCGCAGCCAAAACCCCAGCCCTTCGGTCAAGCCTACCCCACCCAGCCGCAGGATGATATAGACGACGACTTGCCTTTCTAGGCTACCTGAAACCGCCCCGTATCCAACGGGGCTTTTTACTTGGAGAACCCCATGCAAGTAACCCTATACCAATGCGCCGACGACATCCGCGCCGTCCTCGATACCCACTTCGACAACGAAACCGAAGCCGCCGACACCCTAGAAGCCGTTATCGGACAATTCGAAGTCAAAGCCCAAGCCGTTACCGCCTACTGGCTCAACCAAGAAGCCCAAATCAGCCTGCTCGACCAGCACATCAAATCCATGCAGGAGAAAAAGAAAGTCCTGCAAAACCGCCAGGGCCGGCTCAAAAGCTACCTCGCCGCCAACATGAAGCGCAGCGGCATCCGCGAAATCAAAGCCGACGACGGCACCTTTACCTCCAAGTTCCAAAAGAACCCGCCCGCCGTTACCGTCTATGATGAAAAGCAGATACCGGAAGAATATTGGGTGGCGAAGAAGGAAATCAGTAAGAGCGTCCTCAAAGAAGCCATCAAAAGCGGCAAAGAAATCCCCGGCGTCAAACTCGAGAGCAGCGAAAGCCTGCGCATTAAATAACCAAGGAGTAAACCATGACCCAAGTATTTACCCAAATCCGCGACTGGGCAGAAGCCCGCAACCTTATCGACGGCAGCGACAGCTTCCGCCAGCTTGCCAAGCTCACAGAGGAGGCCGGCGAGCTGGCATCCGATATATCCCGTGGCAGGGCAAGAGGCAAGATAGCCGACAGCATCGGCGATTGCGCGGTGGTGCTCACCATCCTTGCCGCCCAGAACGGCCTGAAAATTGAGGACTGCATCGCCCAAGCCTATGACGAAATCAAAGACCGGCGCGGCGTGATGAAAGACGGCGTATTCGTGAAAGAGGAGGATGCGTGATGACACCCGAAAGAATCGAACAAGAGCGCAAAGCATTTGAGGCGTGGATGGCTGAGCTCTATCCAACCAATCCTCAAACGGAGTGGGTGGGCGACGAATACAGCCGCCTAGGTACACAGTACAAGTGGGAAGGCTGGCAAGCCCGCGCCTCTCAATCCACAAACCCCGCCGCGTAATGCGGCTTTAGTTTGGAGATTCAAAATGCTCAACGTAGAACAAGCAGCCGAGAGATTGTTTCTGCATCCCGAAACCGTGCGGCTGAAGGCGAGAACCAAAGAAATCCCGGCATACAAGAAGAACGGGAAGTGGTACTTCTTCGCCGACGAACTGGACGCCTACATCAAATCGGATAACAATGCAGCCTTGCAAGAGGCTGCACATGAAAGGAGTTTCTCATGTCCAGCAAAAACATCATCAAGGTGTACAAAAGGAAAGAGAGGAGAGGTTGGTACTATTCGTTCACCGCGCCAAACGGACAGCGAATACGCCGCCATGCTCAAACTGACGACGAGCAGCAAGCAAAGGAATTAGCCGCCAAACACTACAACAGCTTGTTTGAAGTACAGCGTTTAGGCAGCAAGCCGGAGCACTCGTGGCAGGAAACCGTGGTTGAGTGGTTAAAAGAAAACCCGAAGAAACAGCAAGATTACAACACCTTGCTGTTTCTTCGCTGGTTGGATAACCACTTAGGGCATCTGAACATCTCGCAGATTGACCGCGAAGTATTGCGACAGGTGCGGGACGCCAAGATGGCGGAGCAGGTCAAACCCCGTACCGTGAATGCCTACCTGCAACAAATCCGTATCGTGTTGCGGGCAGCCTATGATTGGGGCTGGTTAGACAGGGTACCCAAGTTCACGCTGTTGGAAGAACCCAAGCGGCGGGAACGCTGGCTGACCTCGGACGAGAAAGAAAGACTGTTTGCCGAACTGCCGGAACACCTGATTCCGATTGTCCGCTTCGCACTCGCTACCGGACTGCGTATGAGCAATATCACGCAGATGAAATGGTCGCAAATCGACCTGCACCGGCAGACTGCCTGGATATTCGCCGACAGCACCAAAGCCGGACGCCCCATCGGTGTGCCGCTGAACCATGAAGCGATGGATACGCTGCGTTCACAGATGGGGAAGCATCCTGAGTTTGTCTTTATCTTTCGAGGCAAACCCATTAAGCGAGCCAACCAAGCAGCATGGCGCAAAGCACGAGACCGGGCGGGCTTATCGGATTTCAGGTTTCACGACTGTCGCCACACATGGGCAGATTTCCGGGACGCCCATCTACCAACTGAAGGAACTGGGTAGCTGGTCAAGCATGGAGATGGTGCAAAAGTACGCCCATCTCAACGTGGAACACCTGAAAGAATTTGCAGATAACGCCTCACGTTTTGGCACCAATTTGACACCAGTAGCAAACCAAGACGGACAAAGAAAAAACAGCCAGTATAACTGACTGTTTTTATGTATCGTTTTGGTCGGAGTGAAAGGATTCGAACCTTCGACCCCTTGCACCCCATGCAAGTGCGCTACCAGACTGCGCCACACTCCGACTCTTGAAAGGAAGCGCGAATTTTAAGCTGTTTTTTGCGGTTTGGCAAGAACTGCTTCGATTTTTCCTAAAATGTTTTGCAAATCGGCTTTTACTTCGTCTGCCGTGGCGGCGTTGCGGCCGAGTTTGTCGCGGCCGTTGAGGTTGAAGCGGTCGACGTAGGCGGGGAAGCTGCCGCTGAGCTGCCGCAGTTTGACTACGTCTTGCCGGGTGTATTGGTTGCCGCCGCGGCCGATTACGATGCCGTTATCCTGCTGCCATTGGTAGAACTGTTCGGGCTGGATGTCGGCCAGGTAGCACAGTTCTTCCAAATCGAAGTAGCGTTTGGCGGGAATGGGCGGCAGGGGGTGTTTAGCTTTGTTTGCCATAGTTGTGTTCTACCATGCCTTTGAGTTTTTGGCTGGCGTGGAAGGTAACGACGCGGCGGGCGGTGATGGGCACTTCTTTGCCGGTTTTGGGGTTGCGGCCGGGGCGCTGGGGTTTGTCGCGCAGTTGGAAGTTGCCGAAGCCGGAGATTTTGATTTCTTCGCCGCGCTCTAGGGTGGCGCGGATTTCTTCGAAAAACAGTTCAACGAGCTCTTTGGCGTCGTTCTTGCTGATGTTGCTGACTTTTTCGACCAGGATATCGGCCAGTTCTGCTTTGGTGAGTGTCATCGGTGTTACCTCTTAAAATTGCGTAGGTTGCGGATTATCGCTAATTAAGTTTTAGAAATCAAGTGAATGCTGCGATATGTGGGAAATTCGGCGGAATCCGGCTGCGGATTGTGTTGTTTGTTTTGCTTGGGCTTTGTGTTGTGTGTTGTTATTTAAGGGGTTTTGAGGCTACCTGAAAATGGTTGCGGGGCTTGCAGCCAGTCGTCGAGTGCGGCGGGGTTTTCGATGGTGAGCCAGGCGGTGTCAGGGCGGGCGGTTTGTACGGTGGCCTGGGTGCGGTGGAGGACGCCGTGCCGGAAGTAGTGCAGCTCGACTTGGCTACCGGGGGTTTGTTGCTGCCATTGTTGGGCGAAATCGGCGGTGCTGTAGCGGTTGAGGGCGACGATGCGGTCGCCGGGGGCGAGGCCGGCTTGTTCGGCGCTGCCGCCGGTAAGGACGTGGCTGAGGGTGATGTCGCTGCTGCTTTGCTGGAAGCGGGCGCCGAAGTCGTTGGCGGGGCTGATGTGGGGCGGGCTGCCGCAGCCGCCGTTGTGCGTGGGCGGGAGGGGCAGCCAGTGCAGGTGGATGCCGGCGGCGGCGAGGCAGCTTTCTAGGGGGAGGTCGCGGGTGCTGCGGATGAGGTGGTCGAATAGTTCGCTCAGGTCTAGGCCGGTGGTGCGTTGGGCGAATTCTTCCCATTCGGTTTCGGTGAGGGGTGTTTTGCGGGTGAGCCAGTCTTGGTAGAGGGCTTGCATGAGGGTGTCGAGGCTGTGGGGGCTGTGCTGGCGGAGGGTGAGGTCGAGGCAGAGGGCGGCGAGGGCGCCTTGCTGGTAGTAGCTGGTGATGGCGTTGGGGCTGTTTTCGTTTTGTTTGTAGTATTTGTCCCAGGCGTGGAAGCTGGATTGGGCGAGGGTTTGCTGGCGGCGGCCGGGGTTGCGGCGCACGCGGGTGAGGGTGTGGGCGAGTTGTGTGAGGTAGGCGGTGGGGGAAATGCTGCCGCTACGCACGAGGAAGAGGTCGTCGTAGTAGGAGGTGATGCCTTCGAATGCCCAGAGGAGGCGGGTGTAGGCTTCTTGGTTGAGGTCGGATTGGGCGAGGGCGGCGGGCTGGATGGATTTGACGTTCCAGGTGTGGAAGTATTCGTGGGAAATGAGGCCGAGCAGTTGGCTGTAGTTGTCGGAGGCTTCGGGGCGGTTTTTTTCAGGTAGCCAGTTGCGGTCGGCGAGCAGGGCGGTGGAGTTGCTGTGTTCGAGGCCGCCGTAAACGTGGTCGCCGAGGTGGAGCAGGAAGGTGTAGTGCCGAAGGGGGCGGGGGAGGGAAGAATTGGAGCTGGGCGGCGCAGATGGCTTGGGTGTCGGCGAGCAGACGCGGGCGGTCGAAATCGGGGTAGTGGCCGCTGAGGACGATGCGGTGGGGGATGCCGCCGGCGGTGAAACGGAGGATTTCGAGTGTGCCGGCTTCGAGCGGGCAGTCGATGAGGTGGCGGTAGTTTTGGGCTTGGTAGAGGCTGCTGCCGAGGTGAGGCAGGGCGGTGGCGGTTTGCCAGTGTTGGGGGAAGTTGAGCTGGATTTGGTGGGGCTCTTGGCTGTCTGAGGCTACCTGAAAAAAGAGGGCGGCGCCGTTGAAGAAGGCGCGTTGGTTGTCCATATAGCAGCCGCGCACGGAGAGGTCGAAGGCGTATACGCGGTATTCGACGAGCCATTCGCCTTGCTGGGCTTTGGCGGATTGCCAGTTGTTTTTGCTGATGGCTTGCAGCTCGGCGGGTTGGCCGTTGCAGCGGGCTTCTATGCAGACGATGTGGCGGGCGAACTCGCGGATCATGTAGCTGCCGGGTATCCAGTTGGGCAGGCTGAGGCAGACGGGCTCTTGGCCGCTATGGTTGAAGCGAAGTTGGACTTGGAAGAGGTGTTGCTGGGGTAGGGGAGTAATGGTGTAGTGGGGCATTTGGGTGGATTTCGTTTAATTTGAAAGGAGGGGATGGTTTTGGCTTTGCTGAGGCGGTGTTTGCCGGTTTTCAGGTAGCCTGCTTGTGTTAAAAATAAAAAGATGATGTGTATTTTTGTGGTTATAGTGTGTGTTTTGTTTTAAAATATACCGCTTAAACTGTGCGCAGTCTATGTTGGACGGACCGGCGGCGGTTGCTTTTCATATTAAAAATAAATCGGACACGGCGGCAAGGCTTTGCCGGCAAAGCCGATATTGAAGTGTACAGCCATCTTTATGGAGGTTTTTCATGGAAACACAAACCTATAACTACAAGGTAGTGCGGCAGTTTGCCGTGGTGACGGTGGTGTGGGGTGTGGTTGGGATGCTGGTTGGGGTGATTGTGGCGGCTCAGCTCTATCTCCCCCAGCTGAATTTGTCTGAAGTCGGCCCGTGGTTTCACTTCGGCCGTCTGCGCCCGCTGCACACCAATGCCATTATTTTTGCGTTCGGCGGCTGCGGCTTGATTGCCACGTCTTATTATGTGGTGCAGCGCACCTGTAACGCCCGCCTATACGGCGGCTGGTTGCCGGCCTTCACTTTTTGGGGCTGGCAAGCAGTGATTGTGCTTGCTGCCATCACCCTGCCGTTGGGCTACACCCAGGGCAAGGAATATGCCGAATTGGCCTGGCCGATCGATATTTTAATTGCCGTAGTGTGGGTGGCTTATGCCATCGTGTTCTTCGGCACCATCGCCAAGCGCAAAATCAAGCATATTTATGTGGCCAACTGGTTCTACGGTGCTTTCATTTTGGCAGTGGCGCTGTTGCATATTGTGAACAATATTGCCGTGCCGGTGGGCTTGTTCCGCATGACCTCCTATCCGATTTACGGCGGCGCCATCGATGCGATGGTGCAGTGGTGGTATGGCCATAATGCGGTGGGCTTTTTCCTGACCGCAGGCTTCTTGGGCATGATGTATTACTTCGTGCCCAAACAGGCCGGCCGCCCGGTGTATTCCTATCGTTTGTCGGTGGTGCACTTCTGGGCGCTGATCTTTACCTATATGTGGGCCGGCCCGCACCATCTGCACTACACCGCTCTGCCCGACTGGACTCAATCTCTGGGCATGGTGTTGTCGCTGATTCTGTTTGTGCCTTCTTGGGGCGGCATGATCAACGGCATCATGACCCTCTCCGGCGCGTGGGACAAACTGCGCACCGATCCAATCCTGAAATTCCTGGTGGTTTCCCTCTCTTTCTACGGCATGTCTACCTTTGAAGGCCCGATGATGTCGATCAAAACCGTGAACGCCTTGAGCCACTACACCGACTGGACGGTCGGCCACGTGCATGCCGGCGCCTTGGGCTGGGTGGGTTTCGTAACCATGGGTTCGATTTACTATCTGATTCCGCGCCTGTTCGGCCGCAAAGAAATGTACAGCACCAAGCTGATTGAAGCCCATTTCTGGATTGGCACCGTGGGTATCGTGCTCTATATCGCTTCCATGTGGATTGCCGGCGTGATGCAGGGCTTGATGTGGGGGCAGCTCACCGACAACGGCACTTTGGCCAACCCGGATTTCGTTACCAGCGTGGCAGCCACGATGAAGTATTACCTGATTCGTTTGATGGGCGGCTTGCTGTATCTGTCCGGCATGCTGCTGATGGCCTACAACGTGTACCGCACCGCAACGGCGGGCAAGCCGGTGGATGCCGAGATCCCCGCGCTTACGCACAGCCAGCAGCATTAACACGATAAAATAACAGAAGAAAGAACAGGCTACCAAAATGCAACTACAAAAACTTGCCGAAGAAAAAGTAGGCTACCTGATTGTTTTTACCTTTCTGCTGGTGAGTATCGGGCTGTTGGTTGAAGTCGTGCCGCTGTATTTCAGCCCGGTGGTAACCGAGCCCATTCCCGGCGTGAAGCCCTATACCGCTCTTCAGGTAGCCGGCCGCGATATTTATATTCGCGAAGGCTGCTACAACTGCCACTCGCAGATGATTCGTCCGTTCCGTGCGGAAACTGAGCGCTATGGCCATTATTCCGTGGCCGGAGAATCGGTGTACGACCATCCCTTCCAATGGGGTTCCAAACGCACCGGTCCGGATTTGGCTCGTGTGGGCGGCCGTTATTCCGACGAGTGGCATCGCCGCCACTTGATGGATCCGCGTTCCGTACAGCCTGAATCCAATATGCCGGCTTTCCCCTGGCTGGCGCGTAAGCGTGTGGACGGTGCGGAAGTTGCCCGCCATATGCGCGCCTTGCGTGCGGTAGGCGTGCCTTATTCCGATGAGGAAATCGCCGCCGCCCCGGCCGAGGTGGAAGGCAAATCCGAGATGGAGGCAGTTATCGCCTACCTGCAAGGCTTGGGTTTGGCGCTGAAAAATAACAATATTGGAAAACAATAATAAAGGCAGGGTAATCGATGGAAGCGGGTATCGTATGGGCTAAAGTGTCGCCCTTCTTGGTTGGTATCGTATTCTTGGCGATTGTGCTGATCGCGTTCAGCCGTAAAACCAAACAATACTATCAAGATGAGGGTTGGCGCGTGGTGGAGGATGAAGACAGCGTTGTGTCTGCCGAATCTTCCGCCGACAGCCCCGATATGCCGCATTCAAGAGATAACGGAGCACAATAATGAATACATCCCACTTCACCAGCAATTTTTGGAACTACTATATCGCCGTCATTGTCGTGGTCAGCTTTATCGGGCTATTGTGGCTGATTTTGTCGCAAAACAAGGTTAAACTACCGCCCAAAGGCGAAGACGTGAAAACCACCGGCCACGCTTGGGACGGCATCGAGGAATACAACAACCCGCTGCCGCGTTGGTGGTTTTATCTGTATATCCTGATTTGGTTGTTCGGTATCGGCTATTTGTATGTGTATCCCGGCTTGGGCGACTACAAAGGCGCCATCGGCTGGACCAGCACCAACCAATACGAAACCGAAGTAAAAGAGGCTAATGCCCAGTTTGCGCCGGTATATGCCAAATTTGCCGGTATGAGTGTGGAACAGGTGGCCGCCGATCCTCAGGCGCAGCTCATCGGTAAAGACCTGTTTGACACCTATTGCATCCAGTGCCACGCGGCCGACGCGAAAGGCCAAACCGGCTTCCCCAACCTCACCGACAACGACTGGCTGTGGGGTGGCTCGCCCGAGCAAATCCACCAGAGCATCGCGAAAGGCCGCATCGGCGTGATGGCAGCATGGGGGCCGGCATTGGGTGAAGAAGGCGTGAAAAACGCCGCCAACTATGTATTGTCTCTGTCTGGCGCGGCACACGACGAAGAGCGTGCCAAACGCGGCGACGCCATTTTCCACGGCCCGCCCGCCAACTGCTTCGTTTGCCACGGCGACAAAGGCCAAGGCGTGCCCGGCGCCGGTCCGAACCTGACCGACAAAGTCTGGTTGTGGGGCGGCAGCGAAAAAGCCATCATCGAAACCATCACCAACGGCCGCCACAGCCAAATGCCGGCCTGGGAAGGCTTCTTGGATGAAAACAAAATCCACATCCTGACCGCCTACGTATGGGGCAAATCCCATCCCAACGGCGCAGACAAGCCGGCTGCCGTGCCCGCTTCCGCCCCGGCAGCGCCGGCATCTGCCGCCGCTGAAGCCTCTGCTGCTTCAGGAAGCGCTTCGGCCGCAGCAAAATAAACCCTGTCGCCGCATAGCTGAGGCTACCTGAAAAACAAAATCCCGTTTTTCAGGTAGCCTTTCCCTTATCCCACGTTTACAATATACGGCCGAAATCATTGCATTCCCGCCCAAGCGGCCGAGCCGCCCCGGGAAGCCACCTTTTGGCAACCGCCGAACTTTCACAGGAGCAACGCCATGCTAGACATCCAACTCCTCCGCCACGATGCCGCCGCCGTAGCCGCCAAACTGGCTCAGCGCGGATTTGTTTTCGATTCCGCCGCCTTTGATGCCTTGGAAACACAACGCAAAGCCCTGCAAATGCGCACCGAAGAATTGCAGTCGCGGCGCAACAGTGTGTCCAAACAAATTGGCGCGCTGAAAGGGCAGGGCAAACACGCCGAAGCCGAAGCTGCCATGGCCGAAGTGGCGCAAATCAAAACTGATTTAGAACAAGCCGATACCGATTACCAAGCCGTGCAAGCGCAAATCGACGCCCTGCTGCTAGGCATTCCCAACCTGCCGCACGACAGCGTGCCCGTGGGCAAAGACGAAACCGAAAACGTAGAAGTGCGCCGCGTGGGCGAGCCGCGCCAATTTGATTTCGAAATCAAAGACCACGTGGATTTAGGCGAAAAACTCGGCCTCGATTTCGAAACTGCCGCCGCCCTTTCCGGCGCCCGCTTCAGCCTGATGAAAGGCCCGGCCGCCCGCCTGCACCGCGCCCTGGCGCAATTCATGCTCGACACCCACACCCAGCAGCACGGCTACACCGAATGCTACACGCCCTATATCGTGAGCGACAGTACCCTGGTCGGCACCGGCCAGCTGCCCAAATTCGGCGAAGACCTGTTCCACGTTACCCGCGGCGGCGACGAGAGCAAAACCACGCAATATCTCATCCCCACCGCCGAGGTAACGCTCACCAACACCGTGCGCGAGCGCATCCTGCCCGCCGACGCCCTGCCCATCAAGCTCACCGCCCATTCGCCCTGTTTCCGCAGCGAGGCCGGCTCGCACGGCAAAGACACGCGCGGCCTCATCCGGCAGCACCAGTTCGACAAAGTGGAAATGGTGCAAATCGTCCACCCCGAAGCCTCCTACGCCGCGCTGGAAGAAATGGTTGGCCACGCCGAGCGCATCCTGCAACTGCTCAAGCTGCCCTACCGCGTCATTACCCTGTGCACCGGCGACATGGGCTTCGGCGCTGCCAAAACCTATGACCTGGAAGTGTGGGTGCCCGCGCAAAACACCTACCGCGAAATTTCCAGCTGCTCCAACTGCGAAGACTTCCAAGCCCGTCGCATGAAAGCCCGCTTCAAAGACGAGAGTGGCAAAAACCGCCTTGTGCATACCCTCAACGGCTCCGGCCTCGCTGTCGGCCGCACCTTGGTGGCCGTGCTGGAAAACCACCAAAACGCCGACGGCAGCATCAACATCCCCGCCGCCCTGCGCCCCTATTTGGGCGGTTTGGAAAAGCTCGTTCCGTAAATTAAAAGGCTACCTGAAAACTGATTTTCCGTTTTCAGGTAGCCTTTAATGCTGCCAACTACCTGATTGAATGATAGATTTACACTGCCACTCCAATATCTCCGACGGCGCCCTGCCACCGCGTGAAGTGGTGCGGCTGGCGCACGCCAACGGCTGCACCCTGCTCGCCCTTACCGACCACGACCATACCGGCGGCCTGGCCGAAGCGCGGCAGGAAACAGACGCCTTGGGCATGCGCCTGATTAGCGGCGTGGAAATCTCCGTGAGCTGGCGCAAGCGCACCATCCACATGGTCGGCCTGAATTTCGACGAGCACAACAGCGGGCTGCAAAATCTGCTTGCGCGCGTGCGGCAGGGGCGGCTCGAACGCTTTGCCCGCATGGCCGAAAAACTCGAGCGCAGAGGCATGGCCGGCGCCTATGAAGGCGCGCTCGCGCTGGTGCCCAACCGCGAAATGGCCAGCCGCACCCACTTGGCGCAATGGCTGATCGAGCAAGGGCATGTGCGCAACAAACAGCAGGCCTTCAAAAAATACCTGGGCGATGGCAAACCCGCCTGGGTAAAGCACGAATGGGCATTGCTGGAAGAGGCGGTGGCAGCTGTGCTCGGCGCAGGCGGCATCGCGGTGATTGCTCATCCCATCCGCTACGGTTTGTCGGCCACCGCGCAGCACAATTTATTTAACGAATTCAAAGCACTAGGCGGACAAGCCATCGAAGTGCACAGCGCCACCACCAATCTGAACGACCGCCTCAACTACGCCCGACTGGCCGAGCAGTACGGTTTTCTCGCCAGCGCCGGCAGCGATTTCCACCGCGTGGGCGACTTCGGCAGCGGCAGATTGGGCGCCTGCCCGCCGTTGCCGGAGCGTTGCCGGCCGGTTTGGCAGGAATTTTGCTTGTAAACCAGAATCGGGCGGCCGCGGCCGCCATGCCTCATCCTAGGAAAACGGTATCAGAAGGAAATAACATGTTGAAACAATTTGAAATCAACAACTACGTGAGAAAACAGCTGCAAGATTACCTCAACGAGAAAAAACTCACGCTGGAGCAGGCCATGGCCGAAGAAGCCAGCAACAACGAGATTGCCGCCATCGTGCACGGCGGCCTGCCCGGCATGGTGCGCAAAATTTATTCGCTGGGCAAAATGCAAGCTTTCTTCTGGGAAAAGCGCGATTTAATTCAGGGCTTTATTGCAGAACGTCTGCAAGCGCCCGCCAAACCGGCCAAGAAGAAATAAGCCGCGTCGGCGGCGTTTGGCTTGAAGCACGGGTTTGAACGGCGCCGGGGCTTCGTTTTCAGGTAGCCTGCCTGTGCGGGCTGCCGCCAATAGTTTCCACGTCAGAGCAGGGCGTGGGAAGTCAATATTTAGCAAATGAGAAAGGGTTGAAATGTTTTTAGTATGGTTGGCAATTATTTTGGGCGGCGTGGTGGCTTTCTTCTTTTTCCGCAACCGCAAAATCGAGCAGGAATTGGAACGCGAGCGCCGCGAAGAAGAAATCGAAAAGATTTTGGAACGCAAACGCAAAGAAATCGAGCAGGATAAAACGCTGAACTGATCCGTTTGGGTTTTGGCCCGCACGGTTTGCTTGGCAAATCCGTGCAATGCCGCCTGTCAGTCGGCCGCTTTCGGGCGGCCGATTTGCTTTGCTTTCAGGGTAAGGCTACCTGAAAGCGCAGCTTCAACGAAGTTAAAACAAAATCTTGCCGCAGCCGAAATAAAGTTTCTGCAAAGTTAAGCTAACTTGTCGGCTTCGGGCGGCTGCTTCTGCATACCAAACGCCAACGGCTTAATTCCAGCGTGGCAACGCGGTACAATCGGGCGCAAGCCCAATCTGGCATATAACAAGCGCCATGTTCCACATCCTCAAAACCATCTGGCAAGGCCTCAACCAGTCCGGTCGTACCTTTCCCCACCAGCTTGCCCGCCACGGCTTCACTTCAGCCGCGCAATTCGGCAACGAGAGCAATTACACGCTGAATTTCTGCAAAACAGATTTTCAGGTAGTCTGCACCCCCCCCACCCCATTACGGAGCCAACCATGCCATCAGATCCCTCGCCACGCTGCGCCAAAAAATCCACCAAGCGCGCGACGGTCTGCTCGCCGCCGTGCGCCGCGCCGGCTTGCCCGACGACAGCTTTGCTTGGCTGTATTTCGCCGACAGCACCACCGAAGCCTTTCCCGACGGCTGCACCATCGCCTACCGCCAAACCGCCGCGCACGGCTCATACCGCTACATCATTGCCGAGCGTGGCAGAATACTGCGCGACGACCGCTCAACCAGCCTGCACCGCTTTCTCTACTACCCCCTGCAAGACATCACCCACCAAGCCGCCTGCCGCCACGAGCTGGACCACCGGCAGCCCAACCAAGATTTCCGCCGTATCCTGTTTGTCAAGCAGCTCAAACTCTTGGCAAAAATCCACCCTGATTACGCCGCTCGCCGCCAAGCCGAAATCGACGCCATATTGCGGCAACACCCCTATCGCGACGATGCAGCCTGAAACGCCCAATCCGATTTCCGTTTCGCAGAAATTCCGTTACGCTACGTTTTATAGTGGATTAAATTTAAATCGGGACAAGGCGGCGAGCCGCAGACAGTACAAGCAGTACGGCAAGGCGAGCCAACGCCGTACCGGTTTAAATTTAATCCGCGATAGCTTCGCAGAAACCCAGCCTTGCTCCACAAAGACACCACTTCCAGGTAGTCTCCCTCCCCAGCCAAAGGCTACCTGAAAAATAACCCCACAAAGGACCCCCATGGCCAAAGCCCCCAAAACCCTCTACACCTGCACCGAATGCGGCGGCACCGTGCCCAAGTGGCAGGGCAAATGCCCGCACTGCGGCGAATGGAACACCCTGCAAGAAGGCATTGCCGCGCCCGAGCCGAAAAACGCCCGCTTCCAGTCGTGGGCGGCGGACACCTCGCAAGTGCAGGAATTGTCCAAAGTAACCGCCGCCGAAGTGCCGCGCGAGCCCACTGGCATGGGCGAACTTGACCGCGTGCTCGGCGGCGGGCTGGTGGACGGCGCGGTCATCCTGCTCGGCGGCGACCCGGGCATCGGCAAATCCACGCTGCTCTTGCAAACCATTGCCCTGATGGCGAAAAAGCGCAACGTGCTGTATGTGTCCGGCGAGGAATCCGCCCAACAGGTCGCCCTGCGCGCCCAACGGCTCGGCCTGAACGCGGACGGCGTGCATCTGTTGGCGGAAATCCGTTTGGAAGCCGTTCAGGCTGCCTTAAAGCAGCACCAACCTGCCGTGGTGGTCATCGACTCCATTCAAACCATGTATTCCGACCAAATCATCTCCGCGCCCGGCTCCGTGTCGCAGGTGCGCGAGTGCGCCGCGCAGTTCACGCGCATGGCCAAGCAGATGGGCACCGCCATGATTTTTGTCGGCCATGTAACCAAAGACGGCGCGATTGCCGGCCCGCGCGTGCTCGAACACATGGTGGACACCGTGCTGTATTTCGAGGGCGACCAGCATTCCAACTACCGCATGATACGCGCCATCAAAAACCGCTTCGGCGCGGCCAACGAGCTGGGCGTGTTCGCCATGACCGAAACCGGCCTCAAAGGCGTGTCCAACCCCTCCGCCATCTTCCTCGCCAGCTACCGCGACGACGTGGCGGGCTCGTGCGTGCTGGTTACCCAAGAAGGCAGCCGCCCGCTGCTGGTGGAAATCCAAGCCTTGGTGGACGACGCGCACGGCTTCACGCCCAAACGGCTCACCGTGGGCTTGGAGCAAAACCGCTTGGCCATGCTGCTGGCCGTGCTCAACCGCCACGCCGGCATCGCCTGCTTCGACCAAGACGTGTTCATCAACGCCGTGGGCGGCGTGAAAATCAGCGAGCCAGCGGCGGATTTGGCGGTGATTCTGGCGATGGTGTCCAGCTTCCGCAACAAGCCGCTGCCCGAAAAAATGGTGGCCTTCGGCGAAATCGGCCTGAGCGGCGAAGTGCGCCCCGTGGCGCGCGGGCAGGAGCGGCTGAAAGAAGCGGAAAAACTCGGCTTCCAGCGCGCCATCGTCCCCAAGGCCAACCTGCCGCGCAATAAAAAAGAATTCCCCAAGCTCGAACTCTTCGGCGTGGAGCGGCTGGACGAGGCGGTGCGGTTGTGCAGGGATTTGGTAGATTAAGTTTCAGGTAGCCTGCAATCGGCGAAAGGCTACCTGAAAAGTATATCTGTAAGGCTGAAATGCACACGGTAAATTTATGATGAACCTATCCCCCATTATCGAAAAACTGCACCGCGCTTACACCGATTTCCTCGCCTGGAAAACCGCCGAATTCGGCAGCCTGCCCGAGCAGGAAATCGGCGGCGAATGGGAATGCAACTATGCCGCCATGCCCGAAGTGTGGGCGGCGTGTTTCGATTTCGCGCAGCAGCTTCCCGCGCACCAATGGCAGCCGGAGCAGGCCGCGCAGCTGCTTTATCCTCACCGCCCGCGACAACGAAAGCGAATACATTGCGGGAATGCTGCCCGAGCCCGCCCTGCTGCGCCTGTGCGACACCTATCGGCAGCAGCCCGTGTACGATGCGGGCTGGCAGCTGGCTGTACAGCTCCCGCGCCTGTCCGACCGTGCCGCCGCATGGCAATGGGCGGAATATTTCTGCAACGACCCCGACGAATACACCTGCCGCCGTGCCCTGACGGTATCCGGCAGCCTGCACGCGCCGCACACCGAACGCTACGCCGAATGGTTTTGGCAGCGCGACACTTTCCGCCATACCAAAGGCTGGGATGCCGAGGAATACCAGAGAATCGCCGTGTTGCAGGCTTTGGCCGCGATGGGCTCGCCCTTGCTGCCCCAATATTTACGCTTGGCGCGGCAAGACGGGCGGCAGTATTTGGTGCAGCAGGCGCAGGCCTTGGGCGGCTAGGCAGCTTTTGGTTTCGCAGAAAATGCGCTGCCGTTTTTCAGGTAGCCCCTTATTCAAAATTCTTTGACATAGAGAGCAAACATCATGACCCAGTTTCCCATCCGCACCCTACAAGCCGCCGGCAAAACCGTTTATCTTGCCGAAACCGCAGACTGCCGCCCCGACAGCCCGCTGGTGCTGACCTTCCTGTCCCAAAAAGAAACCGCAGAGCTGGCCGCCCTGCTGCCTGAAATCCCGCTGCGGCTGGCGGCGGTGGACGAACCGGATTGGGAGGCGGCGTTCACGCCGTGGGCGGCACCGCGTGCGTTTAAGGGCGCGGCCGATTTCGGCGGCGGGGCGGATGATTACTTGGCCATGCTGGAACAACGGCTGCTGCCGCAGTTGGAGGCGGAGTTGGCAATACAGCCCGCATGGCGCGGGCTGGCGGGCTTTTCGCTGGGCGGGCTGCTGGCGGCATATGCGGCCTACCGCAGCGGTGCGTTTGCCCGTCTGGCGGCGGTGTCGGCTTCGCTGTGGTTCGACGGCTGGCCGGAGTTTGCCGCCGAACACGCCTTCCGCACGCCGCCGCAGCGCGCCTATTTTTCGGTGGGCGACAAGGAGAAAAACAGCCGCAACCCGCGTTTGGCCTGCGTGGAAGACAATATCCGCGCCACGGCCGAACTGTGGCGGCAGCGCGGCGTGAACACGCGCTTCGAGCTGAACCCGGGCGGCCATGTGGCCGAGGTGGCGCAGCGGATGGCGCGGGCGGTCGCTTGGCTGGCGAAATAGGTTTCCGCTTCGCCGAAGCTCAAATTGGCTGCGCGAAGGCATGGTGTTCACTGCGTTGAGGTTTACGCTTTTAGGTTGCCTAGGGCGTGCTTGAGGCTACCTGAAAAATATAGTGGATTAACTTAAACTAGGGTTGCGTTGCCTCGCCTTGGCCGGATTTTTGTTAATCCACTATAATTTGCATGAAAATCAGTGGGTAATATTTTCAGGTAGCCTAATGTGCGCTAGAGGCTACCTGAAAACCGGCAAACGGATTGCGCACGCATGAAAAAACAGCCCGAAGGCTCGGGCTGTTTGCGTATCCGGTGGAAAGTTTAGCGGCAGGACAAGCCCAAGATGGTGGGCGGGTTGCCGTTGGACAGTTTGATGCGGCAGGTGGTGCCGGAAGTGCCGGATACCACGGCGTAGCGCGCGCCGCCTTCGCTGCGGACGCTCACGTTCATCGGCTCTTTCACGCCCATGGATTTAGACGTGTGCGCCAGGTTTTGCACCAAATCCGGCGGCAGGCCGGAAGAATCGTTGGCGATTTTTACGCTGTCGGCCGCCCATGCGGACGCAATAGGCAGCAAGGCCAGCATCAGAATAGTCAGTTTGCGTTGCATAGTGGTTCTCCTGTGAAAAACGGCTGCCTTTAGCGGCAGCTGTGGGCACTCTACTACATCGGTATGCGGTTTGACAACGTTTGTGCGCCATTTTTACCCGATTGCACGGCGGCGCTGTCGTGTTTTGCGGGAAACGGGGCGGGCAAAGCAAAAAAATCTGCTTTTTTATAAACAGTTTGGCGTATAGTGCAGCCTGACCTTGCCAAGCGGGCGATAGCAAACTGCCTGCCGCCGCTTAAATATTTTCAATGGATTCAAGCATGACACAAAATCTGGCAAACTGCCTGCCGGCCTATCATCCGCCCGTGTGGCTGCGCGGCGGGCATATGCAGAGCATCTGGCCCAAGCTCGTGCGCATCGGCAGCCCGGCCTACCGGCGCGAGCTGCTGCCCGACAGCCGGGGCGAAACCGAAGTGGCCTACGATTTTGCCGACGGCAGCCGCGCCGACGCGCCCTTGCTGATGCTGTTTCACGGGCTGGAAGGCGGCAGCGAAAGCCACTACGCCCGCGCCCTGATGCTGGCCGCGCAAAGGCAGGGCTGGCACGGCGTGGTGGCGCATTTCCGCAGCTGCGGTGGCGTGGAAAACCGCGCCCGCGTGTTCTACCATTCCGGCGACACGGCCGAAGTTGCGCATATGCTCGGGCTGATGGCGGCGCGTTATGCCCGCGTGTATGCCGTGGGCATTTCCTTGGGCGGCAACGCGCTGGCCAAATACCTGGCCGAGCAGGGCGCCGCCGCCATCCCGCAGGCTGCCGCCGTGGTGAGCGCGCCGTTGGATTTAATCGCGGCTTCACGGCGGCTGGAGCAGGGCTTGAGCAAAATGCTGTATGCGCCGTATTTCCTGCGCTCGCTGCTGCCCAAAGCCGCCGCTTCGGCCGCGCGTTTCCCACAGATTGACGCGGCGGCGGTGCAGGCCTCGGCCAACCTCACCGACTTCGACAACGCTTTCACCGCGCCGCTGCACGGTTTTGCCGATGCCGCCGACTACTACCGCCGCGCCAGCGCCAAGCCGCTGCTGCGCCAAATCGCCGTGCCCACGCTGATTCTGAACGCGCGCAACGACCCCTTCATTCCCGCCTATTCCCTGCCGGATGCGGGCGACGTGTCGGCAGCGGTAACGCTGTTGCAGCCCGAATACGGCGGCCACGCCGGCTTCCCCGGCCGCGCCGATTTGGATTGGCTGCCGGATACCGTGTTGCGCTATTTCGATTTGGCTGCGCCCGCAGAGTGAAGCCGAGTGATACAGGCTACCTGAAAACGATGTCTTGCGAAGCAAGGCGGAGTTTCTGCGAAGCTAAAACGATGTCTTGCGAAGCAAGGCGGAGTTTCTACGAAGCTAAAACGCGGCTTCAACGAAGTTAAAATTGCCACCCACATTTTTCAGGTAGCCTCAAACAAATGAACATGAAAAGGAACACGCCATGAGCACCACCCAAACCTACCTCGCCGGCCTGCAACAAGCCTACGCCCAGCGCGGCGGCGCAGACGAATGGGCGCGCTTTGCCCAAGTGAAACAAGGCATCAGCCCCGCCGATGCCGCCGCTCTGCAAGCCGCCTATCCGCACACGCCCGCCTCCCTGCTCGAGCTGCTCACCTTCGCCGACGGCACCTACTGGCACGAATACCAAGGCCAAACCTTCAGCCTGTTCCTGCTCGGCTCCGACGTGATGGAATACCCCTACTATCTGCTCTCCGCCCGGCAGATGCTGGAAAGCAAATCACAGCAATATCTGTCCGACTACATCGCCCGCGTTTACCCGGCCGAAGACGTGGCCGTGGATGATCGCCTCACCCGCGATGCCGATAACGCCCGCTGGCTGCACTTCTCCGACTGCATGAACAACGGCGGCACCTCCCAGCTCTTCATCGATTTCACCCCGTCGCCTTCCGGCAAGGTAGGGCAGATTGTCCGCTATCTGCATGACCCCGACGAGCTCTACGTGATTGTCGACAGCTTCGATGAATATTTGCAGCACCTTATCGAAGACGGCTACGACTTCATCCAAGAAGACTATTTTTAAGCAGGGAAAGAGGCTACCTGAAAACCGAAAATTTTCAGGTAGCCTTTGTTAACAAACCGCAAAAATCTGCCAGCCGAGCCAGCCGAAAGCGCGTATAATGCCGGGCGTTTGCATTCACCAACCAGAAACAAGAGAGACCGCCATGACTATCCGCTACAAACGCGTTTTATTGAAACTTTCCGGCGAGGCCCTGATGGGCAACGACGCCTTCGGCATCAACCGCACCACCATCATGGGCATCGTGAAGCAGATTGTGGAAATCGCCCAGATGGGCGTGGAAGTGGGCGTGGTAGTGGGCGGCGGCAACCTGTTTCGCGGCGTGGCGGCGCAGGCCAGCGACATGGATCGCGCCACCGCCGACTACATGGGCATGCTGGCCACGGTGATGAACGCGCTGGCGCTGAAAGATGCGTTTGAAAGCCTCGGCCAGCCCGCGCGCGTGCAGTCTGCGCTTTCCATGCAGCAGATTGCCGAAACCTACGCCCGCCCCAAAGCCATCCAGTATCTGGAAGAGGGCAAAGTGGTGATTTTCGCCGCCGGCACCGGCAACCCCTTCTTCACCACCGACACCGCCGCAGCCCTGCGCGGCGCGGAAATGAACTGCGACATCATGCTCAAGGCCACCAATGTGGACGGCGTGTACACCGCCGATCCGAAAAAAGACGCTTCGGCCACCCGCTATCAAGACATCACGTTCGACGAAGCCATTGTGAAAAACCTGAAGGTGATGGACGCCACCGCGCTGGCGCTGTGCCGCGAACGCAAGCTGAACATTGTGGTGTTTGGCATTGCCAAAGAAGGCGCGCTCAAACGCGTGGTGCGCGGCGAGGATGAGGGCACGTTGGTGCACGTTTGATTGATTGCCGTGGCATCGGTTTCAGGCCGCTTTCCGTTGGGAGGGCGGCCTGAAGTTTTGGCTTGCACCGTTTTCAGGTAGCCTCTTTTTGTGCATGAGGCTACCTGAAAAATTTGGCGTGCAGGGAGGGGCGATAAAAAACGCCCGTTGCGGCAACGGGCGTGGTGTGCTTGGGAAGCGGGTTTATTTTTCCAACAGGGCGCGCAGCATCCAGGCGGCTTTTTCGTGGGTCTGCATGCGGTTGGTGAGCAGGTCGTTGGTGGGCTCGTCGCTGGCTTCGTCCACGGCGGGCAGCAAAACGCGGCAGGTGCGCACCACGGTTTCCTGGTCGTCCACCAGTTCACGAATCATGGTGGTGGCGTCGGTGTTGGGTTTGGCTTCTTTGATGCTGGTGAGCGCGGCGTATTCGCTGTAGGAGCCGGGGGCGTAGTAGCCCAGGGCGCGGATGCGTTCGGCGATTTCGTCGATGGCGGCGGCCAGCTCGGTGTATTGCTCTTCAAACATCAGGTGCAGGGTGCGGAATTGGGGACCTTCTACGTTCCAGTGGTAGTTGTGGGTTTTGAGGTAGAGGGTGTAGCTGTCGGCCAATACTTTGGTGAGGCCTTCGGCGATGGTTTTGCGTTGGGTTTCGGTCATGCCGATATTGATGCTCATGTTTGACTCCTTAAATGGAAATTGAACGGGAATGATGGTGCACGCTGCGGTGCGCTTTGATTGCTTTGTTGGGCGGGATTGTAGGCTTGTTGTTTGTTTTAGTCAATTAAAAATTGCTTTTAGATTGATTTTTTATTTTAATGCGCTTGGGCGGATAGGTTTTATCAACGGGCGGGCGGCTTTATACGGCGCGGAAGCCGGCATTTTCAGGTAGCCTTTTGCCTGCCCGGGCGTGATGGGCGGCGTTTTGCGGCTGGGGTATAATGCCGGCTGTTTGTTTCAATCTTTGGCCGATTGTTGAGGAGGGATGATGTTTCAATCGTTGAAAACGGCGGTGGCGGGGGCGCAGATTTTGTTTGTGGCCTTCGGGGCGATGGTGCTGGTGCCGCTGCTCACGGGGCTGAACCCGGCGATGGCGCTGCTGGGTGCGGGCATCGGCACGCTGCTTTTTCAGGTAGCCACCAAGCGCAAGGTGCCGATTTTTTTGGGCTCGTCGTTTGCTTTTATTGCGCCGATTATTTATGCCTTGCAGGAATGGGGCATGGGCGGCACGATGTTTGGCCTGTTTGCGGCGGGCTTTATGTATTTTGTGTTTGCGGCGCTGATTAAGTATTTCGGGCTGCCGATGGTAAACCGTTTGCTGCCGCCGGTGGTGATTGGGCCGGTGATTATGGTGATCGGGCTTTCGGTGGCGGTGGTGGCCAGCAGCATGGCGATGGGTCAGGCCGGCGGCCGGCAGGTGTTGGACTACGGCCATTCGCTGCTGCTTTCGGGCTTTACTTTTGCGGTAACGGTGATGGTGGCGGTGTTCGGCAGCAAGATGATGAAGCTGATTCCGATTTTGATCGGGGTGGCGGCGGGCTATCTGGCGGCCTTGGCGATGGGCATGGTGGATACCGCGCCGATTGCGGCGGCGCCTTGGTTTGCCGTGCCGCATTTCCATTCGCCGCAGGTGAATTGGCAGGCGGCGCTGTTTATGCTGCCGGTGGCGATTGCGCCGGCGATTGAGCACATCGGCGGCATCATGGCCATCGGCAAGGTAACGGGCAACGATTATGCGGCCGACCCGGGCCTGCACAAAACGCTGGCGGGCGACGGCTTGGGCGTGTGCGTGGCCGGGCTGATCGGCGGCCCGCCGGTTACCACTTACGGCGAAGTAACGGGCGCGGTGATGCTCACGAAAAACAGCAATCCGGTGATCATGACTTGGGCGGCGGTGTTTGCCATCTGCATGGCGTTTTTCGGCAAATTCAATGCCTTCCTGGCTTCGATTCCGCTGCCGGTGATGGGCGGGGTGATGATTTTGCTGTTTGGCACGATTGCTTCGCTGGGCTTGAAAACGCTGATTGATGCGCGGGTAAACCTGATGCAGCCGAAGAATTTGGTGATTGTGAGCTCGGTGCTCACGGTGGGCGTGGGCGGCATGGAGATGAAGCTGGGCAGTTTCAGCTTTGCTGGCGTGGGCCTGTGCGCGCTGCTGGCAATTCTCCTGAGCCTGCTGCTGCCGGATGTGCGGCATGATGATTAGCGGATGAATTGGACGGCTTGAGGCTACCTGAAAAGTGTTTGGGCGTAGCTCAAACCGGATTTCGGCGAAACGGAAAGCGGCCTGCCTAATATTTTCAGGTAGCCCCAAGCCGTGTGAATAATATATTGAAAGAACAATGAACAGAAAACAAAACAAATGGTTGTGGCTGCTGGTGTTGCTTTGTATGGCGGCTTATGTGCACTTTGCCGAACAGCCGGCCAAGCCGGAGCAGGCCGCCGCGCCGCAACAGACCGCTGTAATCGAGCAGCCGCGCGCGAACTCTGCCGGCCGCGCGGGCGGCGCAGGCAATCCCACCGGCGACAACGGCGCCGAGCTGATTGCCCGCGCCTTTGCCGAGCAGCGCAGCGACGTGCAGGTAACCGGTAGCGGCAAAGTGCACCGCACCCTGCCGGACGACACGCAAGGCTCGCGCCACCAGCGTTTCATCATGAAGCTCGCCAACGGGCAAACCGTGCTCGTGGCGCACAATATCGACCTCGCCCCGCGCATTCCGCGTTTGCAGCGCGGCGACACGGTGGGCTTTTCCGGCGAATACGAATACAACGCCCAAGGCGGCGTAATCCACTGGACGCACCACGACCCGGCCGGCCGCCATGCCGACGGCTGGCTGGAACACAACGGGCAGCGCTATCAATAGCCGGCCCGCAAAAGGCTACCTGAAAAATCAGCGAGAGGGGAAACGGGTTTTCGCTTCGCAGAACCCGGCCTTGGCTATGCCGAAACATCGTTTTTCAGGTAGCCTCCATCAGAAAACGTCTCAACCACAATAAGAAAGGAAGCATCATGCAAGATTTCCGTACCCGTTCATCCGGCCGCAGCACGGTGGAAAATTTCCGTCAGGCCTACTATTCCTCCGCCCTGCAAGGTGATAGCGACGACGACGGCATGAAAGTGGAGCTGGCCGAACCGTGGCGGCGCGTGGTGGCTTTTGCGCTGAATGCGGTGTTGATGTTTGTGTTTGCCCTTGGGGTGGGCTTTATCCTCGGTTTTGTGGGCAGAGCGTTGGGGAAAAACATCACCGACGGCTGGAATAATGCCGTGGTCGGATTGGTGGTGATGCTGGTGTACGCCATCGGCCAAACCATGATGATGGTGAAAACCGGACAGAGTTTGGGCAAACGAATCATGCGCATCCGCGTGATTAGCGCAGACGGCGAGCCGATCGGATTGCTCAAAGGCGTGCTGCTGCGCGAATGGGTGGTGTTTCTGGTGCTGCAAATCGTGGCGGCCTTGCTGCCCGTGGTGGGCGCATTGCTGGCACTGGTGCTGCTGGCCGCCAGCATCATCATGATGTTTATGGACGAAGAAGGCCGCCGTTCGCCGCAAGATTGGCTGGCCAACACCCTGGTTATTCGCGCCTAAGGCTTGAGGCTACCTGAAAAATGTATGACGTGAACACGCAGGATGTGCGCCGCTTTTTTGCCGTAGTGTGGCGGCAGCGGCTCTCGCCCCTGCAGCTGAGCAAATTGCAGCAGAAGGCGCTGCGCATTATTGAAGCGCACCCCGAATACCACCATTATCTGGAAAATATCGAGCGCTATCTGGAGCATAACTGGACGCCCGAGCAGGGCGAAACCAACCCCTTCCTGCACCTGTCGCTGCACCTTTCCATTCAGGAGCAGAGCGACATCGACCAACCGCCCGGCATCCGCGCCATCCACCGCCAGCTGCAAGGCCGCTATGCCGGCGACTGGGTGCGCGCCGAGCACGACATGATGGAAGCCCTGGCCGAAACCATCTGGACGGCGCAGCGCAGCGGGCAGGGTTTGGATGTGAACCTGTATATGACCCGCCTGCGCCGCCTGGTGGGCTTGGGGCAGGAAGACGAGGCACGGCTCAATCCGCATGAAGTAGAAAAGATGGGGCAGGCGGAATAAATAGTACGAATGCCCGCAATCAAGGTAGGGCTACCTGAAAAATGTTGGCGACTATTGGCGGGGTAGGGCTGAATTACGCAAAGCTTGTTGCACTGCTTGGGTTTGGCTGGGCGCACCGGTTTTCAGGTAGCCGCGCAGGGGTGGCGCGGGCTTGCGGCCAAACAAAATCCGCCAAGCTCGGCAAACTTGGCGGATAAGGCAAAACGCGCGGCTTATTCTTTCACCGTGATTTGGCTCAGCAGGGTGTCCAGCTCGGCCAGCGAGGCGGTACCGCTGGTGGCGCAGACGTTGTAGATGTTTTTGGCATACACGGCCACACAGCTTTCGTTTAGGGCGTTGTCGTCTTTGCCGTGGCTGAAGCGGTAGGCCATGCGCTGTTCGGCGGGGGCGTCCACTTCGGTGTTTTCCAGGCCTTCGCCGGCGCGGATGCTTTCGGCCAGTTTGGCGAAGTAGGCGTCGGCGGGCTGTTTGGGCGCGCCGAAGTTGTTGATGTAGATGGTGATGTCGTTTTCGGCGTCGTGTTGCAGCAGGATGGGTTTGTTGCTGTCGGCGCCGTCGATGTATTGGGCGGCTTCGGCGGATTTGTCTTCAAAATGGCCGTTTACAACCAAGCTGATTGCGCCGTCGCTGGAAGTGATCGTTTGGCTGGGGCTGGCTTCGGATGCGGCAGCGGCTTGCGAGGCGGCGGCCACTTCGCTGGCGCTGGGGGCAACCACGGAGGTTTCGGCTTTTTGTTCGCAGCCGGCCAGGAGCAGGGCGCTGCCGATGGCGAGCAGGAAGAGGGAGGGGCGCTTGTGTTTCATGATGATCTGATTGTGTTGGAATAAATGGGGCGCAGTATAGCAAAAACGGGCGGGCTAACGCAGGGGGTTTGCAGGATTTTGCTCTTGGCCTTCGAGGCCGGCGATGGTGCGGGTGAATTCGGCCACGTCTTTGAAACTTTTATATACGGAGGCGAAGCGCACGTAGGCCACTTGGTCGAGCCGGGCGAGCTGCTCCATGGCGAGCTCGCCGATGAGGCGGGAGGGCACTTCTTTGCTGCCGGTTTTGTAGAGCATCTCTTCGATGTCGCGCACGGTTTGCTCGATGGTTTCGGCGGAAATGGGGCGTTTGTGCAGGGCGCGCTGGAGGCTGGTTTGCAGTTTGAGGGGGTCGAACATGACGCGGTCGCCGTTGGTTTTGATGATTTGCGGCATGCGCAGCTCCACGGTTTCGTAGGTGCTGAAGCGGCGGTCGCAGGCGGCGCAGCGGCGGCGGCGGCGGATGCTGTTTTGCTCTTCGAGCAGGCGGGAATCGATAACTTGGGTGTTGCTATGGTGGCAGAAGGGGCATTTCATGGGCGGGGTTGGTGTGCTAATCGGTTAGGGAATAGTATGGTGAATTCAATTTAAACCGCTACGGCGTTGGCTCGCCTTGCCGTACTGCTGGTACTGTTTGCGGCTCGCTGCCTTGTCCCGATTTAAATTCAATCCACTATGGTTTGGAATTATACTCTAAGGTTTGGTGCTCCAACACTGAATTTATTGCAGGCGGTGTGGCTTTGCCCAGCCGGGGGGCAAGAGGCTACCTGAAAACCGTATAGCTAACTCCCTTTTAAATCGCTACAGCGTTAGCTCGCCTTGCTGTACTACTGTACTATCTGCGGCTCGCTGCCTTGTATCGATTTATAGTGAGTCAGCTATATCAATTGAGTTGGCTGTTTTCAGGTAGCCTGGCTGGCGCACGAAAAACTGCCTGCGCGGGGCAGGCAGTTTGCGGAACACGCGGAGCCGGTTATTTGGCGGCGGCGGTGCCGAAGTATTGCTGGTGGATGCGGTCGTATTCGCCGTTGGCGCGGATGGCGGCCAGGGCTTTGTTGAGCGTGTCGCGCAGCTCGGTGTCTTCTTTACGCAGGGCGATGCCGTAGTGTTCGGCTTCGAAATCGGGCACTTTGATCATGGTGAAGCCTTTATCGCCGTTGTGTTTGATGAATTCCATCACCACGGAGCTGTCACTCACGGCTGCGTCCACGCCGCCGTTTTGCAGTTCTTTGAGCAAGAGGGGCAGGGTTTCGAAGCGGGTTACTTTGGGGTTGGTAGCGCCGAGGATTTTGGAGGCGGCCAAGTCGCCGGTGTTGCCGGTTACCACGCCGACGCGGTTGAGGTTTTTCAGGTCTTCAACGGAAGCCACCTGTTTGCCTTCGGGCACGGCCACCACTTGGGTGATTTCGAAGTAGGGCTCGGTGAAGAGCATGGTTTGCTCGCGCTCGGGGGTGATGGTTACGGCGGCTACTACGATGTCGGCATCGCCGTTGCGCAGGCTGTTGAACAGGCTGTCCCAAGATTGGTCTTTGAATTCCACTCGGTAGCCGGCTTCTTTGGCGATGGCGTTAATCAAATCCACATCGAAGCCGCTCACGGAGCCGTCGGCGTTTTTGAATTCGAAGGGGGCGAATTCGGCGTTGGTGGCCACGCGCAGCACTTTGCCTTCGGCCGGGGCGGAAGCGGTGCTGGCGGCGGCGTCGGAGCCGGCTGCGGGCTGCGAGGCCTGCTGGGTGCTGCCGGAATTGCCGCAGCCGCTCAAGGCCATGGCGGAGCAGGCCAGGGCGGTGGCCAGCCATTTTTTCATGTTCATGATATCAGTCTCCTAGTAAAAGTTGGGTTGTATTTTGGCAATAATGCAATGGGTTCCCTTATCTTCGGGAAGTGAATCATACAACTATATTTGGAAATTCTAAAGGGGTGCGGCCGGTTTTTGGGGCGCTTGTGCTGTTGTTTGCAAAAATCCTGCTCGAATATTGCGGTGTGAATGTTTGCTTTCAAACAAGGAAAGGCTACCTGAAAACTTGCGATATCCGTTTCAGGTAGCCTTGGTTGCGGGTTGGGCCGGATTTGGGGCTACCTGAAAACAGGCAGCCCCGCATTGCTGGATGATATAGCGAAGCAACTTAACTTTCGCTACAGCGTTAGCTCGCCTTGCCGTACTCTTGTACTGTCTGCGGCTCGCTGCCTGGTATCGAAAGCCAATTTGGTTCGCTATACAGGAAACGGCCTATTCGGCGGCGCTTTCGTCGTCTTCCGGCGTGATTTCGGCCAACACCAGCTGGCGCTGCTCTTCGGCCTGCTGCGGCTTTTCCATTTCGTCGAGCACTTTGGCCAGCACTAGCCGCGCCTGAGGGCTGGCTTGGGCGTGGATGCTGGCTTCCAGATAGCTTTGTGCCTTGCCCCACAGTTGTTTGGCGTAGGCCATTTGGCCGAGGTGCAGCAGCAGTTGCGCGTCTTGCGGGGATTCGCGCAGCCAGGCTTCCACGGTGTCCATGATTTTCTGCTGTTCGCGCGCGCTCAGGTAGCGGGCGGCTTCGATCATGGGCGGCAGCAGCCGGGCGTTGCGGGTGTTCGGGTAGTGGGTTTTCACCCATTTTACGGTGCGCGGATATTGGCCGATTTGCAGGAATTTTTCGGCAATCGGCACACACAGCTCGCCTTGTTGTATGTCTTTGGGAATGCGGCCGAGGCAGGCTTTGAGCGCGGGATAGTCGGCGGCGAGCGCGAGGAGTTCGCGGTAGGCCCATTCGCGGTATTGCGCGGCTTCGGCAGCATTGAGGGCGGCGGCCTTTTCCAGCTTGGCCACGCGGTCGAGCACTTCCATCGGGTTGTTTTGCTCAAACATATAGCGCAGTTGCAGGCGCACCAAGCGGGTGAGCTTGGGGTTGATGGCGCCGGCGGCGGCCAGGGCTTCTTCGGCGGCGGGGTAATCCTGCCGGTTGAGCGCAGATTCGGCTTCCAGGAGATAGCGCGAGAGCTGGGCTTTGTGCGGCAGCTGGGCGATTTCTTTCAGGTAGCCTTCGCGTTTGGCATCGTCGCCCATTTGGTCGGCGCTGTGCACGGCCAGCATCAGGGCCAGCGTGCGGTTGTGGCCGGCCTGTTTGTTTTCCAGCACTTTGGCGGCTTCCTGCTCGGCGTGTTGGAACTTGCCTTCAAAGAAAGCCAAGCCGGCTTTGTTGAGCGCGGTTTCGGCGTGGTGCGCCTGGCGGCTGCGGCCGAAGCGGCGCAGGCGGCCGGGAATGCTGATGAAACCGGCCACGAGGCGCAGCAGCAGATACAGCAGCACCACGAACAGCAGCATCGCGCCCACAAACAGATGCAGGTTTACCACCAGCATGGATTGGGTTTGATCTACGGTGATATACACATTGCCGCTGTAATGCTGCGCCGCGATGGTGAGGCCGACGGCGGCGGCAAACAGTACGATAATCCAAATCAGCCCTTTCATGATTCAATCCCCCTGCGTGCGGCGGAAGCCTGCGCCGGAGCGGGCGCGGCGGGAGCAGAGGTGGCCGGTGCGGCCGGCGCGGAAACGGCCGGTGTTTGAGCCGGTGCGGCGGCGGGCTGAGAGGCGGCGGCGCCGATTTCAGGCTGGGATATGCTTTCTCCTTGGCGCAGCTGGCGGTAGTCGGCAATGGCTTTCAGGCTGGCAGCCAAGCTGTCGCCCACGTTGCCGGCGCCCGGCTGCAAGGCTTTGAGCTGCTCGATTTCGCGCAGCCAAGATTGGGCGGCGGGCGTGGCGGCATCAAAGTATTGGCGCACGGCGTTTTCGGAGGTGGCCAAGTCGTTTTGGTAAATATCGTTTTGGCGCTGCATCAGGGCCACGCGGGCGCTGAGCAGATGCAGGCGCAGGTTTTCGCGCACGTAAAACGCCTGCTCGGGCGACATCAGGATGGCATCCGAGTTATTTAAGCGGCGGATTTCCACCATGCCCCTGAGGCCGCTCACGGTGCGGTTCCAGGCATTGCGCCACCACGGCGCGTTCGGGGCGGCGGCAGCGGGCGCGGCGGCCTGCGGCGGGCGCAGGCTGGAATCGGCCAAGAGCGGCAGCCCGCCCACGGCGGCTTCCAGGCGGCTCAAGCGCAGCGCGGCGTTGGCGGTGTCGGTGAAGGGGCGTTGTTTGAGCTTGGCCAAATCGCTGCTCACCGCCTGCTTGAGCGGCAGAAGCTGCGGCTGTTCGAAGCGCGCCAGGCGGGCATCCAAGCCCTCCAGCACGGCCACGGCGGCGGGCACGTTGTCGGCAATCATCAGCTGCTGGCCGGCCAGGTTGAGCGCGGCTTCGGCTTCGTCCACCACCCAGTCGCTGCGGGTTTTCAGCAATTCTTGTAGCGCGCGGTTGTTGGCGGCGGCTTCGGCCTGCTGGGTTTGCATGTCGGTTTGCAGCTGCTTGAAGAGGGTTTCGCTGCTTTCCAGTTTGCGGCTGTTGTCGGCCAGGAGGGCGGCGTTTTGCGATTCGCCCAGCGCGGCCTGGCTGATTTTTTGGTCGAACTGCATTTCTTGCCGTTTGAGCAGGTTTTGCCCCTGCACGAACAAAAAGCCGCTGGCGCCGAGGCCGAGCACGGCCAGCACCAGGGCAAACAAGCCCAAGCCTTTGCCGCCGGATTTGATTACCACGGGTGCGGGGGCGTGGCGGGAGCGGGCGGCTGGGGGCGGGTACGGCTTCGTTTTCCGGTTGGCTCATGCTATTCCTTTCCTAATGTTCAATCTGTTCTGTGGCTTATGAGGCTACCTGAAAAATAGGGCGCGGCGTGCACTGTATGTTTTCAGGTAGCCTGAATGAGGTTTTGCCGTTCGGCAATCAACGCGTTTTCCAGCTCTGCGGCCGAACCGAGCAGGCGGATGCGTGCCGCGCCGGCCTGGCTCAGGGCTTGGGCGATGCGCGGATGATGGGCGAAGTATAGCAAGGATTGCAGTGCCTGCGTTAGGTTTGCGGGCGCGGCGGCAAACAGCAGGCGCACTTGTTCGGCGGAAGTAATCCAAGCGGCGGCGGGCTGCGCGGCGCGGAATTGCGCCCAATCGGGCTCAAGCGGCAGGCGCTGGTAAATATCGGCGCAGGCTACCTGAAAACCGCGTTGGCGCAGGCTTTCGGGCAACAGATTGCGGCCGTGTGCGCCGCGCACAATCAGGATGTTGGCGCCTCGGTTCAGCGTGCGCCACACGGGCAGGCCGAGCACGGCTTCGCTGTCGTGGCCGCCGTCGGGAACGACGATATGCGGGCAGCCGGCCTGCCACAGGGCTTGGGCGGTGCCGCCGCCCACGGCGATTTGCGGCCGGGTTAAATGCGAAAGGCTACCTGAAAATGCGGGCAGGGCGGTTTCCACGGCGCCGGGACTCACCCACACGGCGGCTGCGGCCTGCCGCATCTGCACGGGCAGCTCGGCCAGCGCGGCCAGCTCGGCGGCAATGCGGATGAGCGGGAAGGGCACGGGCTGCCAGCCGGCGCGGCGGCACAGGGCGGCGTCGGCGGGAATGCGGGCGGCGGGCGGATAGGAGGGGGCGGGGTAGGCATCGGCGGGGGGGAGATTGGGTGGGCTGGTGTTTTGGCCTCACAGAAATTGTGTTGAACTTATGTTTTCAGGTAGCCTTTGGCATGGTGGAAGGCTACCTGAAAATGTTGGGAATGTTTGTGAATTTCATCTTGTGCGTCGTGTTTCAGGTAGCTTGGGTTTGGGTGGAGGCTACCTGAAAAATATGCGGGCTTCGGTGCGGTGGATGAACGGCGTGCGCGGAGTGTTTAGGCTGCCTCGGGCGGGCGGGGCTGTTTGAATTCTTTGGCGGCCATTTTGAGGTAGTAGAACATCGACCACAGGGTGAGCACGCAGGCGGCAAACATGAGGGCGTTGCCGAGCCAGAGGAAGTCGAGGCCGAGGGCGGGCCAGCTTTCCAGCAGCAGCAGGGTGATGGCGACCATTTGGGCGGCGGTTTTGAATTTGCCGATGGTGGCCACGGCCACGCTGTTGCGTTTGCCCAACTGTGCCATCCATTCGCGCAGGGCGGAGATGGTGATTTCGCGGCCGATGATGATGATGGCGTAGATGGCCCAGGTGCGGTCGAGCTTCACCAAGAGGATGAGGGCCACGGCCACCATGAGCTTGTCGGCCACGGGGTCGAGGAAGGCGCCGAAATCGGAGGTTTGCTGCCATTTGCGGGCGAGGTAGCCGTCGAACCAGTCGGTAACGGCGGCGAGCACGAACAGGGCGGCGGCGCACCAGTTGATGGTTTGGATGCTCACCCGCCAGGCCGCCGGCAGGTAGAACAGGGCGGTGAACAGGGGGATCATGATGATGCGCGACCAGGTGAGCAGGATGGGGACGTTCCACGGCATTTTGTTGTCTCTTTTATGGTTTTAGTGATGCAGGGCATCGTAGATTTTTTCGGCGAGGGCGCGGCTGATGCCTTCGGTTTGCGCCAGGTCGTCGATGCTGGCGGCTTGGATGCCGCGCAGGCCGCCGAAGCGGGTGAGCAGGCTGCGGCGGCGTTTGTCGCCCACGCCGGGGATTTCGGCCAGCGAGGAGGTAACGCGGACTTTGCCGCGTTTGCGGCGGTGGGCGGGGATGGCGAAGCGGTGCGATTCGTCGCGCACGGTTTGCAATAGGTGCAGGGCGGGGTGGTGCGGCGGCAGCTGCATGGTAGTGCCCAAGTGGGGAATAATCAATTCTTCGAGCCCGGCTTTGCGCTCGGGGCCTTTGGCGATGCCGACCATGGGCAGGCTGATGCCCAAATCCTGCCACACTTGCCGTGCCATGTTTACCTGACCTTTGCCGCCGTCGATGAGCACCAAATCGGGCCATTTGCCGTCTTCGTCGTTGCCTTCGGCGAGTTTGCCATAGCGGCGGGGGAGCACTTCGCGCATGGCGGCGTAGTCGTCGCCGGGCTGGGCGGTGTGGATGTTGTAGCGGCGGTATTGGTCGGGGCGCATGCTTTCGTTTTCATACACGACGCAAGAGGCAACGGTGGCTTCGCCTTGGGTGTGGCTGATGTCGAAGCATTCGATGCGGTTAAGCTCGGCGGCGGGCAGTTGCAGCAGTTCGGCCAGGGATTGGAGGCGCTGCTGCTGGTTTTGGTTTTGCTGCCGGTGCTGGCTGAGGGCGAGCCGGGCGTTCTGCTCGGCCATTTGCAGCCAGACGCGGCGCTCGCCGGTGGTTTTGAAAACGAAGCGGATTTGTTTGCCTTGTTCTTCTATCAGGGCGGCTTGCAGGTTTTCAGGTAGCCTGAAGTTGCTGATGATGATGTCGGGCTTGTCGCGGCCGAGGTAATGCTGGGCGGTAAAGGCTTCGCCGTATTCGGCGGCTTCTTCGGGCGCGGTGTGTCGGCTGTCGGGGAAGAAGCTTTTTTCGCCCACGCGCCGGCCGTTGCGGATGCTGACCCAGTGGATGCAGACGCTGCCTTGTTCGGCAGCGAGGGCGAGGATGTCGATGTTGTGGGCGGCGTTGGGGTTGTTGCTGTCGATAAACTGCTGGCTCTGGATTTTGCCGAGGGCTTGGATTTGGTCGCGGTAGCGGGCGGCGTGTTCGAAGTCGAGCGTTTCGGCGGCATGCTGCATTTTGGCGGTGAGGCTGTGCAGCAGGCTGTCGGCTTTGCCGTTGAGGAAGGTAACGGCTTGCTCGACGCTGGTGCGGTAGTCTTCCTGCGAGATGTGGCCGACGCAGGGGGCGGAGCAGCGTTTGATTTGGTAGAGCAGGCAGGGGCGGTCGCGGTGTTCGAACACGCTGTCTTCGCAGGTGCGCAGCAGGAAAACTTTTTGCAGAATCTGGATGCTGTCGCGCACGGCGTAGCTGTTGGGGTAGGGGCCGAAGTATTGGTTGGGCTTTTTTAGGGTGCCGCGGTAGTAGGCCATCTGCGGGAAGGCGTGGCCGGTGAGCATCAGATAGGGATAGGATTTGTCGTCGCGGAACAGGATATTGTATTTGGGCGACAGGGCTTTGATGAAGTTGTTTTCCAGAATCAGCGCTTCGGTTTCGGAGCGGGTAACCGTGATTTCGATGTGGGCAATCTGCCGCACCATCAGGGCGATGCGCGGGGAGAGGTCGTTTTTCTGGAAATAGCTGCTCACGCGGCGTTTGAGGTTTACCGCTTTGCCGACATACAAAACCTGCCCGTCCTTGTCCAAAAAGCGGTAAACGCCGGGCAGGTTGGGCAGGTTGCCGAGTATGGTGTTCGGATCGAAATCAGACATGGCCGGATGGGGTCGGGAATGTTGCGGCAGACCGAAACGGCCGGCTGAATCGAAGCCGGGAGTTTGGTTCAACCGTTAGTTACAGTATTGGTTGACGTTGCTTTGGTATTGCTGAATCAGCTGCTCGCGGTTTTGGATGCGGGCGGTTTGCGCGTGTTGCAGGTTGATGCGCGCCACGTTGCAGTTGCTGGCACGGGCAGCTTCGTTTTGCTCTTGCACTTTGCGGTTGGCTTCTTCAGTGGCTTTGTTTTCTTCCATCTGACGTTGGTTGGCCATGGCTTGCAAATCGGCGGCGGAAATTTCGCCGTTATTGTTTTGAATCTGCGGCAGCTGGTTTTGCTGCTGGCTCACCGGAGCGGCGGCGGGGCGGGAGGTTTGCGTGCGCACGTTCACAATGTTGCTGGTGGCCGGGGTGAGGTTTTTCGGCACGTCGGAATAGGTGGAAACGCGGCCGGATTTCCATTCATACACGTCTTCGGCCATCAGGCTACCTGAAAACAGCATCGCGGCCGCGCAGGCAGCCAAAAGAGAGAGTTTTTTATTCATTTGGAAGTCTTCCCGTTGAGTATGGTTACACAATCGGTTTCATTGTACTTCAAATAATATCGGCCTGTCATGCTTGGAGCGGGTTTGTGGCGGGGGTGCTTACTAAATGCCGGCAAATTTGCTACAATGCCGCCGCATTATTAGCAACCGACGAGAAGGTTTATAATCATGCGAATCGTTGAAAAAGCCTACACCTTTGATGATGTATTGCTTGTTCCCGCCCATTCCCAAGTGCTACCCAAGCACGTCTCCCTGCAAACGCAGCTCACCCGCAATATCTCCCTGAACCTGCCGCTGATTTCCGCCGCCATGGATACCGTTACCGAGGCGCGCCTGGCCATTTCCATGGCGCAGGAAGGCGGCATCGGCATCATCCACAAGAACATGAGCATCAAGCGCCAGGCCGAGGCTGTGGCCAAAGTGAAGCGCCACGAAAGCGGCGTGGTGAAAGACCCGGTAACGATTGCGCCGGATATGCTGATCGGCCAGCTTTTGGAAATGCGGGCGCAACGCAAGCGCCAGATGTCCGGCCTGCCGGTGGTGGAAAACGGCAAACTGGTGGGCTTGGTCACCAACCGCGATTTGCGCTTTGAAACTCGCCTCGACCAGCCGGTGTCTGCCATCATGACGCCCAGATCGCAACTGGTTACCGTGCCGGAGGGCACCAGCATTGAAGACGCGCGCGAACTCATGCATCAGCATAAGGTCGAGCGCGTTTTGGTTGTGAACGCGCAAGATGAGCTCAAAGGGCTGATTACCGTGCGCGATATTTTGAAAACCACCGAGTTTCCGCGTGCCAACAAAGATAACGACGGCCGTTTGCGCGTGGGCGCGGCGGTGGGCGTGGGCCCGGAAACCGACGAGCGCGTGGCCGCTTTGGTGGCCGCCGGGGTGGACGTGGTGGTGGTGGACACCGCGCACGGCCACAGCCAGGGTGTGTTGGACCGCGTTAAATGGGTGAAGGAGCACTTCCCGCAGGTGCAGGTAATCGGCGGCAACATTGCCACCGCGCAGGCAGCGCGCGATTTAGTGGCGGCCGGGGCAGACGCGGTGAAAGTGGGCATCGGCCCGGGCTCGATCTGCACCACCCGCATCGTGGCCGGCGTGGGTGTGCCGCAGCTGACGGCAATCCATAATGTGGCCGAAGCGCTGAAGGGCACCGGCGTGCCGCTGATTGCCGACGGCGGCATCCGCTTCTCCGGCGACGTGGCCAAAGCCTTGGCTGCCGGCGCCTCCACCGTGATGCTGGGCGGCATGTTTGCCGGCACCGACGAAGCGCCGGGCGAAATCGAGCTCTATCAGGGCCGTTCTTACAAATCCTACCGCGGCATGGGCTCGCTGGGCGCGATGAGCCAGGGCTCTTCCGACCGTTATTTCCAAGACAAGCAAGACAGCGCCGACAAATACGTGCCAGAAGGCATTGAAGGCCGCGTGCCGTATAAAGGCCCGATTGTGAATATTATTCACCAGCTGGTGGGCGGCCTGCGCTCCAGCATGGGCTACCTCGGCTGCGCCAGCATTGCCGAAATGCACGAAAAAGCCGAGTTTGTGGAAATCACCGCCGCCGGCATGAGCGAATCGCACGTGCACGATGTGCAGATTACCAAAGAAGCGCCGAACTACCACGTGCGCTGATGCGATGTGAGGCTACCTGAAAATACGGCATGCTGTTTTTCAGGTAGCCTTTTGCAGCGGCAAACCGATATGAGGCTACCTGAAAAATCCGAATTGCTTTTCAGGTAGCCTGTATGATGCCAACACTCTCCCTCTCTTTCAGATAAGGAAACCCCATGTCTTTTGCCTTTTTCTTTCCCGGCCAGGGCTCGCAGAGCCTGAACATGATGGCCGGCTTCGACGGCGTATCCGTGGTGCGCCACACCTTCGAGGAAGCCTCCGCCGCGCTGAATCAGGATTTGTGGGCGATGATGAACGGCGAAGACGCCGCCCTCATCGGCCAAACCGTGAATACCCAGCCGCTGATGCTGGCCGCCGGCGTGGCCACCTACCGCGCCTACCTCGAAGCCGGCGGCAAAGCGCCCGCCGCCGTGGCCGGGCACAGCCTGGGCGAATACAGCGCGCTGGTGGCCGCGGGCAGCCTGGATTTTGCCGATGCCGTGCGCCTGGTGCGCCTGCGCGCCGAGCTGATGCAGTCGGCCGTGCCGCAGGGGCAGGGCGCGATGGCCGCCGTGTTGGGCTTGGAAGACGATGCCGTGCGCCAAGTTTGCGCCGCTGCCGCGCAAGGGCAGGTGGTGGAGGCGGTGAACTTCAATTCGCCCGGCCAGGTGGTGATTGCGGGCGACGCGGCCGCGGTGGAACGCGCCATGGCCGCCGCCAAGGAAGCCGGCGCCAAACGCGCGCTGCCGCTGCCCGTATCGGTGCCTTCGCATTGCAGCCTGATGAAGCCCGCTGCCGAGAAGCTGGCCGCCGCGCTGCAAAACGTGGCCTTGCAGGCGCCGCAAATCCGCGTGATCAACAATGTGGACGTGGCTTCTTATGCCGACCCGGCGCAAATCAAAGACGCGCTGGTGCGCCAGCTTTACAGCCCGGTGTGCTGGACGGAAACCGTGGCGCTCCTGGTGCGCGAAGGCCTTGCCGAATCTGCCGAGTGCGGTCCGGGCAAGGTGCTGGCCGGCCTGGCCAAACGCATCGACAAATCTGCCGCGTGCGCCGCGCTCACTTCGCAGGAAGCCGTGGACGCGTTTATCGCCGCGCATTAATTTTCAGGTAGCCTCCAACGCTTGGAGGCTACCTGAAACCCCATTTCCCACTGAAAAGGAATCCCGATATGCTTACCCAAAATCTCTCTCAAAAAATTGCCTTGGTTACCGGCGCCTCGCGCGGTATCGGCGCGGCCATTGCCGCCACGCTGGCGCAAGCCGGCGCTACCGTTATTGGTACTGCTATTACCGAAGAAAGCGCCGCCGCCGTCGGCCGGCAGCTGGCGCAATGGCAGGGGCATGGCCGCGTGCTGGAAATCAACGAAGAAAACAGCATTGAAAACCTGATTGCCGGCATCGAAAAAGAGTTTGGCAAATTGGATATCTTGGTGAACAATGCCGGCATCACGCGCGACAACTTGTTGATGCGCATGAAAGAAGAAGAGTGGGACGAGATTATGCAGGTGAATCTCAAATCCGTGTTCCGCGCCAGCAAAGCCGTGTTGCGCGGCATGATGAAGCAGCGCGGCGGCCGCATCATCAGCATCACTTCCGTGGTGGGCGCGATGGGCAACGCCGGCCAGAGCAACTACGCCGCCGCCAAAGCCGGCCTCATCGGCTTTTCCAAATCCCTGGCGCGCGAAGTGGGCAGCCGCGGCATTACCGTAAACTGCGTGGCGCCCGGCTTCATCGATACCGCCATGACCCAAGCCCTGCCGGAAGAAGTCCGCGCCGCATTTACCGCGCAAACTTCGCTGGGCAAATTCGGCGAAGCAGACGACGTGGCCGCCGCCGTTTTGTTCCTCGCTTCCGAGCAGGCGCGCTACATCACCGGCCAAACCCTGCACGTGAACGGCGGTATGCTGATGCCCTAAGCCGCAGTGCAGCCGGATTTTCAGGTAGCCTTTATGCCCTGCGGCAGGCTACCTGAAAATTTATCATCATGAAAATTCAAATAGTTAAAGAGGCGTCTATGACCCCCACCGTCGAACTCAAAATCCTCAACCCCAAAATGCAGGCGCACCTGCCGCACTACGCCACCCCCGGCGCCGCCGGCCTCGATTTGCGCGCCTGCCTGGACGAAGCCGTCGAGCTCGCCCCCGGCGCCACCTACCTCGTGCCCACCGGCATCGCCATCCACTTGGCCAACCCCGCTTATGCCGCCGTGCTGCTGCCGCGCTCCGGCCTCGGCCACAAAAACGGCATCGTGCTGGGCAACTTGGTGGGCCTGATCGATTCCGACTACCAGGGCGAGCTGAAAATTTCGCTGTGGAACCGCAGCAGCGAAAGCTTCACCATCGAGCCGATGGCGCGCGTGGCGCAGATGGTGATTGTGCCGGTGGTGCAGCCCGAGTTTAAAGTGGTGGACGAGTTTGCCGAAAGCACGCGCGGCGAAGGCGGCTTCGGCAGCACGGGGCGGATGTGATGGGGGAATAAAGTTTTCAGGTAGCCTTTCGTACACCAAGAGGCTACCTGAAAATTTATCGGCCGTATCAGACAAAAACGGCTACCTGAAAATGGTTTCAGGTAGCCGTTTGCTGTGCGGCGGGGTTAGGGCTGCTGGTAGCTGAGGCGGATGGTGTCGCCTTCTTGGCTGGCGCCGGGCTGGGCGAGCAGTTTGTCGATAATCTGCTGGGTGTCGGCTTCGCTGTGGCTGCTGTTGGACCAGTCGGCGAAGGTGCGGCCGGCGGCGCTGATGAAGCCTTTGCTGATGCGGATGTCGGCGCGGTATTGCAGTTTGCTCAGCAGGGTGCTGGGGTTGACTTGGTCGAGGTTGGCGTATTGGCCGGGGGGCAGGGTGAGCTGGGCGTCGGCGGTGAGGGGGGCGCCGTCGAGCTTGATTTGGTTGCCTTGGGCTTGGATGCTCAGGCCGCTGTTGAGCACGGCGGTGGCGATTTCGCTGAGCTTGGCTTTGAGCTCTTCTTGCGGAATGCAGCTGCTGCGCTGGCGTGCCATGAGGTCGCTGAAGGCTTGCACGGCGGGGGTGGCGAGGCCGTTGAGCACGGTGTTGAGGCGCAGGTCTTGGATGGTGTGTGTGCCGTTGGGCTGGGTGATGTTGATGCGCTCGATGTTGAAGCGGCTGCCCCAGCCGATGTTTTGGCCGTTGATGTTTTGGCTGCTGGTGCTGGTGAGGTTGTTGAGCACGATGCTGTGGCCGGGGGTGCTGCTGAAGCTGAGGCTGGCGAGGGTGGTTTCGGCGTTGCCGGATTGGAGGCTGCCGTGGCCGATGAAGGCGTGGCGGCTGCGGTGGCTGATGTTTTGCAGGGCGAAGGTGGCGCGATCGGCTTGCACTTGGATGGAGGGGATGTTGAATTGCACTTCGTCGGGCACGAGCTCGTCGTTTTCTTTGTGTAGGGTGGCGCTGCCGCTGATGTCTTGCCAGGTGATGGTGGTGCCGTCTTTCTGCACGCTGCGGCCGGGCACTTGGATGCTGGTTTGCACGTTGCCGCTCCAGAAGATGTGGTGGCGGGCATTGAGCAGGAAGCCTTGGGGCAGGATGCGGTTTAATTCTTCGGAATCGGAAACGATGTAGACTTTGGTGTCGATTTGGTAGCCGGCGAAGGAGCGGCGCAGGGTGTCGGTGCCGCGGATGGTGATTTTCTGTTCGGGGCGGCAGGGGTCGGGCAGGAAGTCGCCTTGCCATTGGGCGGTGCCGTTGAAGGCGCCCATGTTGGTTTGGGCTTGGAAGTTGGCCAGGCCGAAGGAGCGCTGCATGAGCTCGGGGGAATATACGGTGTCGGTGAGGCGTTTGTCGGCGTAGAGGCTGCCGCCTGCGGCTGCGCCGCCGATGAGGAGGACGCCGGCAATGCCGCCGATGAGGATTTTTTTGTTCATGATGGGGTGCTTTCCGAGAGGGGGGAGATGGGTTGATTTTAACAGAAAGGGCGGTGGATGTTGGCGGCGGGAGGCTGGCTGGAAAAGGTTGGATGAGATGGCGGAAAGGTTTTCAGGTAGCCTGCCGATGGGTGGAGGCTACCTGAAAAATAGTTTGAACAAAATGAAAACTGATCGGCGGATTATTTGACGATTTCCACCGGGCCGTGGTCGTCGCAGTGGTCGCCGTGCTGGTGGTGCAGGCGGCCGTTTACGATGTAGTCGGTGTGGTTGCCGTGGGGCACGGCTTCGTGGCCGCAGCCGGGGCCGTGAACGTGGCTGCCGCAGCTGTGCACGGGGTGGCAGCCGTCGGGGTTGGTGGCGCTGACTTCGAGGCTGTGTTCGTCGTAGTGGCCGTTGTGGGCGTGGTGCAGATGGCCGTCGTGGATGTAGTCGATGTGGTCGCCGTGTTTGATGGCGGTGTGGCCGCAGCCGGCGCCGTGGATGTGTTCATGGTGGGGATGGGTGTGGCAGTTGCTCATTTTCGCGTCCTTTCTTGCGGGGTGATGGATGTGTGGGGATATGGTAGGCGCAAATAAGGCTGATGGCAAGTAATTTATTGATTTGTTTGATTTTATATTGCTGTATAACGTAACAGTCAGGGGCAGGCTTGAGGTTGGCGGGCTGAGGGGCAAGGGAAGGGGCAATAAAACCGCTGGAAATCCGGCTTTGCGGCCTTCCAGCGGTTTTTACTGCTCCCATTTTTGATTCGGCTGTATTTTCAGGTAGCCTTTTGCCGCATTGTTGCGGAGTGGGTTGAGTGAGCGGCTAATCCCAACGGCTTTTGGCTTCGTATTCTTCCGGCAGGGTGTCGAGGAAGCCTTGGCCGAAGCCTTTGAGGATGCTGTATTCTTCGGTCATTTTCACCATGCGCGGACGCAGGGGAGAGGTGGCAATGGCGAAGATAAGGCAGAAGATAATGATGCCGCAATACCAAAAAATAATCAGATCGGGCGTGAGGATTCCGCTTAAAAACGAAATGGATCCGGTGAGTATGGGCATCGGCAGCAACAGCAACACCAGCACCAAGGCGGGCACGCCCCAAAACAGCCGGCGCATCTGCCGCTGGTGTTGCGGGCAGAGGGCGGGGTGGATTTGTAGTGTTTTGCGCACGCACAGCGCGATGATTAAGGCAATGAGCCAAGCAATAAATATCAGCGGCACCAGCAGCAGATTCCAAGCGGGATGATACCAAAACAGCTTTTTTGCCCGGCGCGGCGGTTCGGCTTCCGCGCCGCAGCGGATGCAGCGGCAGGGCAGGTCGGCGCCGTTGGGCAGGAAGACGCGTTTGCCTTCCCGCCAGCATTCGGGGCTGCTTTGCGGGCGGTAGTCTTGGCTTTGCGGGGCTTGGTAGGGGTTGAAATCGCGGTTCATTTGCCGGCTGTGCTTAGATATACAGCACTTCGATCACTTCGTATTCGCGGATGCCGCCGGGTGCCTGCACTTCGGCAATGTCGCCTTCTTCTTTGCCGATCAGGGCGCGGGCGATGGGGGAACTGATGGAGATTTTGTTGTCTTTGAGGTCGGCTTCGTCGTCGCCGACGATTTGGTAGCGCACTTGGGTTTCGTTTTCCAAGTCTTCCAGCGCCACGGTGCTGCCGAACACGATTTTGCCTTCGGCGTGGATTTCGGTGGGGTCGATGATGTGGGCGATGGAGAGCTTGTTTTCCAATTCGGAAATGCGGCCTTCGATAAAGCCTTGTTTTTCTTTGGCGGCTTCGTATTCGGCGTTTTCAGACAAGTCGCCGTGGGTGCGGGCTTCGGCGATGGCTTCGATGATGGCGGGGCGCTCGATGCTCTTGAGGCGCTGGAGTTCTTGCTTGAGCAGCTCGGCGCCGCGTACGGTTAGGGGGATCTTTTGCATGGGTTTCTCCGCAGGAGGTGGCTGCGCATGGCAGCCGTTTTTACATAAAAATGCAAGCCGCCATAGGCCGGCGGCTTGTGGAATCAATTTTTTGGCCAATCAAAAGGTGGCTCTCACCACGCGCTGATTGACTGAATCGGGCGCTATTCTATCAGATGGCGGGCGGAACGCCAACTGTGGATTGGCTGCGGCGGCGGTTTTGGTAAGTTGTGTTAATAATTTGATTATTATTGTTATTGTTGGCTGCCGTGTAGTGAGGCGGCGCCTTGGTTGGCGAGCTGGTCGGCGCGTTCGTTTTCGGCGTGGCCGGCGTGGCCTTTGACCCATTGCCAGGATACTTGGTGCCGGACGACGAGCTGGTCGAGCTGCTGCCACAGTTCGGCGTTTTTCACGGGCTTTTTGGCGGCGGTTTTCCAGCCGTTGCGTTTCCAGCCGTGTATCCAGCTTTCCATGCCGTTTTTCACGTATTGGGAGTCGGTGTGGATGGCGACGCGGCAGGGGCGGGTGAGGGCTTGGAGGCCGCGGATGACGGCGGTGAGCTCCATGCGGTTGTTGGTGGTGTCGGGCTCGCCGCCGCAGAGTTCTTTTTCGTGTGCGCCGTAGCGTAGCAGTACGCCCCAGCCGCCGGGGCCGGGATTGCCTTTGCAGGCGCCGTCGGTGTAGAGGTGGACGGTGGTGTCGGTCATGGTGTTTCCTGTTTGGGGCTACCTGAAAATTTAGCTGTGCAGAACTTTGGCTGCGTTGTGTTTCATTTCACTGGAGTTTAGTTTTCAGGTAGCCTGCAATGCTGTTTGATTGGCAAAGAGTAAGGCTACCTGAAAAATGGTTTTTCAGGTAGCCTGATGCCGCTAAGGGCTTAGATTGCGGAAAGGATTAGATTTCCAGAATCAGGCGGGCCGGGTCTTCGAGGGCTTCTTTGATGGTTACCAAGGTGAGCACGGCTTCGCGGCCGTCGATGATGCGGTGGTCGTAGGAGAGGGCCAGGTACATCATCGGGCGTACTACAACTTGGCCGTTTTCCACCACGGCGCGTTCTTTGGTGGCGTGCATGCCCAAGATGGCAGACTGCGGCGGGTTGATGATGGGGGTGGACATCATCGAGCCGAAGGTGCCGCCGTTGGTGATGCTGAAGGTGCCGCCGGTGAGGTCTTCGATGGCGATTTTGCCGCTCTTGGCTTTGTTGGCGTAGTCCACGATGGCCAGCTCAATGTCGGCGATGCTCATCTGGTCGGCGTTGCGCAGGATGGGCACCACCAGGCCGCGCGGGCTGCCCACGGCGATGCCAATGTCGAAGTAGCCGTGGTACACGATGTCGTTGCCGTCAATCGAGGCGTTTACGGCGGGGAATTTCTTCAGCGCGGCCACGGCGGCTTTCACGAAGAAGGACATGAAGCCCAGTTTCACGCCATACTGTTTCTCGAACTTGTCTTTGTATTTGGCGCGCAAATCCATAATCGGCTTCATGTTCACCTCGTTAAACGTGGTGAGGATGGCGTTTTGCGACTGGGATTGCAGCAGGCGCTCGGCCACGCGCTGGCGCAAGCGGCTCATCGGCACGCGCTGTTCTACGCGGTCGCCCAGCGGCACGGCCACGGCGGGGGCGGCAGCGGCTTTGGGCGCGGCGGCGGGGATGGCGGCCACGTCTTCTTTCAGCACGCGGCCGTCGCGGCCAGAGCCTTGCACGCCGGATACGTCCACACCTTTTTCGGCAGCCAGCTTGGCGGCGGCGGGCATGGCCACGCCTGCTTGCGCGCCGGCAGCGGCCACATGGCCTGCGGCGGGGGCGGCAGCCGGGGCTTGGGCGGCAGCCGGAGCGGCAGCGGCGGCTTTGGCTTCGGTGTCGATTTTAGCCAAGAGCTGGCCGGCGGTAACGGTGGCGCCGTCTTGCTCGATGATTTCCACAATCACACCGGCCTGCTGGGCGGGCAGCTCGAGCACCACTTTGTCGGTCTCGAGGTCGATCAGGTTTTCGTCGCGGTTCACATAGTCGCCCACTTTTTTGTGCCAGCTCATCAGGGTGGCTTCGGTAACGCTTTCCGGCAGCGGGGGTACGGTGATTTCGATAATCATGGTTTTATCCTTTGAATAAGTGAAATAAATTGGTTTATCGCATTCTGGAGGCTACCTGAAAAACGGCTTTCGGTTTTTCAGGTAGCCTCTCTCTTGGGTTTAGAGCTTCATGGCCACTTCGAGCAGACCGTCGAGGCCGGCTTTGTGTTTCACCGCGTAGCCGACTGCCGGAGAGGCGCTGGCGGGGCGGCTGGTCATGGTGAGGCGCTGGTTGGCGCCGAGCACTTTTTCCAGGCGGTGGCGGATTTGGTACCAAGCGCCTTGGTTTTTCGGCTCTTCCTGCGCCCACATCACTTCGGCGGCGTTGGGGAAACGTGCCAGCTCGGCAGCCACTTCTTCGTAGGGGAAGGGGTAGAGCTGCTCGATGCGGACGATGGCGATGTCTTTTTCCAAGCCTTGGTCGGCGCGGGCTTTGGCCAAGTCGTAGTACACCTGGCCGGCACAGAGGATAACGCGTTTCACGTCGTTGTCGCGGCCCTGCACGGTGTCGCCGATTACCAGGCGGAATTCGCCGTCGGTGAAGTTGGCCAGCGGGCTGCTGGCGTCTTTGAAGCGCAGCAGGCGTTTGGACATGAAGATCACCAGCGGTTTGCGGTAGGGGCGCAGAATCTGGCGGCGCAGGGCATGGAACATCTGCGAGGCTTCAGACATCATCAGCACTTGGATGTTTTCTTCGGCACACAGTTGCAGCCAGCGCTCTACGCGGGCGGAAGAGTGTTCCGGGCCTTGGCCGTCGTAGCCGTGCGGCAGGATAACGGTGAGGCCGCACCAGCGTCCCCACTTGGTTTCGCCGGAGGTGATGAACTGGTCGATGGCGATTTGTGCGCCGTTGGCGAAGTCGCCGAACTGGGCTTCCCAAATCACCAAGTCTTCCGGAGCGGAGGAGGCGTAGCCGTATTCGTAGGCCATCACGGCTTCTTCGTTCAGGATGGAGTCGATTACATTGAAGTGGCCCTGTTTCTCGCTGATGTGCTGCAGGGGGATGTACACGCCGCCGGTGCGTTCGGCACGGTTTTGGTCGTGCAGCACGGCGTGGCGGTGCGAGAAGGTGCCGCGGCCGGAGTCTTCGCCGGAAATGCGGATGTCGTGGCCGGCTTCGAGCAGGCTGGCGTAGGCGATGGTTTCGGCCATACCCCAGTCAATCGGCAGCTCGCCGGCAGCCATGGCTTTGCGGTTTTCGATGATTTTGCTCACGGTGTTGTGCAGCTTCACATCGGCCGGAATGCTGGTAAACCTGGCGGCCAGGCGCTGGATTTCGGTGGCGGGCAGGGCGGTTTTCACCGGGGTGCGCCAGCTGATGGGCTGGTATTTGCTCCAATCCACGGCGTGTTCGCGTTTCTGCTCGGGCAGGATTTCCTGGATGCGGTCGCCTTTGTCCATGGCGGCGCGGTAGTCGCTGATCAGCTTGTCAGCTTCTTCCTGGGTTACCACGCCTTCTTTGATCAGCTGCTCGGCGTACACGGCGCGGGAGCCGGGATGTGCGGCCACCTGTTTGTACATCAGAGGCTGGGTGAGGGTGGGGTCGTCGCCTTCGTTGTGGCCGAGCTTGCGGTAGCAAACCAGGTCGATCACGATGTCTTTTTGGAAGGTAGTGCGGTAGTCCAACGCGATTTGGGCGGCGTGGCACACGGCTTCCGGATCGTCGCCGTTCACGTGCAGAATCGGCGCGCTCACCATCTTGGCGATGTCGGTGCAATACAGGGTAGAACGGGTATCGCGCGGATCGGAAGTGGTGAAGCCCACTTGGTTGTTGATCACAAAGTGGATGGTGCCGCCGGTGGTGTAGCCGCGGGTTTGCGACATATTGAAGGTGGATTGGTTCACACCGAGGCCGATGAAGGCGGAGTCGCCGTGGGTGAGGATGGGCAGCACTTGTTTGCGGCCTTCGGCACCGCGGTGGTCTTGGCGGGCGCGCACGGAGCCTTCAATCACGGGGTTGGTGATTTCCAAGTGTGAGGGGTTGTAGGCCAGGGAGAGGTGCACCGGGCCGTGCGGGGTGGGCACGTCGGAGCTGAAGCCCATGTGGTATTTCACGTCGCCGCTGGGGAATTTGGCGTCCACTTTGCCTTCGAATTCGTCGAAAATGGCCTGCGGGGCTTTGCCCAGGGTGTTCACCAACACGTTCAAGCGGCCGCGGTGCGCCATACCGATAACGATTTCCTGCACGCCTTTTTCAGTGGAGGCGCGGATGAGGTGGTTCAGCGCGGGCACGGTGCTTTCGCCGCCTTCGAGGGAGAAGCGTTTCTGGCCCACATAGCGGGTGTGCAGGTAGCGCTCCATGGTTTCGGCGGCGGTGATCTCTTTGAGGATGCGGCGTTTGGTTTCGGCATCAAACTGCGGACGGGCGCCGTTGGCTTCCAAGCGCGCTTGCAGCCATTCTTTTTCGCGGGTGTCGGGAATGTGGGTGTATTCCAGCGCGAGCGGGCCGCAGTAGATTTGTTTGAGATGGCGGATGATTTCGGCCAGGGGCAGCTTGGGGCTACCTGAAAGATCGGTGCCGACATGGAATGCGGTATTCATGTCGGCAGCGGTGAGGCCGTAGGTTTGCGGGTCAAGCTCGGGCAGCTGGGCGAGGTGGGTGCGGTCGAGCGGGTTGAGGTCGGCAGCACGGGCGCCCAGTTCGCGGTAGGCGGCAATCAGGCTCAACACGGCCACTTGTTTCTGCATGGCGGCAAAATCCACGCCGCCTGCGGCTGCGCCGCCGCGCTGGTGCGCGAGGTTGGCGAAGGCTTCCTGAATCGGGCGGTGCGCCACGTCTTTGGGGGTGTTGCCGGGCAGGGCGGCCACTTGGTCGAAATACTGCCGCCATTGGCTGTCCACGGAATCCGGGGAGGCGAGATAGGCTTCGTACAAATCTTCAATATACGGAACGTTGGTGCCGTATAGGTAGGACAAACTACTTTGTTCTTTCATCATGGCAAAGATCCTTAATCAAGTATGACGGTTTGAAGAGCAGCACGCTTGCTCGCAGGGTATCCCTGGTAGGGCAAATGAACCTTATCCTATGAAGCGAATGCCGATTCCGAATCGCCACACGGCTCTTGGCGCAACGGGGTATGGTGATTCGGAATCGGCATTTTCAGGTAGCCTGGTTTTTAGCTTCGCTGAAGCTTGCGCTTTCAGGTAGCCTGTGGCCGGAACGGTGTGGGCGGGAAAGGGAAGGATGGCGGGAAGCCGGTGGGAAGGAAAGAGACTTGGCAGATGATGAAACGGCCGGCACGGAAAACAGGAAAGCCGGCTACCTGAAAGTGATTGCATCATGATTACCAAGGTTCTTTGAACACCCAGCCTTTCGTAAGGTTAGCGGTTTACCGTAACGGCGGCGGACGGTTTTGCCTTTTGGGGCAATATTTTCTGTCGTCCGGGCAGTGGGGGCAATCATACGGCCCGATATGGGGTACGTCAATAAGGCGCAGTGTTTAGGCGGGCGGGTTGGACGTGGGGTTGCGAGCCGAGGGCGGCGGCGCGGGGGAGGGAGGGAATGGGTGTTGATTAAACAGGAAGATAGCCGGAAAGGCTACCTGAAAAACGGAAATGTTAAAGTTTGTTTGCTATCGAGTTGGCACGATTTTACACGGCGGCGCGGCCGGCGCGGATTTTATCCAGCAGGGCGGCTGCGGGGGCGGAGGATGCTTCGGTTTGGCCGTTGATTTGGGCAAACAATTCGGGGTCAGGCAGGGCGAGCAGCTCGCTGAATACGGCCAGCTCGGTATTGCTGAGGCGCTCGAAGTCTTCGGCCATGAAGCGTTGGAGCAGGATGTCGAGCTCGAGCAGCCCGCGGCGGGTTTGGAAGCGGATGCGCCGTTTGGCGGTGTCGTCGAATTGGGGCATGGCTGGGCTCCTGCGTGTTGGAAGCAGGCCGCTTTGGGGGCGGCCTGAATGTGCGGATAATGCTAAACGGCGCGTTTGAGCATGATTTCTTTGATTTTGCCGATGGCGCGGGTGGGGTTGAGGTGTTTGGGGCAGACGTCCACGCAGTTCATGATGGTGTGGCAGCGGAACAGGCGGTAGGGGTCGTTGAGGTTGTCCAAACGCTCGTTGGTGATGGTGTCGCGGGTGTCGGCGATGAAGCGGTAGGCGTTGAGGAGGCCGGAGGGGCCGACGAATTTGTCGGGGTTCCACCAGAAGGAGGGGCAGGCGGTGGAGCAGCAGGCGCAGAGGATGCATTCGTAGAGGCCGTCGAGCTCGGCGCGCTCGGCTTGGCTTTGAAGGCGTTCGTGCTGCGGGTCGGCGGGGGTGTCGTTGACCACATAGGGCTTGATGGAGTGGTATTGCTTGAAGAATTGGGTCATGTCGACGATGAGGTCGCGCACCACGGGCAGGCCGGGCAGGGGGCGCAATACGATGGGCTGCTTGAGGCTGCGGATGTCGGTGAGGCAGGCGAGGCCGTTTTTGCCGTTGATGTTGATGCCGTCGGAGCCGCAGATGCCTTCGCGGCAGGAGCGGCGGAAGGAGAGGCTGTCGTCTTGGGCTTTGAGCTTGATGAGGGCGTCGAGCAGCTTGACGTCGGAGGGCTCGATTTGGAGCTCGTAGTCTTGCATATAGGGTTTGGCGTCGGCGTCGGGGTTGTAGCGGTACACTTTGAGGCGGATGGTTTCCATGGCGGGTGTTCCTTTTGCTTCGGTGCGGCTGCGGCTTGGATTGGTGTTTTTATTTTTCAGGTAGCCTCTATTCGGGGAGAGGCTACCTGAAAAATATGGGAGTGGTTTTCGGCAAAGCTGAAACCGGCAGCCGTTGGTGCTTTTTAGTAAACGCGTTTGGCGGGTTTGATGTAGTCCACGGTGAGCGGCTGGGTGTGCACGGGTTTGTAGGCCAGGCTGTTGTTGGCGGAATAGAACAGGCTGTGCTTCATCCAGTTTTCGTCGTCGCGATCGGGGTGGTCGTCGGAGGCGTGGGCGCCGCGCGATTCTTTGCGGGCTTCGGCGGCAATCATGGTGGCTTTGGCCACTTCCATCAGATTGTCGAGCTCCAGCGCTTCGATGCGGGCGGTGTTCCACACTTGGCTCTTGTCGCCGATTTCGGTGCGTTTCACGCGCTCGGCCAGGGCGAGGACTTTGTCGACGCCTTCTTTGAGGATGGCGTCGGTGCGGAATACGCCGGCGTGGCGCTGCAGGGTGCGCTGCAATTCGCCGCGCAGGGCATCTACGTTTTCGCCGCCGGTTTGGCCGTTGAGGCGAGCCAGGCGTTGTTCGGTGAAGGCGCCGGCGTTTTCGGGCAGCGGCTTGATTTCAGGGTGCTGCCTGATGAACTCGATCATGCTGTCGCCGGCGGATTTGCCGAACACCACCAAATCGAGCAGGGAATTGGTGCCCAAGCGGTTGGCGCCGTGCACCGAGGCGCAGGCGCATTCGCCGGCGGCATACAGGCCGGGCACGGGGGCTTCGGGGTTGCCGTTTTGTGGCACCACCACTTCGCCCAGATAGTTGGTGGGAATGCCGCCCATCATGTAGTGCACGGTGGGCACCACAGGAATCGGGTCTTTAATCGGGTCGACACCGGCGAAATTGATGGAAATTTCGCGGATGCCGGGCAGCTTGGACATGATTTTTTCCGCGCCGATGTGGTCGATTTTCAGCAGCACGTGGTCTTTGTTTTTGCCGCAGCCGCGCCCTTCTAAGATTTCCAGCGACATGGCGCGGGAAACCACGTCGCGCGAGGCGAGGTCTTTCACTGTGGGGGCGTAGCGCTCCATGAAGCGTTCGCCGTCGGCATTGAGCAGGATGCCGCCTTCGCCGCGCACGCCTTCGGTGATCAGCACGCCGGCACCGGCCACGCCGGTGGGGTGGAACTGCCAAAATTCCATGTCTTCCAGCGGGATGCCGGCGCGGGCACAGATGCCCAAGCCGTCGCCGGTGTTCATGAAGGCGTTGGTGGAGGAGGCGTAGATGCGCCCGCCGCCGCCGGTGGCAAACAGGATGGCTTTGGCGTGGAAGATATACACGTCGCCGCTTTCCATTTCCATGGCGGTGATGCCCACGGCGTCGCCTTGCTCGTTACGGATGAGGTCGAGCGCGGTCCATTCCACGAAGAATTGGGTGTTGGCGCGCACGTTTTGCTGGTAGAGCGTGTGCAGCATGGCATGCCCGGTGCGGTCGGCCACGGCGCAGGCGCGCTCCACCGCAATGCGGGCGCTGTTCGGATCGTCGGGATCGCTCAGGCGGGTGTGGCCGCCGAAGGGGCGCTGGTAGATTTTGCCGCTTTCCACACGGTCGAACGGCATGCCCATGTGTTCCAGCTCAATCACGGCTTCGGGCGCGCGGCGGCACATAAATTCGATGGCGTCTTGGTCGCCGAGCCAGTCGGAACCTTTCACGGTGTCGTACATGTGCCAGTCCCAGCGGTCTTCCTGCACGTTGCCCAGCGAGGCGGAAATGCCGCCCTGCGCGGCCACGGTGTGCGAGCGGGTGGGGAACACTTTGGAGAGCACGGCGGTGTTGAGGCCGGCTTTGGAAAGTTGCAGCGCCGCGCGCAGGCCGGCACCGCCGCCGCCCACGATGACGGCATCGAATTTTCGGACAGGATAAGTCATCTCGTTCAACCCCAAATTACATTAACCGAATAAACCGTGCAGCCGGCGAGCCATACGATGGTGGCTACCTGAAGAAACAGGCGCAGGCCGAAAGGCTTGATGTAGTCCATCCACAAATCGCGGATGCCTACCCAAGCATGCAGAAACAGTGCGATAAGGCTCACTTGGGTAAACACTTTCACCCAAATCTGCCCGAAAAACGCCTGCCACGCGGCATAATCGCCCGGCAGCGCGAGCAGGAAGGCAACCAGCGCCAGAGTGTAAACCAGCATCACCACGGCGGTGGTGCGCTGCATGATCCAATCGCGCAGGCCGTAGTGCGCGCCGGTGAGTTTGCGGTCTACCATAGCCATACTCCCAAAACAGCGGTGCAAAGCAGAGCCAGCGCCATTACGGTTTTGGCCGTGGCGCGGGCGGTGTTGAGCTCCAGGCCTTTGTGCATATCCAAAAGCAGGAAGCGGATGCCGGCAAAGAAGTGGTGCAGATAGGCCCACAGCAGCCCGAGCAGGCCGAGTTTCACCAGCGGGTGCGCCACGAAGGCGCGGTAGCTTTCAAAGGCGTCGGCACGGTTCAGCGTGCCGGAGAAGAGCCACAGCAAAAGCGGCAGGCTGATAAACAGCAGCACGCCGCTGATGCGGTGCAGAATGGAAACAATCCCCGGAATCGGCAGCCGGATGCTGAGAATATCCAGGAATATCGGTCTGTTAGTCGTCCGCATGGCGAAACTTCCTCAGAGTTGGCAATATCCCAAAGCCGGCGCGAAACCGGCATCCATAGTCGAAGGGCTGCCTGCCGACGAGCGGTTTCAGGTAGCCTGACGCCGGCAACCGAAAAGCCGGCGGAATCGGCAACCGTGGCGCCATGTTTTGCCCTAGACGGCGCGCGGATTGCAGATGTGCGGATAATATAGCAGCTCTTGATTTAAATCAACTTAACATTGAACAATGCCGGCCGGAACTTGTGCGTTTGCCGCAACGGCTTGCCAGTTATGCCACACAGGCCGGCTTGCCCGATAGCCGGAGCCGCACCCCTTAATAAAAAATAACAAAAATCGCCTCAGCCGGGCGGCTTTGCGGTATCATTCGCCCCTTTAAACTTTTGTTATCCCAAACCGCCGCGCAGGCAACAGGCTACCTGAAAACGATGTTTGAGCGCAGCCCAAGCTGAGTTTCTGCGAAGCTAAAAATAGCACGGAGCCTTCAGCCCGCCCGCGCCGCTATCAAACATATCCCGCCATGATCACTTCCAGCACACAAAAAGCCCCCATCCGCGTGGCCGTTACCGGCGCCGCCGGCCAGATTGCCTATTCCCTGCTGTTCCGCATCGCCTCCGGCGACATGCTCGGCGCCGACCAGCCCGTGATTTTACAGCTGCTCGATTTGCCGCAGGCGCAGCAGGCCGTGCGCGGCGTGATTATGGAGCTGCACGACTGCGCCTTCCCGCTCTTGGCCGACGTGTTTGCCACCGACAACCCCGAAACTGCCTTCCAAGACGCGCAAATCGCCATCCTCGTCGGCGCCCGTCCGCGCAGCAAAGGCATGGAGCGCGCCGACCTTTTGCACGCCAACGCCAACATCTTCACCGCCCAAGGCGCCGCGCTGAACAAAGTGGCCAGCCGCGACGTGAAAGTGCTGGTGGTGGGCAACCCCGCCAACACCAACGCCTACATCGCCATGAAGTCCGCGCCCGACCTGCCCGCGCGCAACTTCACCGCCATGCTGCGCCTCGACCACAACCGCGCGCTCAACCAAATCGCCCTCAAAACCGGCCGCTCACTCAACGACATCGAGCAGCTTTGCGTGTGGGGCAACCACAGCCCCACCATGTATGCCGACTACCGCTTCGCCACAATAAACGGCCAAAGCGTGCCGCAGCTCATCAACGACGCGCAATGGTATGCTGAGCACTTTCTGCCCACCGTGGCCAAGCGCGGCGCGGCCATCATCGAAGCGCGCGGCCTTTCCTCCGCCGCTTCCGCCGCCAATGCCGCCATCGAGCATGTCCGCGACTGGGTGCTCGGTAGCAAGGGGCGCTGGGTTACCATGGGCGTGCCTTCCGACGGCGCTTACGGCATTCCCGAAGGACTGGTGTTCGGTCTGTCCGTGGTGTGCGAAAACGGCGAATACCGCGTGATCAAAGATTTGCCGATCGACGATTTCAGCCGCGAGCGCATCGGCATCACGCTCAAGGAGCTGGAAGACGAACGCGCGGCGGTGGCGCATTTGCTGTAACGCTTCGGCGGCGCAGAAAATTTGTCGCGCTGTATTTTTAGCTTCGCAGAAACTCAGCTTGGGCTGCGCTCAAACATCGTTTTCAGGTAGCCTTTTATGTGTAAGGGGCTACCTGAAAATCTATAGCGAATCAAATTGGCTTTCGATACAAGGCAGCGAGCCGCAGGTAGTACAGGAGTATGACAAGGCGAGCTAGCGCCGTAGCGAAAGTTAAGTTGGTTCGCTATATCGGCAAAGAAAAGGTAAAGGCTACCTGAAAACCTAGATAACGGTTTTCAGGTAGCCTTTTTGTTGTGCGGAAAGAAGCCGCTTAATCGTGCACTTTCAGCAATTCCACATCAAACACCAGCGTGGCGTTGGGCGGAATCACGCCGCCGGCGCCGCGTGTGCCGTAGCCCATTTCCGGCGGGATGGTGAGCTTGCGTTTGCCGCCTTCGCGCATGCCGCCGAAGCCTTCGTCCCAGCCGCGGATAACCTGGCCCACGCCCAAGATGATGGTGAGCGGCTGGCCGCGGTCGAGGCTGGAGTCGAACTTGCTGCCGTCGGAGAGGTAGCCGCTGTAGTGCACGGTGATGCGTTTGCCTTTTTCGGCGGCTTTGCCGCTGCCGGTTTCGATGTCTTCGATAATCAGATTGCTCATGGCTTTTCCTTGTAAGGTGGGGGAGGGCAGGCTACCTGAAAACTGCACACGCTCAGCCGGCCTGCCGATGCGGGCTGCATTCTCAAGCATAAAATGCACTTCGGCAACCTTTTTGCCTCCCCGCCATTCTTTCCGCGCGGCAATTGGACTAAAATATCGGTTTTCCCACCACCCACCCGCCAACCCATCATGACCACCATCCCGCTGAAAAAAATCTACTCCGGCAAAGTGCGCGATTTGTATGAAATCGACAGCCAAACCATGCTCATCGTCGCCTCCGACCGCCTCTCCGCCTTCGACGTAATCCTAAACGAACCCATTCCAGGCAAAGGCGAAATCCTCACCCAAATCTCCAATTTCTGGTTTGGCAAACTCGCCCATATCATGCCCAACCACTTCACCGGCCAAACCGTGTACGACGTGTTGCCGCACGACATCGCCGCCGCGCTGGAAAAACGCGCCGTGGTGGCCAAGCGGCTCGAACCGCTCAAAATCGAAGCCATCGTGCGCGGCTACCTTGCCGGCAGCGGCTGGAAAGAATACCGCCAAACCGGCGCCGTGTGCGGCATCAGGCTACCTGAAAACCTGCGCGAAGCCGAAAAACTGCCCGAAATCATCTTCACCCCCTCCACCAAAGCCGCCGTGGGCAACCACGACGAAAACATCAGCTTCGAGCAATGCGCCCAAATCATCGGCCGCGAGCTGGCCGAAGAAGTGCGCCGCAAAGCCATTGTCCTTTATCGCGAAGCCGCCGAACACGCCCGCAGCCGCGGCATCATCATCTGCGACACCAAATTCGAATTCGGCCTCGACCAAAACGGCACGCTCACCCTAATGGACGAAGTGCTCACCCCCGATTCCAGCCGCTTCTGGCCCGCCGACCAATACCAAGTGGGCAGCAACCCGCCCTCCTTCGACAAACAATTCATCCGCGACTGGCTCGAACAAAGCGGCTGGAACAAACAGCCCCCCGCCCCCGCCGTGCCCGCCGAAGTCATCGAAAAAACCTTGGCCAAATACCGCGAAGCCTTGGAGCTGCTGACCAAGTAGCCGAAATTTTCAGGTAGCCCCAAATAGCAGCTGAGGCTACCTGAAATTTATTCCACCGCCAAACCAAACGTTTACATCATGCCAGCAAGCAAACAAGCCGCCCTGCAAGCCGCCGCCAAAATCAAACAGGGCAAAACCGCCAAACTCAAAGAATGGCAGGCCGTATCCGAGCAGCGGCAGTTCGCCAACGAATTCACCGTGGCCGCCCGCCTCGGCGAGCCCGCGTTTACCGAAGAACAGGCCGAGATGGTGGCGGCGCTGTTTGGGAAATAGCGGATACGGCCGGCATGGTTTTCAGGTAGCCTCAGCTGCTATTTGGGGCTACCTGAAAACGTTCAGTCTGGCGGAAAATCATGTCCGCTCCGCACGGAAAATTATCTCCGATATGGGACGCTACTGTGCGGCGGGCATATTGCCGTGTGCCTGATACGCACAAGCGGTGTATAAAAAGGCTACCTGAAAATCTCCAAATGATTTTCAGGTAGCCTTTTATTGTTTGGGCGAAGCTAGTAGGGCAGCCGTTGCAGGCGGGCGATGCGGTCGTCGAGCGTGGGGTGGGTGCTGAACAGGGAGCGCAGGGTGTTGTCGTTGATGCCCATGGCGCTCATGTCTTGCGGCAGGCCGCCGGTGCTGCCTTTGAGCCGTTGCAGCGCGGCAATCATTTTCGGCGCGCCCACCAGCTTGGCGGCGCCGGCGTCGGCGCGGTATTCGCGCTGGCGGCTGAACCACATCACGATGATGCCGGCAATCCAGCCGAAGATTACCTGAAACACCATGCTCACCAGCAAATACACGCCCTGGCCGCCGCTGCTGTTTTGGTTTTGCCGCAGCGAAGAGGCCACCACGCCGGCAATCAGGCGCGAGAAAAACAGCACGAAGGTGTTCACCACGCCCTGAATCAGCGTGAGCGTAACCATATCGCCGTTGCCCACGTGCGCCATTTCGTGCGCCAGCACGGCTTCCACTTCGTCGCGGGTCATGCTGCGCAGCAGGCCGGTGCTCACGGCTACCAGGGAATTATTGCGGCTGGCGCCGGTGGCGAAGGCGTTGGGCTCGGGCGCTTCGTAAATGGCCACTTCGGGCGTTTGCAGGTTCCACTGCCGCGCCTGCGCCTGCACCACGTTGAGCAGCCAGTGTTCGGTTTCGTTGCGCGGCTCGCGGATAACGTGCGCGCCCACGGCGTGCTTGGCGGTGCTTTTCGACATGAGCAGCGAAATCAGCGAGCCGGCAAAACCGGCCACGGCAGAGAGGATGAGCAGGCCGGAGAGGTCTTGCGGGTTGGCGCCAAACAGCCCGAGCAGGAGGCGGACGGCCAGCAAGACGGCCATATTGGTAACGAGGAAAAGGAATATGCGCTTCACGATGATCCTGGTCGGGTGGTGGGTGGTTTGGCGGCTACCTGAAAAATGCTGCGGCTGTTTCAGGTAGCCTTTTGGTTTGCTGTTGCTATTCTAATCTAAATGCTTCCGGTGTGGTGTGTGTTTTTATTAAGCCGCTTGCAACCGTGCAGCCGGCTGCGGCGGCGAGCCCGGCTGCCGCTGTTAATCCAGCTGGGCAACGGTTTTGCCGATGCCGCGCAGTTGGGCGAGTTTTTGTTCTACGGCTTGCTGCTGGCGGCGGAATTCGGCCAGCTCGGCGGTGGTGAGGCGTTTGGCGGGCAGGGCGACGCCGGCGGGGTTCACCGGCACGCCGTTGAGGCGCACTTCGTAGTGCAGGTGCGGGCCGGTGCTGCGGCCGGTGCTGCCGATAAAGCCGATCACGTCGCCGGCGCGCACGCGCTGGCCGGGGGCGGCGTTGGCGGAGAAGGCGCTCATGTGGCCGTAGAGGGTTTGCATGCTGTCGCTGTGGCGGAGGATGACGGTGTTGCCGTAGCCGCCTTTGGGGCCGCGGAATTCGACCACGCCGTCAGAGGGAGCGTGGATGGGCGTGCCGGTGGGGGCGGCGTAGTCGATACCGGTGTGCATGCGCAGGTAGCCCAGCACGGGGTGGACGCGGATGCCGAAGGGGGAGCTGATGCGGCTGCCGGGCACGGGCTGGGTTTCGAAGCCTTTTTTCAGCGGCTGGCCGTGTTCGTCGTAGTAGCGGCCGTTGCCGTCTTCGCCGAAGTAGTAGGCGCGGTAGAGCTTGCCTTGATGGGTGATTTCCACGGCGAGGATGTCGCCCATGGAAATCTGCTGGCCGTGGAAGTAGTTGACGTTGTAGAAGATGCGCACGGTGTCGCCGGCGTCGAGCTTGTAGAGTTCGAGCCGGTTGCTGAAGAGCTCGCGCAGGGAATCGCGCACTTCGGCGGGGATTTCGGCGCGCGACATGGCGCCGGCGGTGGTGCCGCTGGAGCGGATGATGACGGATTTGAGCGTGGGGATGACGGTGGTTTTCACGTCGTCCATTTTGGCCTGCCATTGCTGGTTGGCATACACCAAATCCACGAGCTGGGTTTCGCCGTTGTCGTCGTCGTTGAAAAACTGCACCTGCACGGGCTGGTGTTGGGCGTCGCGGCGGATGCTGACGATTTGGTCGGGCTGCAGATGCGGCTGCTTGCCTTCGGGGGCGGCGGCTTGGGCGATGCTTTGCAGCTGGGCGGGGGTGAGGCTGAAGCGCTGGAGCACGTCGCGCAGGGAGTCGCCGGGCTGGACGACTTCGTCGCTCCAGTAGCCGGTGGCGGCGGGGCTGCCTTTGGCCTGCACGGCGGGTAGCGTTTCGGTAACGGGCGCGCTTTGCATAGGTTCGTCGGTTTTCGCACTGCCGGCGATGGCGGCAAGCAGCACGAAAACGCCGAGCAGGGCGGCTGCGGCATAAGCGGCCAGGCGGATGCGGCGCGGCAGGCGGAGGAATCGGACAAATAAGGCGGGCATGTGTTGCAAAAACGGGCGGCGCGGGGCGCCGGCGGGGCTTATCAAAGATGCGCTATTTTAATGGATAGGCTGCGGGGGCTGCCTGCCGTTTTGCGGTTTTTTACTTGCACTCGGGCGGGGGT
>NZ_CAKAJZ010000004.1:0-161809 GCF_916618725.1 Eikenella sp. Marseille-P7795 | reverse complement strand
TCGCTGCCTGGTATCGAAAGCCAATTTGATTCACTATAAGGCTGAGTTTCTGCGAAGTTGAAAACCGCTTGGCCTGCCATTCCTATTTTTCAGGTAGCTTTCTCACGCCAAGCAGGCTGCCTGAAATTAACATCTGCCTAAAAAAGAAACGAATATGACCACCCAAGACAACACCGTCCGCCTTTCCAAACGCATGGCCGAGCTCGGTCTCTGTTCCCGCCGCGAAGCCGATGCCTATATCGAGCGCGGCTGGGTGAGCGTGAACGGCGAAAAAGCCGTGCTCGGCCAAAAGGTGGGCGCGGGCGACCGCATCGAGCTGCACCGCGCCGCGCATGAAGCGCAGGCCGGCCGCGTAACCATCCTGCTGCACAAGCCCGTGGGCTTTGTGAGCGGGCAGGCCGAAAAGGGCTACCGCAGCGCCGCCGAGCTGATCACCGAAGCCAACCATTGGCCGGAAGACCGCAGCCCGCAAAAATTCAAAGCGGCGCATCGCCAAGGCCTCGCCCCGGCCGGCCGGCTGGATATCGATTCGGTCGGGCTGCTCGTGCTCACGCAAGACGGGCGCGTGGCCAAAAGCCTGATTGGCGAAAACAGCGGGGTGGAAAAAGAATATCTGGTGCGCGTGAAGGGCACGCTGTCGGAAGAAGGCCTGCGCCTGCTTAACCACGGCCTGAAGCTCGACGGCGAGGCGCTGCGCCCGGCCAAGGTGTCGTGGCAAAACCAAGACCAGCTGCGCTTTGTGTTGAAACAGGGCAAGAAGCGGCAAATCCGCCGCATGTGCGAGCTGGTGGGGCTGCGCGTGGTGGGGCTCAAACGCATCCGCATCGGCAGGGTGAAACTCGGCGCGTTGCCGCCGGGGCAGTGGCGCTATCTGGCGCCGCACGAGCGGTTTTAGCGCAAACGGGAAGAGGCTACCTGAAAAAATCAGGCAGCTTTCTCATCATTATTTGTACAGTTGATTTTTAAGAAGGAGCTTACCATGGCAAGAGGGCATCAAATTTTGCTGTCAAAATCGTCTTGGCTAGATATATGTAGAAAAACAACTTTTAATGCCTGGACAATTCCTGAACCAATTAAATCAGATTATCAGGATGGGTCAAAAAGATTATTTTTTGTTGAATTTTCTGGGTTAATTTTTAAAGAAAGATTAACTATTTCTAGTGGTAAAGAAATTCAACTGCCAAAATATATTAGTAAATTAATTGAAGCAATATGGGAAGAAAATCCAGATAGGTTAAAAGTAGTATTTACTGCCTTGGATTTGTCAAATTCGGATGAAGATGAAAAAAAGAAAGTGTTATAGATACTGTTGCAATAGGAATTGATACCGTTGCGATGGCAAAAGCTCGCATTGGCCATGCGAAGTTTAGAGAAGAGCTGATGAAATATTGGGACAATAAATGTGCTGTGTTGGGGGCAGAAAATCCTAAAAGTGGCGGATTTTTAATAGCTTCCCATATTGTGCCTTGGTCTGAGGCAAATAAAATTGATAAAGTGAATCCATTTAATGGCTTATTACTTTCTCCTCATTTGGATAGGCTGTTTGATTCTGGGTATATTAGTTTTGATGATGAGGGAGTAATTATATATAAACCTGAGTATCAATATTTATTACAGCAAATGTCGATTCCCTTGGATGCTAAATTACGAAAATTGAATAAGAATAAGCATCTACCATTCTTGCAGCGGCACAGAGAAATTTATGGTTTTAAATAAGTAAGTTGATTTGTTTATAAGATAAGAGGCTACCTGAAACTTTTCAGGTAGCCTTTATTTAGGTAGCCTAGCCGCCGCTTTTGCGGGAGCGGGGTTTGCGCTTGGGCTTGGCCGCAGCGGCGGGTTTGGCGGCACTTTGGCTGCTGTTTTTGCGGCTGCGGGTTTTCTTGGCCGGGGCGGCGGGCTTGCTTGGGGCTTTGCCTGCGGCTTTGGTTTTGCCGGCCTTGGTTTTGGCTTTGCTTTTGGCGGTCTTGCCGCTGCGCTCGGGCTGGCTGCCGCCGCTGATGAGGGAGAGGTCGATTTTGCGGGTGTCGAGGTCGGCGCGGGCCACTTGTACGACGACTTTGTCGCCTATGCCGAAGCGCAGGCCGCTGCGTTCGCCTTCGATGCTCATGGTTTCGGGGCGGTAGTTGAAATAGTCTTCGCCTAAATCGCTGATGTGGACGAGGCCTTCGGTGTGGATATCGTCGAGGGTGACGAACAGGCCGAAGCCGGCCATGCCGCTCACGGTGCCGCTGAACACTTCGCCCACTTTGTCTTGCATGTAGTAGGTTTTGAGCCAGTTTTCCACGTCGCGGCTGGCTTCGTCGGCGCGGCGCTCGCATTGGGAGCTGTGGATGCCGAGCGCGCCCCAGTTGTCGGCGGGGGTGTAGCGGCGGTCTGCAAGCACGGCTTTGATGGCACGGTGCACGAGCAGGTCGGGATAGCGGCGGATGGGGGAGGTGAAGTGGGTGTAGGCGGCGTAGGCGAGGCCGAAGTGGCCGCTGTTGCCGGGCTCGTACACGGCCTGCTGCATGGAGCGCAGCAGCATCACTTGGATCAGCTCGCGGTCGGGGCGCTCGGCGGTTTGGGCGAAGAGGGCGGCGTAGTCGAGCGGGGTGGGCTGGTCGCCGCCGCCGAGGGAGAGCCCGAGCAGGCCGAGCTGCTCGCGCAGGGTGGCGAGTTTTTCGGGGGGGGGCCGGCGTGGTTGCGGAAGAGGGCGGGGTGCTGGTTTTTCAGCAGGAATTCGGCGGCGCACACGTTGGCGGCGAGCATGCATTCTTCAATCAGGCGGTGGGCTTCGTTGCGCACCACGGGCACGATGCGTTTGATTTTGCCCTGTTTGTCGAAAATCATCTCGGTTTCGGTGCTTTCAAACTCCATCGCGCCGCGCTGGCGGCGTTTTTTGAGCAGGATTTGATAGAGCTTGTAGAGCGTGTCGATATGCGGTTTGAGCGGGTTGCCGCTACCGTTTTCAATCCAATCCCACACTTCGGTGTAGGTGAGGCGGGCGTGCGAGCGCATCACGGCGGGGGAGAAGCGGTAGGATTTGAGGTTGCCGGCGTAGGTGAACACCATGTCGCACACCATGCACAGCCGCTCTACGTCGGGGTTGAGCGAGCAGATGCCGTTGGAGAGGCTTTCGGGCAACATGGGAATCACGCGGCGCGGGAAATACACGCTGGTGGCGCGTTCCTGCGCGTCGGCGTCAATTGCGTCTTGCGGCTTCACATAGTGGCTCACGTCGGCAATGGCCACCACCAGGCGGAAGTTGCGCCCCTGTTTTTCGGCGTACACGGCGTCGTCGAAATCGCGCGAGCTTTCGCCGTCTATCGTTACCAAGGGCAGATCGCGCAGGTCTTCGCGGCCTTTGAGGTCGGATTTGCGCACGGCAGAAGGGATTTTGGCAGCGGCTTTTTCGCAGGCGGCGGAGAATTGGTGCGGCAGGTGGTGCTGGCGCACGGCAATTTCGATTTCCATGCCGCTGTCGGCATAATCGCCCAGAATTTCCACCACGCTGGCCACGGCCGGGCGGTGTGCGTCGGGGTAGGCGTCGATTTCGGCCACGATGACTTGGCCGGGCTTGGCTTTGCCCAGCGAATCGGGCTCGAGCAGGATGTTGTCGGGCAGGCGGCGGTCTTCCGGCACCAGCATGGCGATGCCGCGCTCCATCAGGAGGCGGCCGACCACGGTTTTCTGCGCATGCTCAATCACATCGAGCACTTGGCCTTCGCGGCGGCCGCGGCGGTCGGTGCCGGCGGGGCGCACGGTAACGGTGTCACCGTGCATCAGGCCGCGCATTTGGCGGGCGGAGAGGGCGAAGTCGCCTTGGCCGTCGGGCGTGAGCGGCACGGCAAAGCCGAAACCGTCTTTGTGTGCTTCAATGCGGCATTTCACCAGCGCGAGTTTTTCGGCGGCGCACACCATGCCGCGCCGGTTGATGAGGATTTGGCCGTCGCGCGCCATGGCGCCGAGGCGGCGTTCGAAAAAGGGCATTTCGTGCTCGGCGATGTCGAGCAGGATGGCCAGGGATTCGGTTTTCAGCGGGATGCCGCGGTCTTCCAGCATTTCGGTAATCCATTCGCGGCTGGGCAGGGGGTGTTCGTAGCGTTGCGTTTCCCGTTGCAGATAGGGGTCTTGCAGGCGGAGTGAGGTTTTCTTCTTCATATATAAATTGACAAGTGGAAAATTGGCGCTATAATGCGCGTTTCTTGCATAAAGAGCAACGCACTTTAACGCAAAGCTCCGATTAAAGCAAAGCCCAGGTGGCGGAATTGGTAGACGCGCCAGCTTCAGGTGCTGGTATCCTCACGGGTGTGGAAGTTCGAGTCTTCTCCTGGGCACCACAGTTTGCTTGAATTAGAATTTGCCAAAAGTCGGCTCGCCCAGGTGGCGGAATTGGTAGACGCGCCAGCTTCAGGTGCTGGTATCCTCACGGGTGTGGAAGTTCGAGTCTTCTCCTGGGCACCAAAGAATTTTGAAACCCGCACGGTTTGCGCCGTGTGGGTTTTGCTTTGTGGAATGCGGAATGGGCTGCGGCGGTTTAGCTGCTTTTGAGCTGAGTTTTAGCTTCGCAGAAACTTCGCTGCGCTGCGTTTTCAGGTGGCCTGCTTGTTATTTGAATAAGGCTACCTGAAAACGGTTTGGATTTTTCAGGTAGCCTTTGCTTTGCTTGGCGGGCAATCAGAATTTCACGCCTTTGTGCAGGGCAACGATGCCGCCGCTCATGTTGTAGTAATCGACGCTGTCGAAGCCGGCTTCGAGCATGATTTGCTTGAGGGTTTCCTGGTCGGGATGCATGCGGATGGATTCGGCGAGGTATTGGTAGCTGTCGGCGTCTTTGGCGATGAGCTTGCCCATCAACGGCAGGAGTTTGAAGGAGTAGAGGTCGTAGGCGGGGGCGAGCATTTTGGCGGGCTTGGAAAATTCGAGCACGAGCAGGCTGCCGCCGGGTTTGAGCACGCGGTACATTTCGCGCAGGGCGGCGTCTTTATGCGTCATGTTGCGCAGGCCGAAAGACACGGATACGAGGTCGAAATAGTTGCTTGGGAAGGGCAGCTTTTCGGCGTCGCATACGGCCACGGGCAGAATCAGGCCTTCGTTGAGCAGTCGGTCGCGGCCGACGCCGAGCATGGAGGAGTTGATGTCGGTGAGCCATACTTCGCCGCGCTCGCCCACGCGCTTGGCCCAGCCGCGGGAGAGGTCGCCGGTGCCGCCGGCGATGTCGAGCACTTTGCCGCCTTTGGGCACGCGGGCGGTGCTGATGGTGAAGTGTTTCCACACGCGGTGCAGGCCGCCGGACATGACGTCGTTCATGATGTCGTATTTCTTGGCGACGGAGTGGAAGACTTCGGCTACTTTGGCGGCTTTTTCGCTTTCGTTTACGGTTTGGTAGCCGAAATGGGTTTGTTTGTCGGTCATGGGGTGCTTTCAGGTAGCCTTTGGGCGGCGGTGGCGGGTTAGAGTTGGCCTTTGGTGAAGCGCTCGACGCAGGTATTCATGGCGGCTTCGAGTTTGGCTTCGAGGGCTTTGTCGTCTTGCTTCAGGCCGTAGCGGACGAGGTCGCGCTTCCATTGGTTGCGGTCGCTGTAGGTGGAGGCGGCTTCGTCGTAGGAGCAGCCGCACAGTTTGGTGGCGGCGTCGAGGTTGATGGCGCCTTTGGAGGATTCGTTGGCGGATTTGGCGCAGCTGGTCACGAATTCTTGGCGGGCTTGGGTTTCGTCGATTTTGTCGGCGATTTTGTCGCAGCCGGCGAGCAGCAGGGCGGTGGCGGCGAGGAAGGCGGGCAGGGTGCGGTTTAGTGCGAACATTTCTTTCCTTTCGGCGGGGTGTGCGCTTGTGCGGCGGGTTCTCGGGAGGCGCCGGTTGCTTCAAGGCGGCGCAGGTAAGCGGGCCACATTGTAGCGTATCCTTGTGCCAATTCATACAGGTAGGCCCAGCTGTAGAGCCCGCTGTCGTGGCCGTCGGAGAAGGTGATTTTGAGGGCGTAGTTGCCGGCGGGGGCGAGATTGGTGATGGTGACGCGGGCTTTGCCGGTTTGCAGTTTGGCCTGACCGCGCCCGTGGCCGCGTACTTCGGCGCTGGGGGAATACACGCGCAGGTATTCGGCGGGCAGGGTGTGTTCGGTATCGGGGTAAACCAATACGAGGCCTTGGCGGCCGGGTTGCAGGCGGATTTGCTGGGGACGGGGTGGGGCATGGGGATTCCTTTGGGGTGTGTTTGAGGCTACCTGAAAAGTGTGCCACATGATTTTCAGGTAGCCTGCGGCGGGATTCTAGCAGACTGTGCGGACGGGTTTGGCATTTGGCTTTTGCACGGATTGGCGATATATTAGCCGCTGCTGCGGAGCGGAGGTGTGCAGATGAATGAGCTGGCATTATTGGGGCAAATCATAAAATGGCGCGATGAGCTTTCGGCCGACTTTCGGGTGCTGAAGATAGATGCGGATATTTTTGTGCGCCCGAGTGCGGTTCGGATTCTGCTCAGCCTGCTGCTGCGCCCAGGCTACCTGAAAAATGACGATAACGACGAAGTGGTGCTGGAAATGGAGCTGCACCGGCTCGCCCTGCAAGGCAGGGTTGATGTGAGCGATTCACTGGGGCGTTATTATTATTTGCAAGAAAATGAAAAAATTGCGGATGAAGCCTGCTTAGCTTCGCTAAAAGATTATATTCAACAGGCCGTGGATGATTTATGTGCGGCCTGCCCATCAAGATAGGAAAACCTCATGCAAACCCAAGCCGTTATCCGACACATCAGCCGCTGGCTGGCCGATTATGCCGTGCGCGCCGGCGCCAAAGGCTTCGTGGTGGGCATTTCCGGCGGGGTGGATTCCGCCGTGGTGTCTGCCCTGTGCGCGCACAGCGGGCTGGACGTGTTGTGCCTGGTGCTGCCCATCCGCCAGAAGGCCGACCAGCTGGCGCGCGCCCAGGAGTATATCGCCGACTTGCAGCACCGTTTCGTGAACGTGCACAGCCAAACGCTCAATCTCACGCCCACTTTCGAGCAATTCGAGCACAGCGTGGCCGGCACTGCCGCCGCCAACAAAAACCTCGCCCTGGCCAACACCCGCTCCCGCCTGCGCATGGCCGCCCTCTATTACTACGGCCAAATCAACGGCCTGCTCGTGGCCGGCACCGGCAACAAAGTGGAAGACTTCGGCGCGGGCTTCTTCACTAAATACGGCGACGGCGGCGTGGACCTCAGCCCCATCGGCGACCTGCTCAAAACCCAAGTGTACGCCCTGGCCGAAGCGCTGGAAGTGTCGCCCGCCATCCGCCAGGCCGCGCCCACCGACGGCCTGTGGGACGAAGAGCGCACCGACGAGCAGCAGATGGGCGCCAGCTACCCCGAGCTCGAATGGGCGATGGCGCAGAGCGAAGCCGGCCGCCGCGCCGAAGAATTTGCCGGCCGCGAGCGCGAAGTGTTCGACATCTTCCAGCGCCTGCACCGTGCCACCCTGCACAAAATCCAGCCCATCCCCGTGTGTAAAATCCCCAGTGGACTGTTTGATTAAAAGGAAAAACCATGAGAGTGCTAACCATGAACCTGCACGCCGTGCGCGCCCGCATCTGGGCCGCCGCCGAAGCCGCCGGCCGCCCCGAGCCCGACCTGATTGCTGTGAGCAAAACCTTCCCCGCCGCCGACGTGCGCCTCTTGTGCCAAAAAAGCACCCAGCGCGATTTCGGCGAAAACTATCTGCAAGAATTTGAAGAGAAAAGCAGCGAGCTGGCCGACATCCCCGATATTTGCTGGCATATCATCGGCCACATCCAATCCAACAAAAGCCGCATCGCCGCCGAGCGCGCCCACTGGGTGCACACCATCGACCGCGAAAAAATCGCCCGCCGCTTAAGCGAGCAGCGCCCGCCCGAAATGCCGCCGCTGCAAGTGCTGATTGAAGTGAACATCGGCGGCGAAGATGTGAAGCACGGCGTGCCGCCGCAGGAAGAAAGCATCCGCGAGCTGGCTTTTCAGGTAGCCTCGCTACCCAATTTGAAACTGCGCGGCCTGATGTGCGTAGCGCGGCTGGGCAGCAGCGAAGAAGAGCTGCGCCAACAGTTCGGCCGCATGAACGAACTGCTGCAATACCTGCAACAGCAAGGGCTGGACGTGGACACGCTCTCCATGGGCATGTCGGAAGATTTGGAAACCGCCGTGGCCTGCGGCGCCACCCAGGTGCGCATCGGCAGTGCCATTTTCGGCCAGCGCAGTTATAGCGAATAAAATTTTCAGGTAGCCTTTGCCGATTGGGAAGGCTACCTGAAAACTATGCCGCACTGTGTGAAGGTTCTGTTTTAACTTTATTGAAGCTGAAGTTTTCAGGTAGCCTCTATGGCTTCCAAAGCCAGCTTGGAAATATGTTTGCCCCACTTTCTATAGAACAAATTATGGCTAAGCTGCCCAAGCGCGCGGTTGCGGTTAAGCGTTTAGACAAACTGCCGCCTTTGCCTGCGGCGTATTTGTCTTTTTTGCAGCAATGCGAAAGCGTGGAAATCACGCCCGACATCCGGCTTTGGGGCTACCAAACCGCACTCAATGAAAACTGCCGCCTGAGCTGCGATTATCCCGATACGGCCGCGCGGTATTGGCTTATCGGCAACAGCGGGCAGGGCGATACTTGGTTAATAGGCAAAGAGGGCGGCAACATTTTGTTTTACGACCACAACCAAGGCGAATACGATGAAGCGGAGGCGCAGTTTGCCGATATGGCCGTCGGCTTCATCCCCTTCCTGCAAACGGCCTTTCTTTTGCAAGAGCTCGAAACGCTGCTCGAAACCCAGTCAGCGCCGAATCAGCAGGCGCAGGATGCGTTCCAAGCCCGCATGGATGAGATAGCGCTGGGCTTGTATGAGCGTTATCCGTTTGCCTATTGGTAGGCATCGGGCTACCTGAAAAAGGGTGGAAAATTTTCAGGTAGCCTCTTACTCAGCTCACAGGCTAGCTGAGAAAGATACACAATTTTCAGCTAGCCCAACGATAGCCGGAAGAGGCTACCTGAAAAATGAAAACGCCGCCCCATCCGCATTCACCTCACCGAAAGGAAAAACCATGACGATTTATTTCTTGGGCGCGGGCAATATGGCCGCCGCCATCATCGCCGGCATGAGCCGCGCCGGCGGTTTCGACATCTGCGCCATCGACCACAGCGCCGCCAAGCTGGCCGAGTTGTCGCGGCAATACGGTATCGCCACCGCCGCCGGGCTGCCGCCATTGGGCGAACAAGACGTGCTGGTGTTGGCGGTGAAGCCGCAAGATATGCAGGCCGCGCTGCAAAACGTGCAGCTGGGCGGCGCACTGGTGCTGTCGGTGGCGGCCGGGCTGCCGTGCGCGGCTTTGAGCGGCTGGCTGGGCGGCACGCGGCGCATCGTGCGCGTGATGCCGAACACGCCGGCGCAGGTAGGGCAGGGTGTGGCCGGGCTGTTTGCCGACAGCGGCGCTTCCGATGCCGACCGCGCCTTGGCCGAGCGCATCATGCAGGCCAGCGGCCAAACCCTGTGGCTGCCCGACGAAGACGGCCTGCACCGCATCACCGGCATCAGCGGCAGCGGCCCGGCCTATGTGTTCTACCTGCTCAACGCGCTGCAAAGCGCCGCGCAGCAGCAGGGCTTCGATGCCGAACAGGCGCGCCTGCTGAGCTTGGCCACGTTTAAAGGCGCGGTGCTGCTGGCCGAGCAGAGCGGCGAAGCATTTTCCCTGTTGCAGCAAAAGGTAACGTCGAAAGGCGGCACCACTTATGAGGCGCTGCAAACCTTCGAGGCGCACGGCGTGGCCGAAGCCATCGGCGCGGGCGTGAAGGCCTGCGTGGCGCGTTCGCAGAAATTGGCGGACGAGCTGGCGAAGTGAACGCGATGCTGAACCAGTTGATTTCCCTGCTGGCCGACGCGCTGGCCATGCTCTGCCTCACGCGCTGCCTGCTGCAATACGGTCGCCTGCATTTTTCGCACCCGCTGGCGCAGTTTTGCTGCCGCAGCACGGATTGGCTGGTGAAGCCGCTGCGCCGCGTGGTGCCGCCGCTGGGTCAGTGGGATACGGCCTGCGTGCTGGCGGCCTTGCTGCTGTATGTGGCGGCGTATCTGCTGCTTTCGCTGCTGTATTTACCTTCGTCGATGCTCAGCTGGCAGGTGGCGGCGGCCAATATGCTGTTTGCGGTGCTTTCGCTCACGCGCGCGGCGGCTTATGTGCTGCTGGGCGGGCTGCTGTGGCGCATGGTGCTCTCGCTGTCGCAGGGCTATTCGCCGCTGATGGCGGTGTTGAATCGTATTTTCGAGCCGCTGTGTCGGCCGTTTGCCTTCCTGCGCATCGGGCGCTGGGATTTTTCAGGTAGCCTGTTGGCGCTGCTTTTGTGGTGGTGGGCGGCTTGGTGGTTGCCGGCGATTTTCGCCAGTTTGAATTTGTGGCTCTTGCCATAAAACGGCGGCTGCTTTATAGTCCGCTTTTCACAAAAAAAGCAGCCGTTTGCGGGAAGGGGCGGTTTGCAATTTTTTACAAAAAGGATAACTCATGGCAAAACTAACCGAACAGGACATCATCAACTGGAAAGGCCCGGAAGAGGAGTATATGAATGCCGACCAGCTGGCCTTTTTCCGTGAGTTGCTGGTGAAGCTGCAAGACGAACTGATCCAGAAAGCCGCCGACACCACTGGCCACTTGCAAAACCACGAAGCCGCTCCCGATCCGGCCGACCGCGCCACGCAGGAAGAAGAATACGCGCTGGAGCTGCGCACCCGCGACCGCGAGCGCAAGCTGCTCAGCAAAATCCAAGCTTCGCTGCGCCAAATCGACGAGGGCGACTACGGCTTCTGCGTGGACACCGGCGAGCCCATCGGCCTGAAACGCCTGCTGGCGCGCCCCACCGCCACTTTATCGGTGGAAGCGCAGGAGCGGCGCGAACGCATGAAAAAGCAGTTTGCCGATTGATGGCAAAACAGGCCGGCTGATGGCGGATGCGGCCCGTTTTTATTGCGAGGGATTTGCCGCCCGGCCGCTTGAATGGGCGTTGCTTGATTACTTATTTATAAAAATCAATCCGTAGCAAAAAAGTTGGCATTTTTGTTTGACAGGAAATTATAAAGCCGTATAATACGCGTTTCTTCAGTAGCGGCGAATTAGCTCAGCTGGTTAGAGCAGAGGAATCATAATCCTTGTGTCCGGGGTTCGAGTCCCTGATTCGCCACCATAATTGGGGGTATAGCTCAGTTGGTAGAGCGCTTGCATGGCATGCAAGAGGTCAGCGGTTCGATCCCGCTTACCTCCACCAAATAACAGAAAACGGCCTAGCGTGATAGCTAGGCCGTTTTTTCATGCGCAAATGATTGCTTGGGAAAGAAGGCGGTTTTATTTTCAGGTAGCCTTTGTCAGATGAGGCTACCTGAAAATAGGGTTGCCCGCACATCGCTTCAAACCGGCAAACAAAAAGGGCAGGCCAAGCGCCTGCCCCATTCTTTGCTGCCCTTATTTCCCGCGCAGCTTCCACCAGCCGCCCCACAGCACTGCCAGAATAAACAGGCAGGCCAGCAGAGACCACCAGGCAAACGGCACGCCCAGGAAATATTCCACTTTGCCGCATTCGCCGTAGCCGCGGATAATCGGCTCATACAGGTCGAACAGCGGCGCACCTTGCAGTCGGAACGACCACGGCGCGCCGCAGGAAGGTTGTTGGTCTAAAGGCAGGCTTTGCAGGTGCAGCTGGCTGGCTGCCGTCCAGCCGCCCCACACAGTGGGGATGCTCACCAATATGGCGGAAAGCGTGCGCGCCCAGCAGCGGCCTTGCGGCAGCAATACGGCAAGCAAGGCCAGCACGCCAACCAGCATAATGGCCACGCGCTGCACGATACACATCACGCACGGATCCATGCCGCGCCCGTATTGCATATAGAGCGACATCGCTGTGCACGCCACGCATACGGCGAACACGCCCCAAAGAAGTTTGCGGTAAGTAAGCATAGGGTTCTTTCGATTCAGCCGCTTGGCTGGCAGACAAAGGGGCAGGCATTATAAACCCGCCGTGTGGATTTACCAACCGCCGAAGCTGGAAGGATTAGGCAGTTTGGAGGATGGCAGTGAGGAAATTTTCAGGTAGCCTTTTGAATGCCGCGAGAGGCTACTTGAAAAACGATGATGTTGGATAAGCTGGTTTTATTGCAGTGATGGAGTGATTCGCTGTTTGTGCTGAAACCTTAGCGTTTGCAAACCGGATTCGCATTTTTCCAAAGCCGAAGGCTGAAGGCTCCGGATTAATCCGATCAATCAAGCTGGCAAAAATTTCAGGTAGCCTATCCGATGGTGGAAGAGGCTACCTGAAAATCATAAGTAACTAAAATTAAAGCAAAAACAGCGTGGCCAGCCCGAGGAAGATGAGGAAGCCGCCGGAGTCGGTAACGGCGGTAATCAGTACCGAGCTGCCCAGCGCCGGATCGCGGCCGAGCTTGTCCATAATCACCGGAATCAGCACGCCCACGGTGGCGGCCAAGAGCAGGTTGAGCGTCATCGCCGCCACCATCACCAGCCCGATGCCGATGTTTTTATACAGCAGCCAGGCCACCACGCCCATCACGCCGCCCCAAATCACGCCGTTAATCAGCGCCACGCCCACTTCTTTTTTCAACAGGTGCAGCGCCTGGCTGCCGGAAAGCTGCCCCATGGCCATGGCGCGCACAATCATGGTGATGGTTTGGTTGCCCGAGTTGCCGCCGATGCCGGCCACAATCGGCATCAGCGCAGCCAGCGCCACAATCTGCACAATACTGCCTTCAAATGCGCCAATCACGCGGCTGGCCACAAAGGCGGTGCACAAGTTGATGGCGAGCCACATCCAACGGTTTTTCACCGAATCGAGCACGGGGGCGAACAGATCTTCTTCCTCCTGCAAACCGGCCATGTTCAACATGTCGGCCTCGGTTTCTTCGCGGATCACGTCCACCATTTCGTCCACGGTGAGGCGGCCGATGAGCTTGCCTTCGGCATCGGTAACGGGGGCGGTTACCAAGTCATAACGCTCAAACGCCTGCGCGGCTTCTTCGGTGTTGTCTTCGGGGTGGAAGCGCACGATGTCGCGCGCCATGATGTGCTCGACGATTTCATCCGGGTCGGCCACCAACAGCTTGCGGATGGGCAGCACGCCTTGCAGGATGTCGTTGTCGTCGATCACGAAAATTTTGTCGGTGTGGTCGGGCAGGCTCTCGAAGCGGCGCAGATAGCGCAGCACTACTTCGCAGGTAACGTCGGCGCGGATGCTCACCAGCTCGAAGTCCATGATGGCGCCCACTTGGTCGTCGGCAAACGACATGGAGGCCTGCACTTGGGCGCGTTCTTCTTCGTCGAGCGATTGCAGGGCTTCGGCCACGATTTGGCGCGGCAGGTCGTCGGCCAGCTCGGCCAGGTCGTCCACGTCCATGTCTTCGACCGCGGCCAGGAGTTCCTGCCGTTCCATGTTTTCAATCAGCGTTTCGCGAACGGCGTCGGACACTTCCAACAGGATGGTGCCGTCGCTCTCCGGCCCCACCAGTTTCCACACCAAAAGGCGGGCTTGCAGCGGCAGCGATTCCAGCGCGGCGGCGATGTCGGCCGGGTGCAGCTCGTGCAGGATTTGGATGAGCTCGGAAAGGCAGCTGTTGAGATAGGGGTCGTCGAGCGCGCTGTCGGGCTGGATGCTGTCGTATACGGGCAGCAGGGCGTCGGCCAGCTCGTGGATGCGGGCGATGTCGATCGGCTGTTGTTCGGAAGAGGACAATAGGGTAGGCATGCGCACTCCATTACCGTGCATCACGGTAATGGCGCACGGTGGAAATCAGGGGAAATCAATCAGAGAAACGGCAGGGTGGGAACCGGAAGGATCCATAAGGTTAGCGGCCCAATCTTGGGATCTGTAACAAACCGGCGCATTCTACACGTTTTTGCAGTAAGGCGACAAACGGCTTTCAGGTAGCCTCTTGCTGTGTAAATAAGTGTTATGCGGGGAAGTTTGTGTGCGTTGGTTTTATAGTGTTGATTTAAATCAAAACTCTTTAAGGGGGAAATCCGTTGCAATGCAAGGGCTGAAGATATTGCGAATTATTTCTATTTAATGCAATGAAAATATTGTCTTTTCGCATGCTGGTTTGCTTTGAATCAAACAATGAATTTGGTTACAATGCCGGTTGGTTTTACCTGCATTTTATGTGTTTACCCTGAGTACAAACCATGTTGGCTAACTATTTCCCTGTATTTGTTTTCGTGCTGGTCGGTTTGGCGGCGGGCGTCCTTTTCTTAACATTGGGCACGCTGCTTGGCCCGAAGCGGCACTATGCCGAAAAAGATGCGCCTTTCGAGTGCGGCTTTGAGGCGTTTGAAAACGCCCGTATGCGTTTTGATGTGCGCTACTATTTGGTGGCCATCCTGTTTATTTTGTTTGATTTGGAAATCGCCTTTATGTTTCCTTGGGCGGTGGTGTTTAAAGATTTGGGAATGTTCGGTTTCGGCGTGATGCTCGTGTTTATCGTGATTTTGGGCATCGGCTTTGTTTACGAATGGAAAAAAGGTGCGCTGGAATGGGAATAGAAGGCGTTTTGAGTAAGGGGTTTATCACCACCAGTGCCGATACCGTGCTGAATTATATGCGTACCGGCTCGATGTGGCCGGTTACCTTCGGTTTGGCCTGTTGCGCAGTGGAAATGATGCATGCCGGTATGGCGCGCTACGACCTCGACCGCTTCGGTATTATCTTCCGCCCGTCGCCGCGTCAGTCCGACTTGATGATTGTGGCGGGCACGCTCACCAATAAAATGGCGCCCGCCCTGCGCCGCGTGTACGACCAAATGGCCGAGCCGCGCTGGGTGTTGTCGATGGGTTCGTGCGCCAACGGAGGCGGTTACTATCATTATTCTTATTCCGTGGTGCGCGGTTGTGACCGTATTGTGCCGGTGGATGTGTATGTGCCCGGCTGCCCACCCACGGCCGAAGCGCTGATTTACGGCTTGATCCAGCTGCAAGGCAAAATCAAGCGCACCTATACCATCGCCCGCCATTAGGAGTACGCCATGCATGTAAACGATTTGTATCTTGCCGTACAAAACCTGCTGGGCGACAAAGCAGAGAAAGTGATTTTGGCGTTTGGTGAAGTCACGGTGGAAGCCCAAGCCGGGAACTACCGCGAAATTATGCAGCTGCTGCGCGATCACGAATCCATGCACTTTGAATTGTTGCTTGATTTGTGCGGCGTGGACTACAGCGAATATAAAAACGAGCCATGGGAAGGCCAGCGCTTTGCTGTGGTCAGTCAGCTGTCGTCGCTGCAAAACAACCAGCGTATTCGAGTGCGTGTGTGGGTGGCAGATGATGATTTCCCGGTGTTGAGCTCGGTGGTTGATATTTATAACAGCGCCGATTGGTATGAGCGTGAGGCCTTTGATTTATATGGGATTATGTTTGAAGGTCATCCTGATTTGCGCCGTATCCTGACCGACTACGGCTTTGTCGGCTATCCCTTCCGCAAAGATTTCCCCGTTTCTGGTTATGTGGAAATGCGCTACGACGAGCAAGAAAAACGGGTGGTGTACCAGCCGGTAACCATCGAGCCGCGCGAAATCACGCCGCGTGTCGTCCGTGAGGAGAATTACGGTGGCCACTAAACTGAGAAACTACACCATCAACTTCGGTCCGCAGCATCCGGCCGCGCACGGCGTATTGCGCATGATTTTGGAGCTGGACGGCGAAACCATCGTGCGCGCCGACCCGCATATCGGCCTGCTGCACCGTGGCACCGAAAAACTGGCCGAAACCAAAACCTATCTGCAGGCCCTGCCGTATATGGATCGTTTGGACTACGTTTCCATGATGGTCAACGAGCAGGCCTATTGCCTGGCTGTAGAAAAGCTGCTGGGCATTGAAATTCCCATTCGTGCCAAATATATCCGCACCATGTTTGCGGAGGTTACCCGCATCCTGAACCATTTGATGGGCGTGGGTTCGCATGCGCTCGATATCGGCGCCATGACCGCCATCCTGTATGCCTTCCGCGACCGCGAAGACCTGATGGATTTGTATGAAGCCGTTTCCGGCGCGCGCATGCACGCAGCCTATTTCCGCCCCGGCGGCGTGTACCGCGATCTGCCTGATTTCATGCCTAAGTACGAGCCGAGCAAATACCGCAGCGCCAAGGTGTTGAAAGAGCTGAATGCCTGGCGTGAAGGCAGCATGCTCGACTTCATCGATGCTTTCTGCGATCGTTTCCCTTCACGCATTGACGATTTGGAAACCCTGCTCACCGACAACCGCATCTGGAAACAGCGTACTGTCGGCATCGGCGTGGTTTCGCCCGAGCGCGCCATGCAAAAAGGCTTTACCGGCGTGATGCTGCGCGGTTCCGGCATCGAATGGGATGTGCGCAAAAAACAGCCCTACGAAGTTTACGACCGAATGGATTTCGATATTCCCGTCGGGGTAAACGGCGATTGCTATGACCGCTATCTCTGCCGCATCAATGAAATGCGCCAGTCTGTGCGCATCATCAAGCAATGCGCCGAATGGCTGCGCGTCAATCCCGGCCCGGTGATTGTGGACGACCACAAAGTCGCCCCGCCCAAGCGCACCGAAATGAAAACCGGCATGGAAGATTTGATCCACCATTTCAAACTGTTCACCGAAGGCATGCACGTGCCCGAAGGCGAAACCTACACTGCTGTCGAGCACCCCAAAGGCGAGTTCGGCATCTATATTATTTCAGACGGCGCCAACAAACCCTACCGCCTGAAAATCCGCGCCCCCGGCTTCGCCCACCTGCAAGGCATGGACGAAATGGCACGCGGCCACATGCTGTCCGACGTTGTTGCCATCATCGGCACGCAGGACATCGTATTCGGAGAGGTAGACCGCTAATGTTATCCGCAGAATCACTGAAACAAATCGATATTGAGCTGGCCAAATTCCCGGCCGACCAGCGCCGCTCTGCCATCATGGGCGCCCTGCGTATCGCGCAAACGGAAAAAGGCTGGCTTGCCCCCGAAACCATCGCCTTCGTGGCCGACTACATCGGCATTACCGCCGCCCAAGCCTACGAAGTGGCCACCTTCTATAATATGTACAACCTGCAACCGGTGGGTAAATACAAGCTCACTGTCTGCACCAACCTGCCGTGCGCCCTGCGCGGCAGCGTGGATACCGCACAGTATTTGCAGGAAAAACTCGGCATCGGCTTCGGCGAAACCACGCCCGACGGCAAATTTACTCTGATGGAAGGCGAGTGCATGGGCGCCTGCGGCGACGCGCCGGTGATGCTGGTGAACAACCACAAAATGTGCAGCTTCATGACCGCCGAAGCCATCGACCAGAAACTGGCCGAGCTGTGCTGAAGGCTACCTGAAAATTTTTCAGGTAGCCTTAGTGAGCATTGATTAAGTTGCATTGTGCATAGTGCATTAAAGGATGAGTCAAATGAAAAAATTGGGACTGCTTGCATTGATGGTTTTGATGTCTTCCCCCGTATTGGCGGAGGTGAGTGAACAGCAGGCTAGGCAGGCTATCACGCACTTTTACCGTGTTTATGTATTCGGGGGCGGTGATTTAGCCGATCAAGGCAACAGGGTTGCGACACAGCGATTGTTAGCAAAGTTGGAGGCAGTATATCGAGATGAATATGACTGCACTGTTGCGCATTGCTATGCCGCATATGCTTTGCGGACAAGTGCACAAGATGGCGGTGGAGCAAGCGGGATTGTCAGCATCACACCCAGGGCTAATGGTTGGTATCGCGTAACTTATCGAGACGCGCCCTATAGAGGAGTAACTGATATTAAGGTGGTTGAGTCTGATGGGGTTGTTAAGTTAGACGATTACAAACGTATTCGTGAGATAACTAATTAAACCATATCATTGGAAAACTATTTTCAGGCTACCTGAAAACTTGAAATAAATAAGAATCAAAAGTTTACAAGCTAGGCAAACACATGGCTATTTACCAACCAGGCGTGATTTTCGAGCAGGTGGACACCGCCGCTCCCGATTGCTGGACGCTGGCCGCCTACCAGGCGCGCGGCGGTTATCAGGCATTGCGCAAAATCCTCAGCGAAAAGATTCCGCAAGACGACCTGATCGCCGAACTCAAAACCTCCAACCTGCGCGGCCGCGGCGGCGCAGGCTTTCCCACCGGCCTGAAATGGAGCTTCATGCCGCGCAACATCGAAGGCGCCAAGTATGTGGTGTGCAACACCGACGAAGGCGAGCCGGGCACCTTCAAAGATCGCGACATCATTTTCTTCAACCCGCACGCCGTGATCGAAGGCATGATTATTGCCGGCTATGTGATGGGCGCCACCGCCGGCTACAACTACATCCACGGCGAAATTTTCGAAGGCTATCAGCGCTTTGAAGCCGCCCTGGCCGAAGCGCGCCAAGCCGGTCTGCTCGGTAAAAACATCATGGGCTTGGGCTTTGATTTCGAGCTCTTCGCCTCCCACGGCTACGGCGCCTATGTGTGCGGCGAGGAAACCGCGCTGCTCGAATCATTGGAAGGCAAAAAAGGCCAGCCGCGATTCAAACCGCCATTCCCCGCCTCCTTCGGCCTATACGGCCGCCCCACCACCATCAACAACACCGAAACCTTCGCCTCCGTGCCTTTCATCATCCGCGATAGCGGTGCAACCTTTGCCGCAAAAGGCATCGAAAACGCCGGCGGCACCAAGCTGTTTTCCGTGTCCGGCCATGTGGCGCGCCCCGGCAATTATGAAGTGCCGCTCGGCACCCCTTTTGCCGAACTGCTGGAAATGGCCGGCGGCATGCGCGGCGGCAAAAAGCTGAAAGCCGTGATTCCCGGCGGCTCTTCTTCGCCCGTTATCCCTGGCGAGATGATGATGACTCTCACCATGGATTACGACGCCATCGCCAAGGCCAGCTCCATGCTCGGCTCCGGCGCGGTGATTGTGATGGACGAAGACGTGTGCATGGTGAAAGCCTTGGAGCGGCTCAGCTATTTCTACTACGAAGAATCCTGCGGCCAATGCACGCCGTGCCGCGAAGGCACCGGCTGGCTGTACCGCATCGTACACCGCATCGTCAGCGGCCAAGGGCGCATGGAAGATCTCGAATTGCTGGAAAGCATCGGCAACAACATGGCCGGCCGCACCATCTGCGCCCTGGCCGACGCCGCCGTCTTCCCCGTGCGCGGCTTCATGAAGCACTACCGCCACGAGTTCGTCTACTACATCGAACACGGCAAACCGATGAAAGTGCATCAATGGTGCTAGTGGAAGAGGCTACCTGAAAAATTTGAGATTGATTGAATCACTGTTTATCAAGGAAATAACCAATGAAAAAAACAGCTGCATGGATTTTGTTTAGCGTAGTTGCCACATTGAATGCACAACAGGCATTGGCCGGAAATCAAGACGATGCCCAAAAAATTTCAGTGGTCAAAGGATTTTTGGACTGCAATGCCAAAGGTGTGTGTGTTCAGGAACGAACAGCCGAAAATGCAACCAAACGCTTTCTGAGCCGCTCTGCTATTGCAGTGTTGGCTCAAGAGAAAAGACGTTTTCAGGCAGATGAAGACTGCTCCGCAGTGATTCCCCGATGCTACAGCGGTCTTTGGTCAGAGCCCGGTAACGGCGGCTTTGCATGGAATGCGCCCAAGTTCTCCGTACATGGCAATACGGTATCTGCCGATTTCGGCAAGACGGACGGGGTAGCCCGTTTTAAACTGGTTAGGGAAAATGGACAGTACAAAATAGATAATTCCATCCACGTTTCCCCTGATTTCCAGGCGAAATGGTGGCGGTAACAAAACGCAGGCTAGATGGGTAAGATTAATCAGATAGCTGAAAACGTATCCCCTGCCCAGCAGGGGAAAAATGCAAACCAATGAATTAAATAGCTAGGAAGAGCTATGTTACAAATCAGCATTGACGGTAAGGAAGTATCGGTAGAGAAGGGCGCCACGGTGATTGAAGCCGCGCAAAAGCTCGGCACCTATATCCCGCACTTCTGCTATCACAAAAAACTCTCCATCGCCGCCAACTGCCGCATGTGCCTGGTGGACGTGGAAAAAGCCCCCAAACCGCTGCCCGCCTGCGCCACCCCGGTAACCGACGGCATGGTGGTGCGCACCCATTCCGACAAAGCCCGCCAAGCGCAATCCGGCGTGATGGAATTCCTGCTCATCAACCATCCGCTCGACTGCCCGATTTGCGATAAAGGCGGCGAATGCCAGCTGCAAGATTTGGCCATGGGCTACGGCAAATCCACCACCCGCTACACCGAGCCCAAACGCGCCGTGGCCGGCAAAGACATGGGCCCCTTGGTGTCTGCCGCCGAAATGAGCCGATGCATCCACTGCACCCGCTGCGTGCGCTTCACCGAAGAAATCGCCGGCAATCAGGAAATCGCCATGGCCTACCGCGGCGAACATTCCGAAATCATGCCCTTTATCGGCCGCGTGGTGGAAACCGAATTGTCGGGCAACGTCATCGACTTATGCCCCGTGGGCGCGCTCACCAGCAAACCCTTCCGTTTCAACGCCCGCTCGTGGGAACTAAACCGGCGTAAATCCATCTCCGCCCACGACGCGCTGGGCAGCAACCTCATCGTGCAAACCAAAGACCACACCGTGCGCCGCGTGCTGCCGTTGGAAAACGAAGCCGTCAACGAATGCTGGATTTCCGACCGCGACCGTTTCGCCTACGAAGGGCTGAACCACGCCAGCCGCCTGCGCCAGCCGAAAATCAAACACGGCGGCGAATGGCACGATGTGGATTGGCCTACCGCGCTGGAATATGTGCGCAAAACCTTGGAATGCATCCAAAAAGAAGACGGCGACGGCCAAACCGCCATGTGGCTCAACCCGATGAACACCGTGGAAGAGCTCTATTTGGCCAAGAAACTGGCCGCCGGCCTCGGCATCCGCCATCTCAGCAGCCGCCTGCGCCAGCAAGACGACCGGCTTTCGGGTAGCCTGCAAGGCGCGCCGTGGCTTGGCCGCAGCATCGAAAGCCTGGCCACCTGCGGCGCGGTATTGGTGGTGGGTGCCACCTTGCGCCAAGAGCAACCGCTGCTCACCGCCCGCCTGCGCCGCGCCGCCAAAAACGGCATGGCGCTGAACCTGCTCGCCTCGCAGCGCGAAGAGTTGTATATGCCTTTGTTGGCACAGGAAGTGCGCCACCCGAACGATTGGGCAGGCTACCTGAAAAACCTGCTGGCCGACCCGCAATCCACTGTGGCCGCCAGCCTGCACGGCGCCGAACAGGCCGCCATCGTGCTGGGTGCCGAAGCGCAAAACCATCCCGACTACGCCGCAATTTATGCTGCCGCCCAAGCCTTGGCCGCCGCCACCGGCGCCACTTTGGGCATCCTGCCGCAGGCTGCCAACAGCGTGGGCGCCGAGGTGTTGGGCGTGGATCAGGGCAACAGCATCGGCCAAATGATGGCGCAGCCGAAGAAAGCCGTGCTGCTGCTGAACGTGGAGCCGGAAATCGACGTGGCCGGCGGTGCGGCAGCCGTGGCCGCCTTAAAACAAGCGCAAACCGTGATGGCGTTCACGCCCTTCGTGAGCGACACGCTGCTGGAAGTGTGCGACCTGCTGCTGCCGATTGCGCCGTTCACCGAAACTTCGGGCAGCCTCATCAATATGGAAGGGCGCCTGCAATCGTTCCGCGGCGTGCTGAAAGGCTATGCCGATTCGCGCCCGCTGTGGAAAGTGTTGCGCGTGTTGGGCAATGTGTGCGGTTTGGCCAGCTTTGATTACGACAGCAGCGAAGCCGTGCTGCGCGAAGCCGTGGATGCCGAAAGGCTACCTGAAAAATTGAATAGCGCCGTGAGCTGGCAGGGCGAAGCCGCGCCGGCTGCGGCCGGCCTGACCCGCGTGGGCGGGGTGGGCATCTACCACACCGACGCTATTGTGCGCCGCTCCGAGTCTTTGCAGCAAACCGTGCAGGCGCAAGTGCCGCCGGCCCGGGTGCATCCGAACACGCTGGCCGCGTTGGGTTTGGCCGACGGCGCTGCTGCCGTGGCCAAGCAGAACGGCAGCAGCGTGCCGGTAACGGTGCGCGCCGATGAAGGGCTACCTGAAAATGTGGTGCACCTGCCGCTGCATCCGGCCAATGCCGTGCTGGGCGGGCTGATGAACGCAATTGAATTGGGGAGGGGCTAAACATGCAAGAATGGTTCCAAGCCTTGTTTGCCGGCTGGTTTGGCGCGGCGGGCAGCGACATCGGATTGGTGGTGTCGATTTTGGTGAAGATTGTCATCATCTTGATTCCACTGATTTTAACGGTGGCGTATCTGACTTATTTCGAGCGCAAGGTGATCGGCTTTATGCAGCTGCGCGTGGGCCCGAACGTAACCGGCCCGTGGGGCTTGATTCAGCCTTTTGCCGATGTGTTCAAGCTGCTGTTTAAAGAGGTAACCCGGCCGAAATTGTCGAATAAGGCTTTGTTTTACATCGGGCCGATGATGTCGCTGGCGCCGGCGTTTGCGGCGTGGGCGGTGATTCCGTTTTCCAGCGAATGGCTGCTCACTAATGTGAATGTGGGCTTGCTGTATATCCTGATGATTACTTCGCTGTCGGTGTATGGCGTGATTATTGCCGGCTGGGCTTCCAACTCCAAATATGCGTTTTTGGGCGCGATGCGCTCCTCCGCGCAGAGCATTTCCTACGAAATTGCCATGAGTGCGGCTTTGGTGTGCGTGGTGATGGTGTCGGGCAGCATGAATTTTTCCGACATCGTGGCGGCGCAGGCCACGGGCATCGCCGGCGGTTCGGTGTTTTCCTGGAACTGGCTGCCGCTGTTTCCCATCTTCATCGTGTATCTGATTTCTGCGGTGGCGGAAACCAACCGCGCGCCGTTCGATGTGGCCGAAGGCGAATCGGAAATCGTGGCCGGTTTCCATGTGGAATATTCTGGCTTTGCCTTTGCGCTGTTTTTCTTGGCCGAATACATTTTCATGATTCTGATTGCGGCGCTCACCGCACTGATGTTCCTCGGCGGCTGGCTGTCGCCCTTCCCGCAAAGCTGGGGCATCATCGGCACGCCGGGCGCGTTTTGGATGTTTGCCAAGATGGCGATGGTGCTCTACGGCTACTTGTGGATCCGCGCCACCTTCCCGCGCTACCGCTATGACCAAATCATGCGCTTGGGCTGGAAGGTGCTGATTCCCATCGGCTTTGTCTATATCGTGTTCTTGGGCTTGTGGATGGTGTCGCCGCTGAGCCTGTGGAAATAGTTTTCAGGTAGCCGGCAGGCTGCATGAGGCTACCTGAAAAATAATTGAATGATTTGAATCAACCCACTACAGGGTATAAATAACAATGGCTAATTTAGTAAAAACCTTTTTGCTCGGCGAGCTGGTGAAGGGCATGGGCCTGACGCTGAAGAATTTTTTCGCCTGCAAGGAAACCATCATGTTTCCCGAGGAGAAAACGCCGCAATCCGTGCGTTTCCGCGGGCTGCACGCGCAACGCCGCTATCCGAACGGCGAAGAGCGCTGTATTGCCTGCAAACTGTGCGAGGCGGTGTGCCCGGCGATGGCCATCAACATCGAGAGCGAGGAGCGCGAAGACGGCACGCGCTGCACCAAGCGTTATGATATTGATTTAACCAAATGTATTTTCTGCGGTTTCTGCGAGGAAGCCTGCCCCACCGATGCGATTGTGGAAACGCATATTTTCGAATACTGCGGCGAGAAAAAGGGCGATCTGCACATGACCAAGCCGATTTTGCTGGCCATCGGCGACCAATATGAAGCCGACATCGCCAAGCGCAAAGCGGCCGATGCGCCTTATCGCTAAGGGAGTGCCAACATGACTTTTTCCCTGATTCTGTTTTATGTGCTGGCGGCCATCATCTTGTTTGGCGCGCTGCAAACCGTTACCGCGAAAAATCCGGTGCACGCCGCGCTCTATCTGGTGCTCACTTTCTGCACCAGCGCGATGATGTGGCTGCTGATGCAGGCCGAATTCCTCGGCATCACGCTGGTGGTGGTGTATGTGGGGGCGGTGATGGTGCTGTTCCTGTTTGTGGTGATGATGCTGAACGTGGACATCGAAGAGATGCGCGCCGGTTTCTGGCGGCATGCGCCGGTGGCCGGCGTGGTGGGCGTGCTGATGGCGGTGGCGCTGATCATGATTTTGATTGCGCCGGATACCAATCTGGCAGCCTTCGGCCCGATGAAGGATATGCCGGCTGATTACAGCAATGTGCGCGATTTGGGCAGCCAAATCTACACCACTTACCTGCTGCCCTTCGAGCTGGCGGCGGTGCTGCTGGTGTTGGGCATGGTGGCGGCGATTGCGCTGGTGCACCGTAAAACGGTGAATCCGAAGCGTATGGATCCGGCCGAACAAGTGAAGGTGGATGCCAATCGGGGCCGCCTGCGCATGGTGAAGATGGAAGCCGTGGTGCAGGTGCCGCAAGCGGCTGCGGAAGAAGTTTCAGGTAGCCACGCAGAGACGAAAGAGGAGGGCAAGGCATGATTACGATTACGCATTATCTGGTGCTGGCCGCCTTGCTGTTCGGCATCAGCGCGATGGGCATTTTCATGAACCGCAAAAACGTGCTGGTGCTGCTGATGTCGATTGAGCTGATGCTTTTGGCGGTAAACTTCAATTTCATCGCGTTTTCGCAATATTTGGGCAACACCGCCGGGCAGGTTTTCGTGTTTTTCGTGCTCACCGTGGCGGCGGCGGAATCGGCCATAGGTCTGGCGATTATGGTGCTGGTGTTCCGCAACCGGAACAGCATCAACATCAGTGATTTGGACAACCTGAAAGGCTAGGGTACAGGCTACCTGAAAACGCACCGCTGTTTTTCAGGTAGCCTCATGCGGCAGCCGTAAAGGCTACCTGAAAAATATGCCGCACACATAACAAGATTGATCCGCAAGGATGGCAACACTATGACAGACATGACTTTATACCTCATCATCGCCCTCACGCCATTGGCCGGCTGCCTGCTGGCCGGGCTGTTCGGCAACACCATCGGCCGCCGGGGCGCGCACACGGTTACCATACTCGGCGTGGCCGTGTCCGCCGTGCTGTCGGCCTATGTGCTGTGCGGATTTATCGACGGCAGCCGCGCCAAGTTCGATGAAAACGTCTATACCTGGCTGACCATGAACGGGTTGGATTTCTCAGTCGGCTTCCTGGTGGACAGCCTCACCGCGCTGATGATGGTGGTGGTCACTTCCGTCTCGCTGATGGTGCACATCTACACCATCGGCTATATGGCGGACGAAGAAGTCGGCTACCAACGCTTCTTCAGCTATATCTCATTGTTTACCTTCAGCATGTTGATGCTGATTATGTCCAACAACTTCATCCAGCTCTTTTTCGGCTGGGAAGCGGTCGGCTTGGTGTCATATCTGCTCATCGGCTTCTATTTCAAACGCGACAGCGCGATTTTCGCCAACTTGAAAGCCTTTTTGGTGAACCGCGTGGGCGACTTCGGCTTCGTGCTCGGCATCGGCCTCGTGCTGGCCTATTTCGGCGGCAGCCTGCGCTATGCCGACGTGTTCGCCTATCTGCCCAACGTGGTCGGCAGCACCCTGTTCGGCTGGGATTTGATCACCATCACCTGCCTGTTGCTGTTTGTCGGCGCGATGGGCAAATCCGCGCAGTTCCCGCTGCATGTGTGGCTGCCCGATTCCATGGAAGGCCCGACCCCGATTTCTGCGCTGATTCACGCCGCCACCATGGTTACCGCCGGCCTGTTTATGGTGTCGCGTATGTCGCCGATGTATGAATTGTCCACCACCGCGTTGAGCGTGATTATGGTGATTGGCGCGATTACCGCGCTGTTTATGGGCTTCCTCGGCACGATTCAGAATGACATCAAGCGCGTAGTGGCTTATTCCACCCTGTCGCAGCTCGGCTATATGACTGTGGCCTTGGGCGTGTCCGCCTATTCCGTGGCCATGTTCCATGTGATGACCCACGCCTTCTTCAAAGCCCTGCTGTTCTTGGCGGCGGGCAGCGTGATCATCGGCATGCACCACGACCAGGACATGCGCAATATGGGCGGCCTGCGCAAATACATGCCGATTACCTGGTTCACCATGCTGCTGGGCAACCTCGCCCTCATCGGCACGCCGCTGTTCTCCGGTTTCTATTCCAAAGATTCGATTATCGAAGCGGTGCACGCCAGCAACCTGCCCGGCAGCGGTTTTGCCTATTTCGCCGTGCTGGCCAGCGTGTTCGTTACCGCGTTTTACGCCTTCCGCCAATACTTTATCGTTTTCCACGGCAAAGAACGCTGGCGCGAGGCCAAGCATGACCATCACGACGACCACGGCTACCACCACGGCCTGAAGCCGTCCGACAACCCGCACGAAAGCCCGTGGGTGGTTACCCTGCCGCTGGTTTTGCTGGCGATTCCGTCCGTGATGATTGGCTACATCGCCATCGAGCCGATGCTGTACGGCGATTTCTTCAAAGACGTGATTTATGTCAATCACGAGCTGCACCCCGTGATGCATATCATGAAGGAAGAGTTCCACGGCGCAATGGGCATGGTGTCGCACAGCCTGCACACGCCCGTGCTGTATCTGGCCGTCGGCGGTGTATTGGCCGCGTGGTTCCTGTATGTGAAAGCGCCGCAGCTGCCTGCCAAAATCGCGCAGACCTTCCGCCCGGTGTATGTGCTGTTTGAAAACAAATACTACCTCGACAACATCTACTTCGCCGTGTTTGCCAAAGGCACGCGTGCGCTGGGCAGCTTCTTCTGGAAAGCCGTCGATACCGCCATCATCGACAACGGCTTGGTAAACGGCGCGGCCAAACTGGTCGGCGCAGTGGCCGGGCAGGTGCGCCGCGTGCAAACCGGCTTTATCTACACCTACGCCGCCGCCATGGTGTCCGGCGTGCTGGTGCTGATTGTGGTGTTTTTCTGGCAGCTTTGGTTCAGATAAAGGCTACCTGAAAAATGAATGCCGATAGCTTGCCCGATACCTTGGCCGAAGTGCGGCAGGCGATTGACGCGTTGGACAGTCGGCTGATTGATTTGCTGGCACAACGACAACGGTTGGTCGCGCAGGCAGGCCGTCTGAAACCCAAGCACGACGCGCAGGCCGTGGCCGCGCCCGATCGGGTGGCGCAGGTGTTGGCAGCGAGGCGCGAACAGGCTGCGGCAGCGGGCTTGTCGCCCGATGTGGCAGAAGCCGTGTGGCAGGCCATGATTGCCGCCTTTATCCGTTTCGATCAGGAAGTGAACCGTTCAGATGGAACAAGTCATTAAGGCTACCTGAAAACTGAAAAGGCCGTCTGAAAACACCACACAGAGGAAAAAATGAGCGCAACCGACATCATCCGCGCCGCCGAATTCACCGCCGACAGGGCATGGGGCGCGCGCAGCATCGCCAATCTGAACGGCACCACCGTGCGCCTGCACTGGACCGACCAGCCATACCAATGGCATGTGAACGACGGCGAGGAAGTGTTTGCCGTGATGAGCGGCGAAGTCGATATGCACTACCGCGAAAACGGCGAAGAGCGCGTGGCTCGGCTGCGCGGCGGCGACATCTTCTATGCCGGAGTCGGCGCGGAACACGTCGCCCACCCGCGCGGCGAAGCGCGCATTTTGGTCATCGAAAAAGAGGGCAGCGTTTAGAGGCCGTCTGAAAACGGCAAACGCAGAACAACAACGACTTATTTATTCATACCGCAGGTTATAACTATGTTTTCCAACCACCTTCTCAGCTTGGCAAGCTGGCTGCCGATAGCCGCCGGACTATTGGTGCTGGCCACCGGCTGCGACCGCCGTGCCCCCTTGGCGCGGATATTGGCCTTGGTCGGCGCGGCGGCGGGTTTCGCCGTAACGCTGCCGCTGTTTACGCAGTTCGACCGCTTGAGCGGCGGCTACCAGTTCAACGAGTTCTATTCGTGGATTCCCGCGCTCAACATCAACTACGCGCTGGGCGTGGACGGCATTTCCGTGTTGTTTGTGATTTTGAACGCCTTTATCACGCTGATGGTGGTGATTGCGGGCTGGGAAGTGATTCAGAAAAAGGTGGCGCAGTATATGGCGGCCTTCCTGATTATGTCCGGTCTGATTAACGGCGCGTTTGCCGCCCGCGATGCCATGCTGTTCTACATTTTCTTTGAAGGCATGCTGATTCCGCTGTATCTGATTATCGGCGTGTGGGGCGGGCCGCGCCGCGTGTATGCTTCGGTGAAGCTCTTCCTCTACACGCTGATGGGCTCGCTGCTGATGCTGGTGGCCTTGGTGTATTTGTCGTTCCAGACCGGCGGCAGCTTTGCGATTGACGATTTCCAAAACATCAAACAAATTCCGCTGCTTACCCAGCAGATTCTGTTTGCCGCCTTCTTCCTGTCGTTTGCGGTGAAAGTGCCGATGTTTCCGGTGCACACTTGGCTGCCCGATGCGCACGTGGAAGCACCCACCGGCGGTTCGATGGTGCTGGCGGCGATTACACTGAAGCTCGGTGCATACGGCTTCCTGCGCTTCATCCTGCCGATTCTGCCCGACGCATCGCGCTATTTCGCGCCCGCCATCATCGTGCTCAGCCTGATTGCGGTGATTTATATCGGCATGGTGGCACTGGTGCAAACCGATATGAAAAAACTGGTGGCGTATTCTTCCATCAGCCACATGGGTTTCGTTACCTTGGGCATGTTCCTGTTTACCAATCAGACGGAATTGCAGCCGTGGGCGTTGAAAGGCGCGATTATGCAGATGATTTCGCACGGTTTCGTGTCTGCCGCCATGTTCTTCTGCATCGGCGTGATGTACGACCGCCTGCACAGCCGCAATATTGCCGACTACGGCGGCGTGGTAACGGTGATGCCGAAATTTGCCGCCTTCATGATGCTGTTTGCCATGGCCAACGCCGGCCTGCCCGCCACATCGGGCTTCGTGGGCGAATTTATGGTGATTATGGGCGCGGTGAACTACAACCTGATTGTGGGCGCGCTGGCGGCGCTGACGCTGATTTTGGGCGCAGCCTACACGCTGTGGATGTATAAGCGCGTGATTTTCGGCGCGGTGACCAACCCGCATGTGGCCGAAATGAAAGACATCGGCCGCCGCGAATTTGCTGTGCTGGCCATCCTGGCCGCCGCCGTGCTGGGCATGGGCCTGTGGCCGGAGCCGTTTATCGCCGTGGTGCACCAGGCGGCCAACGATTTGATCGCGCATGTGGCGCAAAGCAAGATTTGAGGTGTGTGAATGAACTGGACTGATTTGAACTTAATCCCCGCCATGCCCGAAATCGTGCTGCTCGCGGCATTGTGCGCGGTGCTGCTGGTGGATTTGTGGCTGCCGGACGAAAAGCGCGGCATCACGGCCTGTCTGGCTTCTTTGGCTGTGTTGGCGGCGGCGGTTTTTCAGGTAGCCTTATGGCCGGGCGAGCCGGTGGAAACCTTCAGCCGCATGTTTGTGCTTGACGGTTTGTCTTATGTGGGCAAGCTGGCGGTGTATGCGCTGGTGTTGGTGCTGTTTGCGCTGTCGCCGGGCTACCTGAAAACGCGCCAGATTTATAAAGGCGAGTTTTACACGCTCACGCTGTTTGCACTGCTGGGCATGTGCGTGATGATGAGCGCCAACCATTTCCTCACGCTGTATATCGGCTTGGAAATCCTGTCGCTGTCGCTGTATGCGCTGATTGCGCTGCGCCGTGACGACGTGCGCGCCAGCGAGGCGGCCTTGAAATATTTCGTGCTCGGCGCGCTGGCTTCCGGCTTGCTGCTCTACGGCATTTCCATGATCTACGGCGCCACCGGCTCGCTGCTGCTGCCCGATGTGCTGGCGGCGGGGCTCACGCAGATGGCCAATCCGTGGCTGCTGAAGCTGGGCTTGGTGTTTGTGGTGGTGGCCATTGCGTTCAAGCTGGGCGCGGTGCCGTTCCATATGTGGGTGCCGGATGTGTATCACGGCTCGAGCACGGCGGTGACCGCGTTGGTGGGCACGGCGCCGAAAATCGCGGCCACGGTGTTTGCCTTCCGCATTTTGGTTACCGGCCTGGGCGGGCTGCACGCCGACTGGGTGCCGATGCTGAATATTCTGGCGGTGGCTTCGCTGCTGGTGGGCAATCTGGCGGCGGTGATGCAGGCCAATATCAAGCGCATGCTGGCGTATTCTACTGTGTCGCACATGGGTTTCGTGCTGCTGGCGTTTATGGGCGGCCTGCACGGCTTCAGTGCGGCGTTGTACTACGCGCTGGTGTATGCGCTGATGGCGATGGCGGGCTTCGGCGTGTTGATGCTGCTGTCGCGTGAGGGGCACGATTGCGAGGAAATCGCCGATTTGGCCGGCCTGAACCAACGCCATTCCTGGTATGCCTTCCTGATGCTGCTGGTGATGTTCAGTATGGCGGGCATTCCGCCGCTGGCGGGCTTTTATGCCAAGCTTTCCGTGATTCGGGCGCTGCTGGGGCAGGGCTTTGTGTGGCAGGCGGTGTTTGCGGTGGTGATGTCGCTGATTGGCGCGTTCTACTATCTGCGCGTGGTGAAGGTGATGTATATGGATGAGGCCGTGGAAACGGCGCCGCTGTCGATGGCGGCAGCCAGCCGGGTGGCCTTGTCGGTGTGCGCGCTGGGGCTGCTGCTGTTTGGCCTGATGCCGAGCACGCTGATGGACTGGTGCGTGTATGCGCTGGGCAAGGTGTTGTGATTTAACCAAACAATCGGAGTAGGGCGATGACTGCCGCGATGTATCTGCTGCTGTTGGTGGCGTTGGTGTGTGCCAACCTGCCGTTTGTGAGCGTGCGCTGGTTCGGCATCAAAAGGCTACCTGAAAAACGGTTTGCCCACCATTTGCCGGAGCTGCTGGCCGGGTTTGCCTTTGTGGCGCTGTTGGCCTATCTGCTGGAAGCACAGGGCGGCAGCGTACATCGCCAGCATTGGCAGTTTTATGTGGCGGTGGCGTGCCTGTATCTGGTGTTTGCCTTCCCCGGCTTTGTGCTACGCTATTTCTGGCGCGGCCGCAACCGAGAATAGCCCGCCTGCTTGCGTTGAGGCTACCTGAAAAACCCTTTTCAGGTAGCCTCAGATTTTGAGTGGTAGCATTTTGTTATTGATTTGATTTTATCTTTTCACGCTGCGGCGCACTGCGTATAATGCCGCCTTCGCATAATAATCAGCCCCGCGATTACGGGCTACCTGAAAGCACCAAACCATGAAAAAAGTCTATATCCGCACCTTCGGCTGCCAAATGAACGAATACGACAGCGACAAAATGCTCGCCGTCCTTGCCGAAGAACACGGCGGCATCGAGCAGGTTTCCGAACCCGATAACGCCGACATCATCCTGTTCAACACCTGCTCCGTGCGAGAAAAAGCGCAGGAAAAAGTATTCTCCGACCTCGGCCGCATCAAACCCCTCAAACAGAAAAACCCCAACCTCATCATCGGCGTGGCCGGCTGCGTCGCCTCACAGGAAGGTGAAGCCATCATCGAGCGTGCGCCTTATGTCGATGTCGTCTTCGGCCCGCAAACCCTGCACCGCCTGCCGCAGATGATTGTGGACAAAGAAACCAGCGGCCACTCCCAAGTGGACATCTCCTTCCCCGAAATCGAAAAGTTCGACCACCTGCCCCCCGCCCGCGTGGACGGCGGCAGCGCGTTTGTTTCCATTATGGAAGGCTGCTCCAAATATTGCAGCTTCTGCGTTGTGCCTTATACGCGCGGCGAAGAATTCTCCCGACCGCTGAACGACGTGCTGACCGAAATCGCCGGCTTGGCGCAACAGGGCGTGAAAGAAATCAACCTGTTGGGGCAGAACGTGAATGCCTATCGCGGCGAAATGGACAACGGCGAAATCTGCGACTTTGCCACCCTGCTGCGCATCGTCCACGAAATCCCCGGCATCGAGCGTATGCGCTTCACCACCAGCCACCCGCGCGAGTTTACCGACGCCATCATCGAATGCTACCGCGACCTGCCCAAGCTGGTGTCGCACCTGCACCTGCCGATTCAGAGCGGTTCAGACCGCGTATTGAGCGCGATGAAACGCGGCTACACCGCCTTGGAATACAAATCCATCATCCGCAAACTGCGCGCCATCCGCCCCGACTTGTGCCTGAGCAGCGACTTCATCGTCGGCTTCCCCGGCGAAACCGAGCGCGAGTTCGAACAGACGCTGAAACTGGTGAAAGACATCGCCTTCGATTTGAGCTTTGTCTTTATTTACAGCCCGCGCCCCGGCACGCCCGCCGCCAACCTGCCCGACGACACCCCGCACGCCGAAAAAGTGCGCCGCCTCGAAGCCCTGAACGAAGTCATCGAAGCCGAAACCGCCCGCATCAACCAAACCATGCTCGGCACGGTGCAACGCTGTCTGGTGGAAGGCATCTCCAAAAAAGACCCCGACCAGCTCCAAGCCCGCACCGCCAACAACCGCGTGGTGAACTTCACCGGCGACGTGTCGCTCATCAACCAGATGGTGGACATTGAAATCACCGAAGCCTTCACCTTCAGCCTGCGCGGCGAGCTGGTGGAATAGGGCAGAGGCTACCTGAAAAATAATGGAGCAATAATGAAAGCGATAATGGCGGCGCCATTCTTGGGATGCTTGTTTATGCCGGCCTATGCGGAGAATAGCGAACGGCTGAACCGGATGGAGTTTACCCGGCAAGCGCAGATTGTTGCCCAATATTTGGCTAATCAAACATCTAACCTAGTAGCAGATCAGTTTCTTGCCATGACGCCGGAACAGCAGCGTGAGTTCGATCGCCGGCTTGCAGACAAGCAGCAAACCGCACGCTGGGAAAGCGAATTACGCGGGCAAGTGATGCGGCAGTTTACAGGCTATATCGCGCAGTGCTATGTGGAAAATAAAGCAGATTTATGCACTTATCGTGATATTGCTGGGCAGGGCATCATGCGAAAAGTGTTGGGACAGGCAAACGACCGCCAACAGTTGATACCGTTGCACCAGCAAACGCAATCTTGGATCGCGCGTAATCCCAGCCAGGCTGCCGAAGCCTGGCAGATAACTGAGTGGATCGCACGATTGGCCGCGCTTTCCGGTAGTAAAGGCCAATGACGCAGATAATTTTCAGGTAGCCTTCCACAGGCAAACTCTGAAAGGCTACTGAAAACCCCGTTTCCCAACCCAACCAAGCATTACCCGAAAAACCCTTATCCCAACCCAACCCCCGAAAAACATCATGCAATCCTTCTTCAACCGCTATTTCAAACTTTCCGAAAACAACACCACCATTCGCACCGAGCTGATGGCGGGGCTCACCACCTTCCTCACCATGTGCTACATCATCGTGGTAAACCCGCACACGCTCTCGCTCTCCGGCATGGATTTCGGAGCCGTGTTTGTGGCCACCTGCATTTCGGCGGCCATCGGCTGCTTCATCATGGGCATGCTGGCCAACTACCCGATTGCGCTGGCGCCGGGCATGGGCCTGAACGCCTATTTCACCTTCAGCGTGGTCAAGGGCATGGGCGTGCCGTGGCAGGTGGCGCTGGCGGCGGTGTTTGTTTCTGGCATCATCTTCATTTTGTTCAGCTTTATGAAGGTGCGCGAAATGCTGGTAAACGCGCTGCCGATGAGCCTGAAGATGGCGATTGCGGCGGGCATCGGCCTGTTTTTGGCGCTGATTGCGCTCAAAGGCTCGGGTGTGATTGTGGGCAACGAGGCTACGCTGGTGCACATGGGCGAGTTCCGCCTGCCGGTGGAAGGGCAGCCGGGCGCGTATGCGCCAAACTGGCCTATGCTGCTGGCGATGCTGGGCTTTTTCGTGATCGTCACGCTGGATTACTACCGCGTGCGCGGCGCCATCATCCTCGGTATCATGGGCATCACCCTGCTGTCTATCCCGCTGGGGCTCACCCGTTTCGACAAAGTGGTGTCTGCCATTCCGAGCATTGCGCCCACCTTTATGCAGATGGATTTCAAAGACCTGTTTTCAGGTAGCCTGATTGCAGTGATTTTCGTGTTTTTCCTGGTGGATTTGTTCGACAGCACCGGCACGCTGGTGGGCGTGGCGCACCGTGCCGGCCTGCTGGAAAACGGCCGCCTGCCGCGCCTGAAAAAAGCGCTGTTTGCCGATTCTGTGGCCATCGTGGCCGGCGCGGCGCTGGGCACTTCTTCCACCACGCCTTATGTGGAAAGCGCTTCCGGCGTGGCGGCGGGCGGCCGCACCGGGCTCACCGCCGTAACCGTGGGCGTGCTGATGCTGGCCTGCCTGTGGTTTTCTCCGCTGGCGCAGGCCGTGCCCGCCTTCGCCACCGCGCCCGCGCTCTTGTATATCGGCGTGCAGATGATGCGCTCGGCCACCGAAATCGATTGGCACGACATGACCGAGGCCGCACCCGCCTTCCTCACCATCGTGTTTATGCCCTTCTCCTATTCCATCGCCGACGGTATCGCCATGGGCTTCATCAGCTATGCCGTGGTGAAACTGTGCTGTGGCCGCCAGCGCGACGTGCCGCCGATGGTATGGGGCGTGGCCGTGCTGTGGGCGTTGAAATTCTGGTTCTTGGGCGCGTAGTGCTGCTGCCTGTGGGCGTGGAAAAGGCTACCTGAAAACTATGCCGGCCCTTCCCGCCCACTCCCCTAAAGGCTACCTGAAAACCGTTTGCTTTGTTTTCAGGTAGCCTCTTCTTTATAATCCCGCTGTTTCCCTTTCACTCAAACGGTTATCCCCATGAGCAAAACCCTCCTCCTCGTTGACGGCTCTTCCTATCTCTACCGCGCCTATCACGCGATGGCGCAACTGACCGCGCCCGACGGTGCGCCGACGGGTGCGCTTTACGGCGTGTTGAACATGCTGCGGCGGCTGCGGGCGGATTATGTGCACGATTATTGCGCGGTGGTGTTTGATGCGAAGGGCAAAAATTTCCGCCACGAGATGTTCCCCGACTACAAGGCGACGCGCCCGCCGATGCCGGACGATTTGCGCCCGCAGGCGGAAGCCTTGCCGGATTTGGTGCGGTTGATGGGTTGGCCGGTTCTGGTGATTCCTCAAGTCGAAGCGGACGACGTAATCGGCACGCTGGCGAAACAGGGGGCGGAACATGGTTTTCAAGTCATTGTTTCGACGGGCGATAAGGATATGGCGCAATTGGTAAACGAACGTGTTACGCTGGTGAACACGATGAGCGGAGAAACGCTGGATATTGAAGGCGTGAAGGCGAAATTCGGCGTGCACCCCGACCAAATCCGCGATTATCTCGCGCTGATGGGCGACAAGGTCGATAACGTGCCGGGCGTGGAAAAATGCGGCCCGAAAACCGCTGTCAAATGGCTGGAAGCCTACGGCTCGCTGGCTGGAGTAATGGAACACGCTGCGGAAATCAAGGGCAAAGTGGGCGAAAACCTGCAAGCCGCTCTGCCCCAACTGCCGCTGTCGTATGATTTGGTTACGATTAAAACCGATGTGGATTTGCACGCCGAGCTTTTAGACGGCATCGAAAACCTGCGCCGCACGTCGCCGAAATGGGCGCAGCTTGCAGTCGATTTCAAACGCTGGGGCTTCCGCACTTGGCTGAAAGAAGCGGAAAGCCGTATGCACGAAGCGGCGGACGGCGATTTGTTCGGCAGCGATACGATAGGCGAACAGGCAGCGTTGGACATGGAAACGTCGTCTGAAAAAATCATAGAACATGCCCCCGCCCCCGAAAAACTGGATTATCAAGCCGTTACCACCGAAATCCAATTTGCTGCTTTGTTGGACAAACTGGCGCAGGCGGAAAAAATCGGCATTGATACGGAAACCACATCCCTAGACGCGATGAACGCCTCGCTGGTCGGCATCAGCATCGCATTCCAAGCAGGCGAAGCGGTTTACATCCCCGTAGGCCACAGCCTGACCGCCGCACCCGAACAGCTTGATTTACAAGACGTATTAGGTCGTCTGAAACCGCATTTGGGAAACCCCGCCCTGAAAAAAATCGGGCAAAACCTCAAATACGACCAACACGTTTTCGCCAACTACGGCATCGCCCTGAACGGCATTGCCGGCGACGCCATGCTCGCTTCCTACATCATCGAGAGCCATCTCGGACACGGCTTGGACGAATTGTCCGAACGCTGGCTGGGCTTGGAAACCATTACCTACAAATCATTGTGCGGCAAAGGCGCGAAAGCCATTTCCTTTTCCGACGTTTCCTTAGAACAAGCCACCGAATACGCCGCCCAAGACGCCGATTTCGCCCTTCGCCTCGAAGCGCACCTGCGCGCGCAAATGGACACCAAACAGCTTGAAATGTATGAAAAAATGGAGCTGCCCGTCGCGCAGGTATTGTTTGAAATGGAACGCAACGGCGTGCAAATCGACCGCGCCGAACTCGCCCGCCAAAGCGCGGAACTCGGCACCGAGCTGATGAAGCTCGAACAAGAAGCCTACGCCGCCGCAGGCCAGCCGTTCAACCTCAACTCGCCCAAACAGCTTCAAGAAATCCTGTTCGACAAAATGGGCATCCCCACCAAAGGCCTGAAAAAAACCGCCAAAGGCGGCATTTCCACCAACGAAGCCGTGCTCGAACAGCTCGCGCCCGACTACCCCCTGCCCAAAATCATCCTGCAAAACCGCAGCCTGGCAAAACTCAAATCCACCTACACCGACAAACTGCCCGAAATGATTTCCCCGCGCGACCACCGCGTGCATACCACCTACGCCCAAGCCGTCGCCATTACAGGACGCTTGGCAAGCAACAACCCCAACCTGCAAAACATCCCCATCCGCACCGCCGAAGGCAGAAAAGTCCGCCGCGCCTTCACCGCACCGCAAGGCAGCGTCATCGTATCCGCCGACTATTCCCAAATCGAGCTGCGCATCATGGCGCATTTAAGCGGCGACAAAACCCTCATCGCAGCCTTCCAAAACGGCGAAGACGTACACCGCCGCACCGCCGCCGAAGTATTCGGCATCGCCCCCGAAAACGTCTCGACCGAACAACGCCGCTACGCCAAAACCATCAACTTCGGGCTGATTTACGGCATGGGACAATACGGCCTCGCCAAATCGCTGGGCATAGACAACCTGTCCGCCAAAACCTTTATCGACCGATACTTCGCCCGCTACCCAGGCGTCGCCGAATACATGCAGCGCACCAAAGAACAAGCCGCCGCCCAAGGCTATGTCGAAACCCTGTTCGGCAGAAGGCTCTACCTGCCCGACATCCGCAACAAAAACGCCGTTGCCCGCGCCGGAGCCGAACGCGCCGCCATCAACGCCCCCATGCAAGGCACCGCCTCCGACCTCATCAAACGAGCCATGATAGACGTGTCCCGCTGGCTGGTTTCAGACGACCTGAAGAGCAAACTGATTATGCAGGTGCATGACGAACTGGTTCTGGAAGTACCCGAAGCCGAACTGGATTTGGTGAAAGAAAAACTGCCGCAGATTATGGCGAAAGTCGATGGCGGATTATTGGATGTACCGCTGGTGGCGGAAGTGGGCGCGGGGGAGAATTGGGAAGAGGCGCATTGAATTTGAGAAAACTAAGCTTGGATCTAAATCTAACCAAATCTTAGCTGTTCTTATGTTTCTCGGATTTGCAAGCCAGGGATTTTCTTGCCGTAACCATTTTTCAGGTAGCCTGCCATGCCATCGAGGTTACCTGAAAGCGTTAGCTTCAACGAAGTTAAAATGAACGAAGTCAGTTTCTGCGAAGCTAAAAATACGCTGCCCAAACAAATAGCCTGAAACCCCAATCCGGTTTCAGGCTGTTCCGTTATCTTGCCAAGCTCACTGCAAACACGCCCCTCAAGGCATTGGAGAGGCGGATTGCTTCGGCGTGTTCCAGCATTTGCCGTGTGATGTGCGTTTCGATGACGGCGTCCGCGCCCAAGTAGGTTTGCGGCTGCTGCAACACGGCTTGGCGCATGACGCCGTTGAGGATGTCCAGATCCAGAGACGGGGTAAGCCATTGCCCTTGGTATTTGACGAACACGTTGCTTCTGCCACCTTCGAGCAGGATGCCGTCCGAATTGAAAAACAGGCTGTCGAACGCGCCTTGTATTTCGGCGGTTTGCCACGCCTGGTCGTACAGGGCGCGGCGGGTGGTTTTGAAGCGGCGCAGGTAGTCGCGGCGCGGGAGGGGTTGCGGGGCGGGGATGACGCGCTGCGGGACGGGCAGTTCGGCAACGGGGGCGTGGCTGATGGCGAGGTCGTCTGAAAAGAGTTCGGCTTTCAGGCGGAACGTGCCGTCGGGCAGTTTGGCGATGTATTCTCGGATTCGGGTTTCGCCATCGTCGGGCAGAGGCAGGTTGAGGGCTTGGGCGGATGTTTTCAGACGACCCAGATGCAGGTCGAGCAGGCGGCATTGCCTGTTTTCCACGCGCATGGTTTCAAAGATGCCGAAGGCGGGGCGCAATTCGTTGAGAAAACGGGCTTTCCAGCCGCATTCGCGATATTCGGCGGCGGGGTCGCTGTCGATGACGATGCCGGAACCGACGCCGTATATGCCTTGATATAGTGGATTAACTTTAAACCGGTACGGCGTTGCCTCGCCTTGCCGTACTGTCTGCGGCTTCGTCGCCTTGTCCTGATTTAAATTTAATCCGCTATCTAGGTCGTCTGAAAATGGAAGGTCGTCTGAAATCAGGTCTGAAACGGGTTTGAGCAACAAGGTGCGGATGACGACGTTGAATATGCCTTCAAACCCCAGCCCGCCCGCGCAGGGTTTCAGGTAGCCGATACTGCCGGTGTACAGTCCGCGCGGTTCGGCTTCGAGCGATTCGATAATCTGCATGCTCATGCGCTTGGGCGCGCCGGTGATGCTGCCGCAGGGGAAAGCAGCGCGGAGGATGTCGGCGAAGGAGGTGTCGGGCAGGGCTTGGGCTTGGATGGTGCTGGTCATCTGCCAGACGCTGCCGAAACGCGACACTTTAAACGGCTCGGGCACGCATACTTTGCCGGTTTGGGCGATTTTGCCGAGGTCGTTGCGCAGCAAATCGACAATCATCACGTTTTCGGCGCGGTTTTTCGGGTCGGCTTGCAACTCGGCGGCGCGGCTCTCGTCTTGCCCGTCGCCTAGAATCGGCGCAGTGCCTTTCATCGGCTCGGTGCTGATGGTGCCGTCCGAACCGATTTTGAGGAAGAGTTCGGGCGAGAAACACAGCGTCCACGCGGATTTTCCTGCCGCATCGGGCAGGTGGGACAAGACGGCATAGGGGACGGGCTGGCGCAGGCGGCGGTAGAGGCTGACGGGATTGCCGTAGGCTTGCAGGTGCAGGCGGGTGGTGTAGTTGATTTGATAGGTGTCGCCGCGCCGGATGGCTTCGTGGATTTGGCGGATGTGGTCGAGGTAATCGGCTTCGGATACGGAGGATTGCGGCGTGGAAATGCCGGCGGGGAGGTCGTCTGAATTTTGGTCAAGCCAGCTTTCGGCAGTGGTGTCGGCGCAGTCGGCAAACCAATGCAGGGCAAGATTGCCGCCGCGTTCGGACTCGACGCCCATCAGCGGCAGCCCGAATCCGTAGTCTGCAAACAACACCGAATGCAGCCCTTTTTGCCAGCCCTTTTGCAGCGCATCGTCCAGCGAATCGAGTTCGTTATGATGGAAAAAACGGCTTTCCACATGATTTTGATAGAGTTTTGCGCGGCCGCTCACGGCATCGTCAAACAGGGCGAAATAGGGCATGGCTTCGGGTGGGAAAATGCAAACGGGCGGATTATACGCGCTTTGCAGGCGGCATTTGAGGCTACCTGAAAAAGCGTTTTCCGTTTTTCAGGTAGCCGATAACAAGGAGAAGAGGCTGGCTGCCGTGTAGGAAAACGCGGCTGCTTCGGCTATAATGCGCGCGTTTGCCGGTATAGCTCAGTTGGTAGAGCAGCGCATTCGTAATGCGAAGGTCGGGGGTTCGACTCCCTTTACCGGCACCAAATGGCAAGCCCCGCTGATGCGGGGCTTTTGCTTGCGCACTGATTGGGCAATGAACAGGCTACCTGAAAGCGTTAGCTTCAACGGAGTTAAAACGAACGAAGTGAGCTTCTGCGCAGCCAAGTTTTTCAGGTAGCCTTTACCTTCACGGATGAGAGGCTACCTGAAAAATATTTCGGCACATCAAACCGGCGGCGGGAATGATAGCGAATTGAATTTAAACCGGTACGGCGTTGGCTTGCTTTGCCGTACTGGTTGCGGTTCGCCGCTTTGTGCCGATTAAATGGAATCCGCTATATCTTCCCGGCCGCCGCTTGCCTGTCAGGCGGAGGCCTGGAGGATTTTGCCGATGATTTCGCCGCTGTCTTTGGAGAGGGCGGGATCGGCGGCGAGTTTTTCCAGCTCGGCGCGCATCAGGCTGCGGCGCTGCGGTTCGAGCTGGGCGCAGATGTTGAAGGCCTGGGCCAGGCGGGCGGCGATTTGCGGGTTGAAGCGGTCGATACGCCCGATTTGGCCGGCAAGGAAGGCGTAGCCGCTGCCGTCTGCGGCGTGGAAGTGCGGCACGTTGCGGCCGAAGCTGCCGAGCAGGGCGCGGGCTTTATTGGGGTTTTCCAGGCTGAAGGCGGGGTGCGCCAGGGCGGCTTGGATTTGCGCGGGGGTGTCGGCGCGGTGGCTGGCGGCAATCAGGGTGAAGTATTTGCACATCACGAGGTCGTCGCTGCGGAACTTGGCGGCAAACTGCTCGAGCAGGCGGTTGCGCTCGGGGCGTTCGTTGTGGTTGATGGCGCAGAGGATGCCCCATTCGTGGGTCATGTTGTGCGCCATTTGCGGATAGCGTTCGGCCACTTCGGCAATGTGCGCGGGGCTGGCGCGCAGGATGAAGGCGCGGCACACGTTGCGCAGGGCGCGCCAGCCAGCTTGCTGCGGGTGGTATTCGTAGGGCTCGGCCAGGCCGGATTGTTCTTCTTCCATGCGGCGGGCTTCGGCGTTGAGAGCGGCGAATTGCTCGGCGAAGTGTGAGGCAATCAAATCGAGCAGGGCTTCGCGGGCGCGGTGGATGATGAGCGGGTCGATATTTTTGCGGCCGGCCCACAGTTCGGCTTCGCCGGGCACGCCGAGCAGCACGGCTTGGAAGGCGGCGCCGATGTCGGCACGCAATACATAATCGATGGCTTGCAACAGGGCGCGGTGTTCGGGCAGGGGGCTACCTGAAACCAGGGCGGCTTCGTTGGCGGCGATGGCGCGGCGGTAGAGGGTTTGCGCGGCTTCCCAGCGGGCGAAGGGGTCGCTGTCGCAGGCGAGCAGCACGGAGAGCTCGTGGTCGCTGTAGGCGTAGTGCAGGTTCACGGGGGCGGAGAAGCCGCGCAGCAGGGAGGGCACGACTTGGCGGTATGCGCCTTCGAATTGCAGCTCGATGTTTTCTTCGGCTTGTTGCAGGGTGAGCACGGCTTCGGTGTGCGTGTTGGCATCGGCAGACAAATTTTCAGGTAGCCTGAAGGGGATTGGCTCGCCGAAGCTATCTTCGTCGGCGCTGAACAGGGCGACTTTGAGCGGAATCATCATCGGCTGTTTGGCGGCCATGTCGGGCGTGGGCGGAATGCTTTGGCGGACGTTGAGCATAAAGCGGTTGCCGGCCTGGAGGCTACCTGAAACTTCCAACACGGGCGTGCCGGCCTGGCTGTACCACAGGGCGAACTGCTCGTAATCGAAGCCGTTGGCGTCGGCCATGGCGGCGCGGAAGTCGTCGCAGGTAACGGCTTGGCCGTCGTGGCGCTGGAAATAGAGCTGCATGCCTTTCTGGAAGCCGGCTTCGCCGAGGAAGGTGTGATACATGCGCACCACCTCGGCGCCTTTTTCATACACGGTGAGGGTGTAGAAATTGTTCATTTCCACATAGCTGGCGGGGCGCACGGGATGGGCAGTGGGGCCGGCGTCTTCGGGGAACTGGTGGGCGCGCAGGAAGGCCACATTCTCGATGCGGCGCACTTCGCGGCTGGCGCGGTCGGCGGAGAATTCTTGGTCGCGGAACACGGTGAGGCCTTCTTTGAGCGAGAGCTGGAACCAGTCGCGGCAGGTTACGCGGTTGCCCGTCCAGTTGTGGAAATATTCGTGGGCGATCACGCCTTCCACGCGCTCGAAGTCGGCATCGGTGGCGCTGCGGCTATCGGCCAGCACGCAGGCGGTGTTGAAAATATTCAAGCCTTTGTTTTCCATGGCGCCCATGTTGAAGTCGCCCACGGCCACCACCATGAAAATGTCCAAATCGTATTCGAGGCCGAAGCGGGTTTCGTCCCAGCGCATGGCGTGTTTGAGCGATTCGATGCCGAAGCGCACTTTGCCGGCATCTTCGGCGCGGGTGAAGAATTCGAGGGCCACTTGGCGGCCGCTTTTTGTGGTGAAGCTGTCGCGGGTGCACACCAAATCGCCGGCCACGAGGGCGAAGAGGTAGCTGGGTTTGGCGAAAGGGTCGTGCCATTCGGCCCAGTGGCGGTTGTCTGGCAGGCTGCCGCTGCCGGTGCGGTTGCCGTTGGAGAGCAGCACGGGGTAGCGGGCGCGGTCGGCGCTGATGCGGGTGGTGTAGATGCCCATCACGTCGGGGCGGTCGGGGTGGTAGGTGATTTTGCGGAAGCCTTCGGGCTCGCATTGGGTGTAGAGGTTGCCGCCGCTCGCGTAGAGGCCCATCAGGGATTTGTTGGCGTGGGGATACAGGCGGGTGGACACGCTGAGGGAGAAGGGCTGGGCGGGAACGTTTGGGATGCTTAGTGTGTTGTTTTCTAAGGTGTAGCTGTTTTCAGGTAGCCTTTGGCCGTTGATGGCGAGGGAGACGAGCTCGGCGGAGCCTTGCAACACGAGTGTGCCGCCGGCATTGGGCTGGGGCTGGATGGAGAGCTCGGCGGCCACGGCGGTGTGCTCTTCGCGGATGTCGAAATCGAGGCGGATGGCGGGCACGAGGTATTCGGGGGCGCGGTAGTCTTTGAGGTAGTGGGCGGTTTGCTGGGGCATGGCGGCGGCCTTGGGGAAAATGGAAAGCGGGTATTCTAGCGCAAAACGGGGCGGAGGGAATTTCAGCTAGCCTTAAGGGCGGGGAAAGGCTACCTGAAAACGAGTGCAGCGAGTTTCTGCGAAGCTAAAATATGAATTGGGGCTGGCGGTTTGCTAAATTTCAGACAGCCTGCTTTGCTTGCGGCTGATATGTTGCGTTTGGTTTGGCAGAACAGGGTTTGCTTGGGATGATGAAAGGCTACCTGAAAAGTAGCGGCATTTTTCAGGTAGCCTTTGGCCGGGTTGTGGTTTATTGGTGGTTGATTTTGTCGTTCAGCTCGAGCAGGCCGTCTTTGACGGTGTTGGAGAGAGCGGGCAGCTCGCGGCGCAGCAGGCTGATGGCTTCGGCGAAATAGCCGTGTTGGTGGGCGTCGAGGATGCGGCCGGCGCATTCGTGGAATTTTTGGTGGGCGAGCAGCACGCGGGAGTATTCGGTGAGGTGGGCGTATTTTTTGCCTTCGCCGTGCAGCCATTTGCCGAGGATGCAGAGGTTGTCCACGCCGATGATGGCGGGGTCGTATTCTTCGGGGTTGCGGTTGCGCAGGGTGAGCTCGAGTTTGTCGATCCAGGCTTTGTGTGCTTCGATGGCGCCGTGCAGGTCTACGATGTCGGCCATGTTTTCTTTTCCTTTCCGATATTTGTAATTGAAATCGAGCGGAAATTCTAGCAGCGGCGCGGCGGGGGAAAACGGCAGGCTTTGTGAAACTTGGGTGGGAAAGGTTAAGGCGGCGGCTTGGGGCGGCAAACTTATTCTTTATGATTGAAACGTTTGGCGGCAACAAACAGGCTACCTGAAAATCTTCAGGTAGCCTTTTGCTTGCTTGAGCGAGGTCAAGGTTTGATTAATCCAGATTGCCCAATACGATGCGCAAGATGCGGCGAATGGGCTCGGCGGCGCCCCAGAGGAGCTGGTCGCCCACGGTGAAGGCGCTGATGTATTCGCCGCCCATGGCGAGCTTGCGGATGCGGCCCACGGGCACGGTGAGCGTGCCAGTAACGGCGGCGGGGGTGAGCGAGGCCATGCTGGCTTCTTTGGTGTTGGGCACCACTTTCACCCAGCTGTTGGCGCCGGCGAGCAGTTTTTCAATCTCGGCCACGCTCAAATCCTGTTTTAATTTCAGGGTGATGGCTTGGCTGTGGCAGCGCATGGCGCCCACGCGCACGCACAGGCCTTCTACGATGGTGGGGCGGCTGCCGCCGAGGATTTTGTTGGTTTCCACGTCGCCTTTCCATTCTTCTTTGGATTGGCCGTTGCCCAAATCCACGTCGATCCACGGAATCAGGCTGCCGGCCAGCGGTACGCCGAAATTGGCTTTGGGGTAGTCGGGCGAGCGCAGGAAGTCGGACACTTTGCGGTCGATGTCGAGGATGGCGCTGGCGGGGTCGGAGAGCTCGGCGGCCACTTGGGCGTGAATCGCGCCCATGCCGCTGATGAGTTCGCGCATGTTTTTGGCGCCGGCACCGGATGCGGCTTGGTAGGTCATGCTGGAAGCCCATTCCACCAGGTCGTTTTGGAAGAGGCCGCCCAAGGCCATGAGCATGAGGGAAACGGTGCAGTTGCCGCCGATGTAGTTTTTCACGCCGTTTTGCAGGGCGGCGTCGATCACGTCGCGGTTTACCGGATCAAGCACGATTACGGCGTCTTCTTCCATGCGCAGGGCGGAGGCGGCATCGATCCAGTAGCCGTTCCAGCCGGACTGGCGCAATTGGGGATACACGGATTTGGTGTAGTCGCCGCCCTGGCAGGTAACGATGATGTCCATTTTGGCCAGCTCGGCGGGGTTGTTGGCATCGAGCAGGGTTTTGGCTGCCTGGCCGAAATCGGGCGCGTTGCCACCCACGTTGGAAGTGGTGAAGAAATACGCTTCGGGGATGTGGGCGAAGTCGTTTTCTTCGCGCATACGCTGCATCAAAACTGAGCCGACCATGCCGCGCCAGCCGACAAATCCTACTTTTTGCATAACTGCTCCTTAATGGGTGAATGTGATGGTAAAGAAGTGTGAAAGGAATCAGGCTGCCTTTTTAACCTTGCGGCGGGGAAAAGTAAAGGGCGGAGCGGCAAAATTATACTTTCAGGTAGCCTCTTAGACGCGGACGGCTGTAGTTTCCGGCATAAAGCCGCTATAATCCACTTTGTTATTTTTTGTCTGCCCGGCCTGTCGGTGCGGGTTTCTCGGAACTTACGAAAGGTGAAAACATGAGTTTGAAGATTGCCATCAACGGTTACGGCCGCATCGGCCGCCAGGTGCTGCGTGCCATTTACGAATACGGTCTGCGCGACCAGTTTGAAGTCGTAGCCATCAACACCGGCGGCGATTTGCAAACCAACGCCCACCTCACCAAGTTCGACACCGCGCACGGCCGTTTTGCTGCCGAAGTGTCGCACGACGACACCCATCTGATTGTAAACGGCGACAAAATCCGCTTCCTGTCGCAGCGCAACCCGGCCGATTTGCCGTGGAAAGAGCTGGGCGTGGATTTGGTGCTGGAATGCACCGGCGCCTTCACCAGCAAAGAGAAGAGCCTGGCGCATATCCGCGCCGGCGCCAAAAAAGTGCTGATTTCCGCCCCCGGCGGCGACGATGTAGACGCCACCATCGTATATGGCGTGAACCACCAAGTGCTCACGCCAGAGATGACCGTGGTGTCTAACGCCTCCTGCACCACCAACTGCCTCGCCCCCGTGGCCAAAGTGCTGGCCGACAGCGTGAGCATTGCCAAAGGCCTGATGACCACCATCCACGCCTTCACCAACGACCAAGTGCTCACCGACGTGAGCCACAAAGACCTGCGCCGCGCCCGCAGCGCCGTGGAAAACATGATTCCCACCAAAACTGGTGCCGCCAAAGCCGTGGGCTTGGTGCTGCCCCAGCTCAAAGGCAAGCTCGACGGCTTCGCCGTGCGCGTGCCCACCATCAACGTTTCGCTGGTGGATTTGACCTTCGAAGCCGGCCGCGATACCAGCGTGGAAGAAATCAATGCGCTCCTGAAGGCCGCCAGCGAAGGCGAGCTGAAAAACGTGTTGGGCTACAACGTCTTGCCGCTGGTGTCTTCCGATTTCAACCACACCACGCAGGCCTCCGTGTTCGACAGCACGCTGACCAAGGTGTCCAACGGCAATATGGTGAAAGTGCTTTCCTGGTATGACAACGAATGGGGCTTCTCCTGCCAGATGTTGAACACTGCCCGTGCCATGTTCGGCATGCCGGTGCGCCCGTTTGAATAAGCAAGATTAAGCGGGCTGAGAAGCCTGCTTAGATGATGAGAAGGCTACCTGAAAAAATTTTCAGGTAGCCTTTATCAATGATTCCAAACAAAAACACAGCCGCTATTGCAGGCTGTGTTTTTATTTGGCCGAATTAATAGTATTTCGGCGGCAGCTGCTGGCTGCGCAGGCGTTTTTGCAAACGTTTTACCGCAGCGGCTTTTTTGCGTTTGCGCTCGGTGGTCGGTTTTTCGTAGGCTTCACGGGCACGCAGCTCGGTGAGCAGGCCGGTTTTTTCGATGGAGCGTTTGAAACGGCGCATCGCTACTTCAAACGGTTCGTTTTCTTTTACGCGAATAGTAGGCATTTGAAATCCTTAAAATGTTTGTGTCGGGCGATTGCGCCCGGGAAAAATGGGGTTGGCTTATCGCTTTTGCACCAGGCGGGCGGTGCGGGCCGGATAAGGGCCGGGGTGGAAATAATCACCTCCTAATCGGGGTGGCTGCACCGGCGGTGCGGTGTGCCGAAATCTGCGGCAGCGAAAAGGGCTGCACGAAAGGCGCGGATTATGGCGGGGAGGGCGGGATTTGTCAAGCGGGGTAGGAGGGTAACTGAATGCGCTTATTGTTTGTTGTAATTGAGAGATGGGTGATAGACAGAGGGTTTGGTACTATTTTGAATGTATTCTTGCAAATGTCCATCTGATTGCAACACATAATACCCGTTGAATTGCTCATATTGTGGGCAGGGTTTGTATTTGTATAGGTTGCCGCTGTTTTCGGTGCAGTACTCTAAGGTAAGCCTGCCGTGTTGAATGTAGCCGCGCACTTTACCGTGTGCTTTGATGATGTTGTCAGATTGGATATGTGCCCACTCGCCGCTTACCGTGTTGCCTTGCTGAATCAGATTCAGGGTAAAGCTGTATAGATTTTCAGGTGATCGCCAGAGGGGTTTGGATGCCCACGACCAATTGCCGGAAAAATTAATATCGGGCATAGCGGCCGTAGATAGGGAAACGGAAAGCAGAAGAAGAATAAAGTATTTTTTCATACTAATCTCATTGATAAGTTAGCGTTTAGTTTTGCCATCAAGAAAACTCATACTTTGGTTTCGTTAAAACATTGCTTTCAGGTAGCCTGTGTTCAGTATGTTCGTACAGTAAGACAGGCTAATGATATGAGCTTATCCATATGATTGTATTTAATTTTTTCTATCCCTATGCCATATGATGTAGGTTTCGGGACGGAAACCGTTGTCTTTGCGTTCCATCAGTGTGTCGTCGGACTGTAGTACGTAATAGCCGAATGATCGGTGGTATTGCGGGCAGGGAGGATAGAGGCTGGATTGGGGGGCAGGGCTTTTTTCGGTGCAGTATTCCAAAGTGAGCCTGCCGTTGCGGATTATGCCACGCACTTTGCCGCTGCTGTCGGGAACGTTTTCTTGGGAGGCACGGCTGATGCTGTGCGACCATTTGCCGCTTACCGTATCACCTTGCTGCTCGAGGCTCATCTTGAATTGGTTGTCGATAGAGCCATCAACCTCCCTCCCTACCCAGTGGCCGGAAAAATCGGCGGGCGGCCGTGCTATGGCGGGAAGGGCGGTGGCGAGCAGAAGGAAGGGGAGGAATGCTTTCATAACGTTGCTTTGCGCCTTATTTGATAATTTTGATTTTATAGGGATTTAATTTTTCAGGTAGCCTTTGCCTGCTCACTCGGGGCTGAGCCATACGGCGCTGACCATGCGGCCGGTTTGGCCGTCGCGGCGGTAGGAGAAGAAGCGGTCGCGTTCGAGCACGGTGCAGTGTTCGCCGCCATAGATTTGGCTGACGCCGGCGCGGCGCAGGGTTTGGGTGGCGAGCAGGTAGATGTCGGCGAGGTATTTGCCGCTGCCGATGGGCTGGAAGGCGGCTTCGGCGGCGGGATCGACTTGGGTGAAGGCGGTGAGCACGTCGGCGCCCACTTCGAAGGCGTCGGGGCCGATGGCGGGGCCGAGCCAGGCGAGGATTTCTGCGGGCGGGGTTTGCATGGCGGCGATGGTGTTTTCCAACACGCCGCCGGCGAGCCCGCGCCAGCCGGCATGGGCGGCGGCCACGGCGCTGCCGGCGCGGTTGCAGAATAAGACGGGCAGGCAGTCGGCGGTCATCACGGCGCAGGCGGCGCGGCCGCTGCGGTCGAAGGAGGCGTCGGCTTCGGGCGGGGCGGCCAGGCTTTCGGCGGCGGCCACGGCGCGGTTGCCGTGTACTTGGCGCAGGTAGGCAGGCGGCAGGGGGATGTGCGCCTGCACGCGGCGGCGGTTTTCGGCTACGGCGGCGGGGTCATCGCCCACGTGGTCGCCCACGTTGAGGCTGGCAAAGCGGCCTTGGCTGACGCCGCCTTGGCGGGTGGTGATGAGGGTGCGGACGTTGGCGGGGGCGGGCCAATCGGCGTGCAGGAGGCTACCTGAAATTTCAGGTAGCCCTAATCCGGCGGCGAGGCTGTTGGGGGAGAGGGAAGGGTTCATGCGGTTTTGCCTGTGTCGCGCAGTTGGGGGCAGACGGCGAGGATGGCGCTGAGGATGGCTTCGCCCAGGCGCAGGGAGCGTTGGCCGTTCCAGCCGAAGTCGTCGTCGGGGAGGTTGATGTTGTCTTTGAAGGGCATTTCGAGGGTGTAGGAGAGGCAGCCGAAGGTTTCGCCTACATAGGATTTGGCGATGGCGAGGTTGGCTTGGCCGGGGGCGGCTTTGGGGTAACCGTGTTCGTCTTGGAAGTCGGGGCTGGCTTGCTGCAAGGCGGTTTTGAAGGCGGCTTCGAGCGCGGCGATGCGGGGGCTGTAGGAGGGGTTGCCTTCGGCGCCGGATACGAACACATAGGGCAGGGTTTCTTCGCCGTGGATGTCGAGGAAGAGATCGACGCCGGTTTCGTGCATTTTTTGGCGCACGGCATACACTTCGGGGCTGCGCTCGGGGCTGGGGTTTTGCCATTCGCGGTTGAGGTCGGCGCCGGCGGCGTTGGTGCGCTGGTTGCCGAGGCTGGCGCCGTCGGGATTCATATTGGGGACGACGTAGAAGGTGGCGCGGTCGAGCAGGGCGCGGGCGGTGGGGTCTTGGTGGTCGAGCAGGCGGGAGAGGAAGCCTTCGATAAACCATTCGGCCATGCTTTCGCCGGGGTGCTGGCGGGCGGTGAGCCAGATTTTAAGGTCGCTGGCGGCTTGGTGGCCGATGGTGAGCAGGTTGAGGTCGCGGCCTTGCAGGGTGCTGCCGAGGTCGTCGATTTGGCACAGGCCGCTGCCTTGGGCATCGCCGAGGAGGTTGAGGTGCTGTTCGTGGGAATAGGGCTCGAAATAGGCGTAGTACACGCTGCCGGCCAGGGGGGTGTGCTCGATGGTGAGCACGCCGTTTTCATATCGGGTGGGCACGCGGAACCAGTTGCTGCGGTCGTAGGAGGCGGTGGCTTGGTAGCCTTCCCAGCCTTCGGGGTAGCTGGCGGCGCCGGCGTTTTCGATGCGGATGTGGCAGGGCTGGTAGGCGGCACCCTGCAGGCGGAAGTAAAACCATTGGCTGAAGGGGGCGGCATTGTCGCCGCGCAGGGCGAGGCGGATGTTTTGGCTGTCGGCGCTGTCGATGACGCTGATGGCGCCGGCATCGAAGTTGCTGCTGATCTTGGGCATGGCGGTCTCGTTGCGGAATGAACGTGGAGCGGGGATTGTAATGCTTTTCAGGTAGCCTTTCTAGGCTGGGCGCGGAAGGGGAAACGGCGGCAAAAGCTGGATTTTTTGCGGCGGGGGCTCTAAACTGCGCGGCGGACGGGCGCCGACGCCGCAAAACTGCGCGAAAAGCTGGCGGTTTGCGATTTTTAGGCAGCCTCAAAATTTTGCTTTTTCCTGTTTTTCAATCAAATAAAGGACGAAACCATGAAAATCTTGCTACTCGGCGCGCCCGGCGCCGGCAAAGGCACCCAGGCTCAATTCATCACCGCCGCCTTCGGCATCCCGCAGATTTCCACCGGCGACATGCTGCGCGCCGCCATCAAAGCGGGCACCCCGCTGGGCTTGGAAGCCAAAAAGATTATGGACGCAGGCGGCCTGGTGCGCGACGACATCATCATCGGCATGGTGAAAGAGCGCATCGCCCAGCCCGATTGCCAAAACGGCTTTTTGTTCGACGGCTTCCCGCGCACCCTGGCGCAGGCCGAAGCCATGCAAGAGGCCGGCGTGTTGCTGGATGCCGTGGTGGAAATCGACGTGCCCGACGCCGTCATCCTCGAGCGCATGGCCGGCCGCCGCGTGCACCTGCCCTCCGGCCGCACCTACCACATCCGCCACAATCCGCCCAAAGTGGAAGGCAAAGACGACATCACCGGCGAAGACCTCATCCAGCGCGACGACGACCGCGAAGAACCCGTGAAAACCCGCCTGGATGTGTACCACAAACAAACCGCCGTGCTCATCGGCTTCTACAGCCGGCTCACCGGCAGCGACGCCCCCAAATACATCAAAATCGACGGCACCCAGCCCGTGGAGAGCGTAAAAGCCGCCGTATTGTCTGCCCTGGGCAAATAAGGCTTTTTATTTGATGGAAACATTTTCAGGTAGCCCCTTATCCGCTTGAGGCTACCTGAAAAACCGGCAAAGCCAAAAATCCGGCCTTCTGCCAGCCACACCCACACCCGCAACCCACCGGCGGCTCCCCGCCCGAGGACAAACATGAGCAGCAGCACCCAAACCATCCCCGAGCGCACCAACATCCCGCGCCACGTTTGCGTCATCATGGACGGCAACGGCCGCTGGGCCAAAAAACGCCTGCTGCCCCGCGTGATGGGGCACAAACGCGGCGTAACCGCATTAGAAAACCTCGCCGCCCGCTGCATCGAGCTCGGCGTGGAATACCTCACCGTGTTCGCCTTTTCCACCGAAAACTGGCGCCGCCCCGAAGACGAAGTCTCCTTCCTGATGAAACTTTTCTTGCAGGCGCTCGAAGTGAAAGTGGCCAAAATGCACGAAAACAGCATGCGGCTCAAAATCATCGGCAACCGCAGCCGCTTCCCCGCCGCCATCGTGGCCGGCATCGAAGCCGCCGAGAAGCTTACTGCCGCCAACACCGGCCTCACCCTCACCGTGGCTGCCGACTACGGCGGCCGCTGGGACATCCTGCAAGCCGCCAACCAACTGATTGCCGAAGGCAAAAGCGAAATCAGCGAAGAAGACCTCTCGCAGCGCCTCTCCCTAGCCGAAGCCCCCGAGCCCGACCTGTTTATCCGCACCGGCGGCGAAACCCGCATCAGCAACTTCATGCTCTGGCAAATGGCCTACGCCGAATTTTATTTCACCTCCGCCCTGTGGCCCGATTTCGACGCCGCCGAGTTCGATAAAGCCATCGCCTCCTTCCGCGTGCGCGAACGCCGCTTCGGCCGCACCAGCGAACAATTGCCGGCAGACCAGCAGCGGGCGTAATCAAGCAGCTTGCCGACATGCCGAACAGGCTACCTGAAAATAGCTTCAACCAAGCAAACCAAACGCAGCAGCGTTCTGCGAAGCGGAAACTTTTTCAGGTAGCCTGTTTTATGTTGGTTTGAAGCGCGGGCGGAAGGCGCCGGAGCCTGCCTTGCAAGGCAGCAGGCAAATCGGGTAAGCTTGGCCGCCTTTGGCAGGCCGGTTTGCCTGCCGATTTCTAATTTATCGTGAACTCGTTTTAAACCAGGGCTGCGTTGTCTCGCCTTGCCGTACTCCTGCACTGTCTGCGGTTTCGCCGCCTTGTCCTGATTTAAATTCAATCCACTATATTTCCAGCGGCTTGCCCGGCGGGCAGCCCGCCATTGCGCACGAATAGCGAAGTTTATGTCTGATTTATTTCACTTTCCCACGTTTGACGAACAATATCCCGCCCTGCGCGAACGCGGCTTGCGCAAATATGCGGTGGTGTATCTGCGCGACAAAATCCAGCGCATCCTAGCGCGGCGGCAGTGCGATCAATTTGTGGAGTTTATCAATCAACACCCGATGTGGGCGCCCGTGTTTCAGCACAATCCCTATGCCGCCCGCGCCGTGCTCGACACTTATGCCGACAACCGTTTCGGCAAGGAAGCGCGTTTGCAGGCGGTGTTGGCGAACTTCACGCTGGCCGAGGCCAAGCCTTCTGCCGAGAAGTGGCAGGAGCTGGTGGCGCGGCGCACGGTGGTGCTCAACCATCCGGCGCCCGAGCTTTCCATCAGCTTGAATATCAACCATAAAGACCCGTTGGAAGGCTTCTTTTTGGTGAGCCTGCAAAGCACTGAGCGCAGCCGCATTTACGATGCCGTGTTCAGCTTTATTGCGCCCAACGGCCTGCTGATTACCTCCATCCAAGGCCCGCACAGCGAAGATGCGCCCGAGCTTATCCGCCACACCACCAAGCAGCTGCACGGCGTGCGGCCGATGTTTATGATGGTGAACGTATTCAAGCTGATGGCGGCCGAGCTGGGCTGCGAGCTCTACGGCATCCCGCACAAAAGCCAGGCCAAATTCCGTTGGAACGACTCCAGCCGCCTGCTGTTCAACTACGATGCCTTCTGGCAGGAAAACCAAGGCCGGCTCGATGCCAACGGCTATTGGCACCTGCCCGCGCAAATCGAGCGCACGCCGCTGGAAGAAATCCAAAGTAAAAAACGCTCGATGTACCGCAAGCGTTATGAAATGCTGGACACGCTGGAGCAGGATATCCGCCGTTTCTTCCGTTCGGCAAGCGATTGATTGTTTGGTGGAATAGGCTGATTATTGGTTTTCAGGTAGCCTCCTGTTTGGCAGGGGCTACCTGAAAAAATGAATGCTCAATCAAGCCCCGTATTTTTCAGGTAGCCTTTCTTGGCGGCAAGAGGCTACCTGAAAAATGCGGGGCTGGTTTGCGTGGGTTGGGGCTATAGCGGATCAAATTGGCTTTCGATACCAGGCAGCGAGCCGCAGACAGTACAGAAGTACGGCAAGGCGAGCTAACGCCGTAGCGAAAGTTAAGTTGGTTCGCTATAAAAACGGTTTGCCTTGGTATTCGCACAGGTCGTACACGATGCATTCGTGGCACAGCGGTTTTTGCGCTTTGCAGGTATAGCGGCCGTGCAGGATGAGCCAGTGGTGGGCGTTGAGCAGGAATTCTTTGGGCACGAGGCGCATGAGTTTGTCTTCCACTTCGCGCACGTTTTTGCCGGGAGCGAGCTTCATGCGGTTGGCCACGCGGAAGATGTGGGTGTCCACGGCCATGGTGGGCTGGCCGAAGGCGGTGTTGAGCACGACGTTGGCGGTTTTGCGGCCGACGCCGGGCAGCGCTTCGAGCTCTTCTCTGGTGTGCGGCACTTGGCCTTGGTGTTTTTCCAGCAGCAGGCGGCAGGTGGCGATGATGTGTTTGGATTTGGTTTGGTAGAGGCCGATGGTGCGGGTGTATTCCATCAGGCGTTCCAGGCCTAAATCGAGGATGGTCTGCGGGGTGTTGGCCACGGGGAAGAGCTTGGCGGTGGCTTTGTTGACGCCTTTGTCGGTGGCTTGGGCGGAGAGGAGGACGGCGATGAGGAGCTCGAAGGGGCTGTGGAAAACGAGCTCGGTGGTGGGGTGTGGGTTGGCATCGCGCAGGCGTTGGAAGATTTCGCGGCGTTTTTGTGCGTTCATGGCTGGGGATGGGGGAATGTGTGGGGCGGGGCGTAAATATTTTCAGGTAGCCTTTGGAGGCTACCTGAAAATTGGGCGGCGGTGTGCAAGCGGCAATCAGGTGCCGCCAGATACGCGCAGCCTTTGGCCGGGGCGCAGCATGCTGCCGCTGAGGTTGTTGCTGCGTTTGATGTCGGCCACGGAGGTGTTGTAGCGGCGGGCGATGGGTTGCAGGGGTCGCCGCTGCGCACGTGTGGGAGACGGTTTGCTGGCGGGCGTTGCGGCTGTTGCCGCGTTCGTTGCGCTCGCTGCGGTTGTCGGCACGGTTGCCATGGCGTTCGTTGCGGCTGTCGGCGCGGCTATTGCTGCGGTTGTCGGCGTGGCGGGCGGCGCTTTGGTTGGTGGCACTGCTGCTCACGCGCAACACTTGGCCGGGGCGGATGTTGTTGCCGCGGATGTTGTTGGCGCGGCTGAGCTCGGCTACGTCCATGTTGTAGCGGCGGGCGATGCCGTAGAGCGATTCACCGGCCTGCACTTTGTGGGTAACGGTTTGGTTGGCGCGGCGTTGGGCCTGCTGTTCTTGGCGGGCGGCGCGGCGCTGCTCGGAACCGGTGTTGCTGGCCAGGCGGGCAAAGCCGCTGTTGGCCGGGCGGCGCGCTTCGGCTTGGGCTTGAGCGAGGGCTTCGGCGGCTTCGCTTTGCGCCAGCGAGGCGCGCACGGAGGCGGCAGCGCGCTCGGCGATGTCGGCGTCGGCATCGCTATCGGAAGGGGTGTTGCCGCTGTCGGAAGTGTTGGCGGCCAAAGCCATCAGCGGGTCGGGCTGGATCGCAGCGTTGTCGGCCAGGGCGGGCTCGCTTTCGCGGATGCCGTCGGCAGGTTTGGCGGCGGCAACGGCGGGTTTGGCTTGCTCTGGTGCGGGTTGTGCGGAGGCCAGCTGAACGGGTACGGCCGGCGTTCTGGCGGCGGGGGATGCGGCGGCAGGGGTGTTCACAGCCGGAGCGGGATTGTTTTGTGCCAACTGAACGGGCGGTTGTCTGCGGACGGGGGCGGGCTCGGGTGCGGCAACGGGTTTGGCGGCGGCCACATAAGGAGCAGGCTGCGCTTCGTTGCGGGCAATATTGCTGCTGCGGGCGGGCTCGGGCTGGGCGGTGCCGCTGTTTTGGCGGATCAGGCGGCCCAGCGGGTCGTCGGCGGGTTTGTTGTCGGCCAGCATCTGCACGCCGCGGCCGAGCTGGCTGTTGTTCAGGCTGTTTTTGGCCACGAGGATGGGCAGACCGGCGCGGATGGTGTTGCTGCTCAGGCCGTTGGCGCGGCGCAAATCGCCCACGCTGATGCCGCTGCGGTCGGCGATGTCGCTGAGGGTGGTGGCGCCGTCGGATCGCAGGATGTCGTAGGAAAGCAGGGATTCTTTGGGTGTGCTGCGCAGGTTGCGCTCGAAGGCGTTGACCGCGCCCACGGGCAGCAGCAGTTTGCGCTGGCCTCCTTCGGGCAGGAACACGGGCACTTTGAAGCTGGGGTTCAGCGCCTCAAACTCGGCCTGGCTGATGTTGGCCAGGCGGGTGATGGCGTTGATGTCCATCGGGCTTTCGATGTTGATGGCTTGGAAATAGGGCTTGTTTTCGATGTTGGAAAGGTTCAGGCCGAACACCTGCGGGTTGTTTACCAGGTTGCGCACGGCGAGGAGCTTGGGCACGTAGTTGCGCGTTTCGTTCGGCATGTTGAGGTTTTCGTAGATCGGCTCGAGGCCTTGGTTGCGGGTGCGGTTTACGGCGCGACTCACGTTGCCTTCGCCCCAGTTGTAGGCGGCAAGCGCGAGCGACCAGTCGCCGAACATGTTGTGCAGGTATTGCAGATAGTTCAGCGCGGCGTCGGTGGAGGCGTAGATGTCGTGGCGGCCGTCGTAGATGTTGTTTTGCGCGAGGCCGTAGTGGCGGCCGGTGGCGGGCATAAACTGCCACAGGCCGGAAGCGCCCACGTGGGAGCGGGCTTTGGTGACGAATGCGCTCTCGATAAATGGCAACAGGGCGATTTCGGAGGGCATGTTGCGCTTTTCCACTTCGGAGAGAATGTGGTAAAGATAGGGGCGGCTGCGCTCCACGGTGCGGTTGAAATAGGCGCTGCGGGTGCTGTAGTAGGTTTCGTGGCGGCGCACGATTTCGGGATTAACTTCGCTTAAGCGGAAATCTTGCCGCATGCGGCCCCAGAGGTTGTTGTGGTTGGCGGAGGGGTTGCGCAGGATGGTGGCGTTGAGGTTGGTGATGGCGGAGGCGATTTGCTCGGCGGTGTAGGTTTGCGCGAAAGCAGCTGTGGGGAGGCCTAGGCTTAATACGGCGAGGGAAAGAAGTTTTAATTTACTCATGGCAGGCGTGTTTGCTTGATTTAACGTTATGATTAGCTAAAATTTTTTGGATATTAAGGGCTGGGTTGCGGCGGTGTCAAGCCGCAGGCGGGACGTTTTCACTTGATTTACATCTCAAAAGCTGAATGATAGCACGGGGGCAACATGATAGAGGAATTTAGATTGGCCGCTTGGCTGGATGAAACCGCACCGGGAGGCTACCTGAAAAAATTGGAGCAGGCGTTTTTTAGCAGCCAGCTGAATGATTTGCACGGCTTGATTGTGGCAGCTTCGTTTTGCGGCTGGAGCTGCTGGCCGGAGCAGGTGTTGCGGCTGGGGCGGCATGCGGGGGCGGTGGATGTGGTGTGCGCGCTGCCGCAGCTGCCGCTGGCTTCGGGCAGTGTGCAGGTGTTGCTGCTGCCACACGGTTTGGAGTTGTGCGGGCAGCGGCGGGAGCTGCTGCTGGAGTGTTTTCGCGTGTTGGCACCGTATGGGCGGCTGGTGTTCAGCGGGTTTAACCCGTATTCGCTGTGGCGCTTGGGGCTACCTGAAAAAGATTTGGGCTTGCGCAGGAATGCCCTGCCGCTGCCGCAGGTGCGCAAGCTGCTGGATGAAACGGGGTTTCGGCCGGAGCTGGGGCGCTTTATGGCTTATGTGCCGCCGTTTGCGGGTGAGCGGGCGCTGCGGCGCTGGCAGTTTATGGAGCTGGCGGGCAACCGCTGGTGGCCGGCGGGGGCGGCGGCTTACGGCTTGGTGGCGGTGAAAACGGTGTATCCGCTCACACCGCTGGCGGAAAAGTCGGGCAGGCGGCGGGAAGAGGAGGCGCTTTCGCTGTTGCCGGGAAATTGCCGGCAGGGGTGAGGGGCGAAAACGTATGGTAAAAACAGTTGTGTTGTGCGGAGGGCTTGAGTATAATCCGCGCTTACCTCGGAAAGGTGGATGAGTGGTTGAAGTCGCACGCCTGGAAAGCGTGTATACGTGAATAGCGTATCGAGGGTTCGAATCCCTTCCTTTCCGCCAGAATTGATTTTGCAGAGCTTCGGGCTTTGCCGCTAAGAAGAAAAACAGCCAGCCACACCGCGCTCGGCTGTTTTTTTTGTATGCATTGCAGCCGTCAAACAGGCTACCTGAAAGCGATGTCTTGGCGAAGCCAAGGCTGAGTTTCTGCGAAGCTAAAGCGTGAGCTTCAACGGAGTGGAGCGATGTCTTGCGGAGCAAGGCTGAGTTTCTGCGAAGCCAAAACGTGAGCTTCAACGAAGTTAAACAAGGAGAACCCCATGCGTTTCGACACCGAAATCATCCACAGCAGCTACAACTCGGATGAGCACAACCGCGCCATCATGCCGCCGATTTACCAAAACAGCATGTTTGCCATGCACCAAATCGGCGAAAACATCCCCTACCGCTATTCCCGCCTGGCCAACCCCACGCGCAAAGTGTTGGAAGACACCGTGGCCGCGCTGGAGCACGGCTGCGCCGGTTTCGCCTTCGGCAGCGGCATGGCCGGCATCGACGCCGTGTTCCGCACCGTATTGCGCCCGGGCGACACCGTTGTGGCCGTGGCCGACATCTACGGCGGCGCCTACGACCTGCTCACCGAAGTGTACAGCCAATGGGGCGTAAACGTAGTGTTTGCCGACCTCACGCTACCTGAAAACCTAGACGCGCTCCTGGCCGCGCACCAAGTGAAGCTCGTGTGGCTGGAAAGCCCGAGCAACCCGCTGCTGCGGCTGGTGGACATCCCCTTGCTGGCGCAGAAAGCCAAAGCCGCCGGCGCCGTAGTGGGCATCGACAACACCTTCGCCACGCCTTATCTGCAAAACCCGCTCGACATGGGCTGCGACATCGTGTTCCATTCCGCCACCAAATACCTGTGCGGCCATTCCGACGTGCTGATGGGCATCGTGGTGGCCAAGGAAGAGGCGATGGCCAAGCGATTGCAAAGCACGTTGGTGAACACCGGCGGCGTGGCCGGGCCGATGGATTGCGCGCTGGTGTTGCGCGGCATCAAAACCCTTTCCGTGCGCATGAAGCAGCACCTGGCCAACGCCGCCGAACTCGCCCGCCGCTTGGAGCAGCATCCGGCGGTGGAAAAAGTGTTCTACCCCGGCCTGCCGAGCCATGAGCACCACGAGCTGGCCCGGCGCCAAATGCGCGGCTTCGGCGGCGTGGTGTCGGTATATCTGAAAAACGACAGCCAGGCGGCGGCCGATTCGGTTATCCGCCATCTGAAACTTTTGCACATGGCCGCCAGCCTGGGCGGGGTGGAAAGCCTGGTGAACCATTCTTTCAGCCAGTCGCACAGCGGCATGAGCCGCGAAGTGAAGGAAAAGCTGGGCATCCGCGAAGGCCTGCTGCGCTTCTCCGTGGGCATCGAAGATATCGAGGATATTTGGCAGGATATCGATACGGCCTTGAATACCACGCTGTAAGGCTTCCGCCGAAACAAGCAAAAAGCTACCTGAAAACAGTTTGGATGTTTTCAGGTAGCCTTTATTGGGTTTGAACGGCTTGGAAGTTTGGCAAAGAGGCTACCTGAAAAATTTATAGTGAATTGAATTTAAAACGTTACAGCGTTGGCTCGCCTTGCCGTACTACTTGTACTGTCTGCGGCTCGCCGCCTTGTCCCGTTTTAAATTTAATCCACTATAGCTTCGCAGAAACTTTGCTGCGCTGCGTTTTCAGGTAGCCTTTTGTGTGGCCGGAAGACTTAGGCCTTTTTCACAAACTCGGCTTTTAAATTCAATGCCGTGCCGTTTACTTTGCAGGCGATGGCGTGGTCGCCTTCTTGCAGGCGGATGTTTTTCACTTTGGTGCCTTGCTTCACCACCAGCGAGCTGCCTTTCACTTTGAGGTCTTTAAGCAGAACCACGCTGTCGCCGTTGGCGAGCGGTGCGCCGTGGGCGTCGGTAACGGCCAAGCCGGCTTCGCCTTCAGCGGCTTCGGCGGCTTGCGCCGGCCATTCGTGGGCGCACTCGGGGCAGATGAGGTTGTCGCCGTCTTGGTAGACGTATTCGGATTGGCATTGTGGGCAGGGCGGAAGGGTGGACATAAGTTTTCCTTGTGGTTTGAAAGGGTTGAGGCTACCTGAAAAATGCGAAACGGCTTTTGGCCGGGCGGAAATGTTTTAACTTCGTTGAAGCTGGCGTTTTAGCTTCGCAGAAACTCAGCCTTGGCTTCGCCAAGACATCGTTTTCAGGTAGCCTGTTTGCGGCGGCTTATAGGGCGGCGAGCACGGCGTCGCCCATGCCGGAGCAGGACACGAGGGTGGTGCCTGCTTCGTGGATGTCGCCGGTGCGCAGGCCTTGTTGCAGCACTTTTTGCACGGCGTTTTCAACTTGTTGCGCGCGGGTTTCATCGCCCAGGCTGTAACGCAGCAGCATGGCGAGCGAGAGGATGGTGGCCAGCGGGTTGGCTTTGTTTTGCCCGGCGATGTCGGGGGCGGAGCCGTGCGAGGGTTCGTAGAGGCCTTTGCCGTTTTCGTCGAGCGAGGCGGAGGGCAGCATGCCGATGGAGCCGGTGAGCATGGAGGCTTCGTCGGAGAGGATGTCGCCGAAGATGTTGCCGGTGGCGATGACGTCGAATTGTTTGGGCGCGCGCACGAGCTGCATGGCGGCGTTGTCCACATACATGTGGGAGAGCTCGACGTCGGGGTATTGTTTGCCGATTTCTTCGAAGATTTCGCGCCACAGTTCGGTGGTTTCCAATACGTTGGCTTTGCCCACGGAGCAGACTTTTTTGCTGCGTTTTTGGGCGGATTGGAAGGCGACGTGGGCGATGCGGCAGATTTCGCTTTCGCTGTATTTCATGGTGTTGTAGCCTTCGCGCTCGCCGTTTTCCAGCACGCGGATGCCGCGCGGTTCGCCGAAGTAGATGTCGCCGGTGAGTTCGCGCACGATGAGGATGTTGAGGCCGGCTACGATTTCGGGCTTGAGGGTGGAGGCGTTGGCCAGCTCGGGGTAGAGGATGGCGGGGCGCAGGTTGGCGAATAAATTCAAATCTTTGCGGATGGCGAGCAGGCCGCGTTCGGGGCGCAGCGGGCGTTCGAGGTTGTCGTATTGGGGCGAGCCGACGGCGCCGAGCAGCACGGCGTCGGCTTGGCGGCAGAGGTTTTGCGTGAATTCGGGATAGGGGCTGCCGTATGCGTCGTAGGCTTCGCCGCCGAGCGGGGCGTATTCGTAGGATACGTTTAGCCCTTGGGCGATGAGTTTGTCGAGCACGCGCACGGTTTCGTGGATGATTTCGGGGCCGATGCCGTCGCCGCGGAGGATGGCTAGTTTTTTGGTCATGGATAAATCCTTGTGGGAGGTTGGGAATGGTTTTTCAGGTAGCCTTTCAGGGAGGCTACCTGAAAATCTAATGGGGTTGGAAAAGGCTGATTTTGCCGTTGTGGTATTGGTAAAGCTGGGTGGAAATTGCGTAGGGGCCTTCTTCTTCCAGTTGCTGTGCGGCGGTTTTCAAGGTTTTGACGGCTTTGCTGTCGGAGGGGTTGCACAGCATTAATGTGTTGCGCCTGGGTAGGATGAAGATGGGGTTGTCGGATAGCACGGGGTCTTCCGGGAGGATGCTGCCTAACAATAAGCTCAGGGAGGCGTCGTAAACGGTATCAAGCATGATTTGGCTGAGGCTGCTGTTTTCTATGCGGGCGATTTCGATTTTGCCCTGCATGTGCTGCCATAAGTTGTCTATGGCGGTTTGATGCAGCATTTCATGGCCGTTGATGCCGATGGCTTCCTGGTTGAGGAAACGCATGGTTTCTCCGCTGTCTGCCACATAGGCAAGCACGATGTCGCCGGCAATGGGGTAGCAAATGACGGCGTTGTCCAAATCGGTATCGGGATGGTTTGCCTGGTGCATCTGCCGTATGTTTTCCAGCCAAAGTGCGTCTTTGATTACGGGAAAAATCTGTTCGGCGCGAAGCGGCGGGGTAGGCTCGAGCATTTGCCTTACGGTGGCGATGTTAGCGGCGAGGATGGCTTCCAGTTCTTCGGGGTCGTCGAGATAATTGGCGTAGTGGTTGCCAAGGTAGAGCTGGCCGTTGTTGCGGGTAACCAGCACGGTGGTGTCTTCCAAATTGTTGCCCCACTGGATTTCCACTTCTTCATGGCAGTCTTGGCGGATGCGCTGGGCGAATAGTTCGGTGAATTGAACCCAACTTAATAATTTTTGGCGGCCGCCAAACAGTTTTTTGAAAAACGACATCTCTATTATTATGCTCCTTTTAGGGTTCAGGCTACCTAAAAATTCAGCCTGCCATGCGGCTAAACCGCGATTCTATATTCTTCGGTGCGGATTTTAAACAGGGCTTTGCGCAGGGGCTGGCCGGGCTGGCCGACGAGGGGTGCGTGGCCGTCGTTGGGGAAGAAGAGGGCGAATTCGCCGGGCGTGAGGGTGAGCCAGCTTTGGGGCGGGCAATCGAAGAATTCGATGTCGCGCTCTTGGTGGTAGCCCGAGCTGTTTTTCAGGTAGCCTCTGTCGATCCAGCCGTAGGTTTCGGCGGCGCTGACGGGGGCTTGGATGTCGATGTGCAGGCGGTGGGCTTCGGGCCGGGCGGCTTCGGCGGCGCGCAGGATTTCGGTTTGGAGAAACAGGCGGATGTTGGGGTTGGCGCAGGGAATTTGGCCGTCGGGCAGGCGGGCGAAATCGAGGGTTTGCAGCAGGCGGATGGCTTCGGGGAAGTCGGGGTGCAGCGCGGCGTAGCGGGCGGCGTGGGCGATGGCGTCGGTGATCATGGCTGTTTGTTTGAGGATGATGAGGTTGTGTTGCTTGAGGCAGCCTGCGGCGAGGGTTAGCTCGATTTGGGCGAGTTCCTGCTGTAATCGTTGGCGGAGTTTGGGCATGGCGGGTGGGGCTACCTGAAAAGGCGGGGCGGCTAAAACGGCGGGCGGTTTACACGGAAGCCTGGCTGCCCAGCGTGGCGGCGTAGTGTTCGGCAATGGGCACGGCGCGGTGGGTGGTTTGGCTGGCATTGGCGCCTTCTGCCGACCACAGCGGCGGGAAGAAGGAATAGACGCTGTTGCCATCAAGCGCGGCGGCGTCTTGCTGCCAGCCCGGCCAGCGCACGTTTTCGTAGAACAGGGCCAAATTGCCGTTGAATGCCCAATTGAGGAAGTCGGTGTAGCCCAGTTCGCAGTCTTCCCATTCGAGGGTGTCGGGCGCGAAATAGCAGACGTTGCCGGGGGTGCCGTCCAATCCGCCGCCGTTGAGGGCGAAGTAGCCGCCTGCGGCGTCGTCGGCAATCAGATAATAGGGCGCGGGGGCGGCGGGCGCGCTTTGGGTGCGGCCGAGATTCCAGCTGCCGAGGCCGCGCGGCAGGCGGGGGCTGCCCGAGCCGAGGATGCGCAGCCAGCCGTGGTCGATGAGGATGCCGCCGGTTTCATACACCACGGCGCCCATGGTGGAGCGGGTGGACACTTGGGTTTTTACCAGTTCGGCTTCTGCAGCGGCTCGGTCGCATGGCAGGATTTCCACCGGATTGGCGGCTTCGGCAAGCCACTCTTGAATCAGCGGCCAGGCGGGGTCGGCAGTATTGATCAGGTCGGATAATGTTTTCATGTGAGGCTACCTGAAAATTTGGGCTAACTGGGAATAGTGGAAGACAAAACTTCCTTCAGCGGCCTGCGTTCGGCATACGGCAGCGGTGCGGCATAGCCCAAGCGCAGCAGCAGTTGCGGCTGTTCGCCGCCGTTGGGGAACAGCCCGTTTTGCAACTGCTGACGCAGCGCGGGAACTTCGCAGGGCTGGTTGAAATAGGCGTGGGCGATGCCCTGCTGTGTGAGGGAGAGCAGGAAGCGTTGCAGGCTGCGGCCGGTTGACACCCGATCGGCAAGGTTGTCGGCAGGGCTGGTAACCAGTGCCAAATGGGACGATGCGGCGATTTTTTTGCGGTCGGTTTTGTTTTGCGTTGCGGCGTTGAGCATCAGCCTGACTATCGGCTCGCTGAGCCAGCGCGGCAGGTTGGGCGCGCCGAGGGCGGCATAGCTCACGCCGTCGCGGGTGCGTTCGGCGTGTTTTTTGTTGAAGCGTATCCACGACAACAGCTCGGCTTTGAACGCGGGGTCGCACATTTGCGCGGCATTGCCCTGCATCACGGCTTCGGCAAGCAGCTCGAAAGCCTCACTTTGGCGGTCGAACAGGTGGATTTGGATGCCGTTGTCGGGCAGAGTGGACAGCGCGGTTTTCAGGTAGCCTTCGGGAATCGTGCTGCCGTTGTACATCGAACGGTTGGTTTGGCGTTGGCGGATATAGGCGGCAAGCGGGTCGGCAGCGATGCCGGTTGCGTGCAGGCGGATGCGGATATTTTCTCCATCGAGAAGGACTTCGGCGGCATAACCCAAAACAGATACCTGCAAACACAGGTTTTCGGCGGCGCAGCCGAGGCTGATGAAGAGCTCGCGGCGGTCGCCGTCCACGGCGGGCAGTTCGCGGGAAAAATCGGGGGAAATGACGATTTCGTCCGCCTCCTGCGCAAAATGCCAAGGCTGGGTGTTGTGGCCGGAAGGAGCGCGGACGGCGGCATCAATTAAGGTTTCCAGTTGGTCTCGGTTCATGCTTTATCCTGATATTTCAATCCCCTTGCTGCGCAGATTTTCCAGACATTCGGCCAGATAGGCATCGTCGTGTTCGGGATAAATCGGGCTGGCAACGGGTTCTTCGGCGAGGTCGGGATAGGGCGGGCAGGTTTTGCCGCGATGGTTTTTATCGCACCATGCGGAATCGGGCCGGTAGCCGCGCCGGTGCATTTCGTCCATGATAAGGACGTGGTAGGCATAGAGCAGATAGGGGCTGTGGGCGAAAACGTAGTTTACGGTGGCGTGCGGTTTGCCCCAGCCGTGGCCGCGCAGGGCGGCGCATTCGCGGTGTTGGCCGAGCAGTTGGGCGCGGGGAAGCTGGGGGATGAGGGTTTGGTGCCACAGGCGCATGGGGTTTCCTAAATGAAGGCTACCTGAAAAACGGAAGGCGGTTTTTGCTTCGCAGAAACTCAGCCTTGCTCCGCAAGACATCGCTTTCAGGTAGCCTGCAAGGGTTTAGTCGATGGCGCGGGTTTCGCCGCTCACGGGGTCGTCCACGCGCATATTGCCGCTGGCTTTATCGATTTCGTAGCTAAACAGGCGGGGGGCGGTGTGCGGGTCGCCGCCGCAGCGGGCGTTGTGTTCTTCGTGTACGTCTACGGTGTAGCCTTTGGCGGTTTCGGTGGTGATGAACAGCAGGCACTCGGGCTGGAGGCTGGTGAGCCGGTGGCGGGCAACGGAGGCGGACACGCGTTTGACGGCCTGGTCTTTGCTGCTGATGATGTCGGCTTGGACAGGCAGGGCGAGGAGGGGGAGCAGGGCGGTGAGGAGGAGGGCGGGTTTCATGGGTTTCCGTGTTTGGTGTATGGAATTTGGGAATGTGAGGCTACCTGAAAATGCCAGTTGCTGCGCGGCGGAAATCATTTTTAGCTTCGCAGAAACTCAGCTTCCTACGGAAACATCGTTTTCAGGTAGCCTTGGTTTTAGCTGTGAAACAGCCAGGGCTGGCTTTGGCGGCGTTGGGCTTCGAAGGCGTGGATTTCGTCGGCGTGTTGCAGGGTGAGGCCGATTTCGTCCAAACCGTTGAGCAGGCAGTGTTTGCGGTGTTCGGTGATGTCGAATTTGAACACGCTGCCGCCGGGAGTAGTAACGGTTTGCTGCGCCAAATCAATGTTTAACCGGTAGCCTTCGGTGGCATAGGTTTCTTGGAAGAGCTGCTCCACCTGTTCTTCGGTCAGCACGATGGGCAGGAGGCCGTTTTTGTAGCAGTTGTTGAAGAAGATGTCGGCGAAGCTGGGGGCGATCACGGCGCGGAAACCGTAGTCGTCGAGCGCCCAGGGGGCGTGTTCGCGCGATGAGCCGCAGCCGAAGTTTTTGCGGGTGAGCAGGATTTGCGCGCCTTGGTAGCGCGGCTGGTTGAGCGAGAAATCGGGGTTGAGCGGGCGTTTGCTGTTATCCATGCCGGGCTCGCCGTGGTCGAGGTAGCGCCATTCGTCGAAGGCGTTGGGGCCGAAGCCGGAGCGTTTGATGGATTTTAAAAACTGTTTGGGGATGATGGCGTCGGTATCGACGTTTACGCGGTCGAGCGGGGCAACGATGGCAGTGAGCTGGGTGAAGGATTTCATGGCGGTGGGTTTCGTGGCGGGGTGGAGGCTACCTGAAAAACGGGTGGGCAGCGGAATGGGTATAACTTTTTATCTTCAATGTGTTGTATTTAATCTGGCGGATAAAACAGGCAGCGCGGAGCTGCCTGTGTGCGCTGGTTTATTCGGTGGCGTTTTCGATTTTTTCGCCCACGTGGGAAATGCCGCGGCCGACGGCGTTGCTGCCTTTGCGCACGGCTTCGCGGGTGTGGTCGATGTTGTTGGCGGTGTCTGCTTTTACGCCGTGCCAAGTGCTGGAACAGGCGGAGAGGCCGATGGCGGCAATGGCGAGGATGATAAGTTGTTTCATGTTTTCAGCTCCTTAGGGTTTAAGAATTGAAATGTGCACGATGGCTCGTGCGGCTGCATTATCGGCCAAAACGGCGGCGCGGGCGGCTGGTTTGACCGGAATTTATCGGATTTTACTTTTGTTTTGTTGAAACCGGCTTGGGCTTTGCCCGGCCTGATTTTCAGGTAGCCTTTAAATGGGGAATCGGCTTATCGGTCGCGGCCGGGATTGTATTTGCGCACGATGCGGGGGAGGTCGGAGCGGTGGCGGCGGCAGAAGGCGTCGGCTTCGGCGCGGCTGGGGCGGCGTTTGCCGTCTTGGCCGAGTAGGCGGATGGCGGGGTGTTCGCGCAGCATGGAGGCCACGGGCTCGCTTTCGATTTGTTTGCCGCATTCGCCGTAGCGGGCGAAGCCTTCGTAGATGTTGTTCAGGCGGGTGCGGGTGTCAATTTCGGCGCGGGCGATGCGCGGGCAGGCGGCGATGAAGGCTTCAAACATGGCGAATTCGCTCAGCACGGTGCGGCACTGCTCGGGCGTGGGCGCGGCCACGGGTTCGGCGGCGGCCAGGGCGGGGCAGAGGGCGGCGAGGAGGAGGGTGGTTTTGAGGGGTTTCATGGGTTTAATCTGTTGTGTGGTTGCTTGGAGTGGGTATTTTAACTTTTTCAGGTAGCCTTGGGGCGGAGTAGAGGCTACCTGAAAAACCATCAGGCCAGCTGCCGCACGTCCACAAAATGCCCGGCCACCGCCGCCGCTGCCGCCATGGCGGGGCTGACCAGATGCGTCCTGCCGCCGTTGCCCTGCCGCCCTTCAAAATTGCGGTTCGATGTGGAGGCGCAGCGTTCTTTCGGCGCGAGACGGTCGGCGTTCATGGCCAGACACATTGAGCAGCCCGGTTCGCGCCATTCAAAGCCTGCGTCGGTGAAGATTTTGTCCAAGCCTTCTTTTTCCGCTTGCTCTTTCACCAAGCCGGAGCCGGGCACCACCAGCACGCGGTTTACGTTGTCGGCCTTTTTGCGGCCTTTGACCACGGCGGCGGCTTCGCGCAAATCTTCGATGCGGCTATTGGTGCACGAGCCGATGAACACCACGTCCACGGGGATTTCGTTCAGCGGTGTACCGGCGGCCAAGCCCATGTATTCCAAGGCGCGTTCCATACCCGCGCGTTTCACTGCGTCGGCTTCGTCGGCGGGGTTCGGCACTTTGCCGTCCACGCTCAGCACCATTTCGGGCGACGTGCCCCACGTTACCTGCGGCTCGATGTCTTCGGCGCGGAAAGTGTACGTTTTGTCGAATTTCGCGCCTTGGTCGGACACCAGCGTGCGCCAGTAGGCCACGGCTTTGTCCCAATCTTTGCCTTTGGGGGCGAGCGGGCGGCTTTGGATGTAGTTGATTGTGGTGTCGTCCACCGCCACCAAGCCGCTGCGCGCACCCGCTTCAATCGCCATGTTGCACAGGGTCATGCGGCCTTCCATGCTCAGGCTGCGGATGGTTTCGCCGCTGAACTCGATGGCATAGCCCGTGCCGCCCGCCGTGCCGATTTGGCCGATGATATACAGCGCGATGTCTTTGGCGGTTACGCCCGGTTTGAGGCTACCTGAAACTTCAATCAGCATAGATTTAGACTTTTTGGCGGTGATGCACTGGGTGGCCATGGTGTGCTCCACTTCGGATGTGCCGATGCCGTGCGCCAGCGCGCCGAACGCGCCGTGGGTGCTGGTGTGCGAGTCGCCGCAAACTACGGTCATGCCGGGCAGCGTCACCCCCTGTTCGGGCCCCATCACATGCACAATGCCCTGGCCTTTGTCCATAAACGGGAAGTAGGCCAGCGCGCCGAATTCTTTAATGTTTTTGTCCAAAGTGTCCACTTGCAGCTTGGAAATCGGGTCTTTGATGCCTTCGTCCCAATGGTCGGTGGGCGTGTTGTGGTCGGCAGTGGAGACCACGCTGTCGATGCGCCACAGCTTGCGGCCGGCCATTTTCAGGCCTTCAAACGCCTGCGGGCTGGTGACTTCGTGCACCAGATGGCGGTCGATATAGAGAAGGACGGTGCCGTCTTCTTCTTCGTGGACAATATGGCTGTTCCAGAGTTTGTCGTAGAGGGTTTGTGCGCTCATGTTTGCGTTCCGATGGGTTGTTTTTTGCGCATTATGCACAGAATGTCTAAAAATTGCAAGGATGGAGGAAATAAAAGTTGCTAAAAGAGTTAAGTTAACAATATTTATACTTTTTGTCTAAATTAGGCCGGCGCGTGTATTTGCGATTTCCTGCTTATATAATAACGCCCTAGCAAATCCAAAAGGCTACCTGAAAACATGAGCTCCGAAACCCCGTTTCTGGCCGCACAGGCTGCTGCCGAAGTATTGCAACGCCTCGCGCCGCAGGCCGCCGCGCCCGTATTGCCGCTGCTGGCCGAATTGTTTGCCGCGCAAGAGGGCGGCCACAGCTACATCACGCTCACGCCGCAGCAGGCAGCCGAGCTGCGCCAAGCCGCGCCGATTGTGGGCGATGGCGAGGGCTTCACGCCGCTGGTGTTGCGCGGGCGCAAGCTGTTTAGCGGGCGGCTGTTTGCGCTGGAGCAGGATGTGGCTGCCGAGCTCAAACGCATTGCCCGCGGACAGGTGGGGCTACCTGAAAACGCCTGGCTGCGGCAGCGCTTGCAGGACTGGTTTCCCGATGCGGGCTACGACGGGCAGCGGCTGGCGGCTGCGCTGGCGGTGTTGCAGCCGCTGATGCTGGTAAACGGCGGGCCGGGCACGGGCAAAACCACCACCGTGGCGCGGCTCTTAGCCCTGTTGTGTCACGATGCCGAGCATTTGCCGCGCATCGCACTCACTGCGCCCACCGGCAAGGCCGCCGCGCACCTCACCCGCTCGCTACACCGCGCCCTGAGGTCGTTTGAAACGGGCAACGAAGCCGTGGCGCAGCACCTTGCTGCGCTGGAAGGACAAACTGTCCACCGCCTGCTGCGCCTGGGCGGCAGCAACGGCCGTCCGCAGTTTAACCGCGAACAGCCGCTGCCCTTCGACATCATCGTGGCCGACGAAGCCTCGATGCTGGATTTGCCGCTGCTGCACCAATTATTGTGCGCCGTGCCGGAGCATGGCCGGCTGATTCTGCTGGGCGACGAAAACCAGCTGCCGCCGGTGGGCATCGGCGCGGTGCTGCCCGTGCTGGCGCAGCCCACCGTGCTCACTGCCGCCCAAGCCTCGCAGCTGGCCGATTGGCTCGGTGGCAGCGTGCCCTTCGCTGCAAACGACAGCCCGCCGCCCTTGGCCGGCAATGTGGTGCGGCTGGAGCGCAGCCACCGCTTCGACCCGCAGCGCGGCGTGGGCGCATTGGCGCAGGCGGTGGTGGCGGGCAATGCCGAAGGCCCCGTGGCGGCGTTTGAACGTTTCCCCGCAGAGCTGCTGAGGCTACCTGAAAATCCGGCCGACTTGGCGCGTGCGTTTGCCAAGCGGCATGCCGATTATTGGCAGGCGGTGGCGGGCGGCGATGCGGCGGCCTGCTTTGCCGAGCAGCAGCGGCTGGTGGTGCTGGCGGCGCGGCGCGAGCAGGCGGCGCAGTTCAACCGCGAATACCTGCGCCTGCTGGCGGCCGAGGGCAGGGCGGCGGCGCAGGGTTGGTTTGCCGGGCAGGTGCTGATGGTGGCGGAAAACGATTATGCGGTGAAGGTGTTTAACGGCGACATCGGCATCGTGCTGCCGCAGGGCGACGGGCTGGCCGCCTTCTTCCCCGACGCGGGCGGTTTCCGTGCCGTGGCGCTGAGCCGCCTGCCCGCACACGACACTGCCTTCGCCATGACGGTGCACAAAAGCCAGGGCTCGGAATATGAAGAAGTGTGGCTATTGGGCGATGCGGGCGAATCGGCCCTGTTCGACCGCACGCTGCTCTACACCGCCGTCACCCGCGCCCGCGAGCGCTTCGGCTATGCCGGCGGCACGGCTGCGCTGGAAGAGGCCGTGCGGCGCAAAAACAGCCGGCACACCGGGCTGGGCGAAGCTTTGGCGCGCGCCGGAGAATAGCCCGGGCAAGGATGGGGCTACCTGAAAAAGGCTACCTGAAAATTTTAGCTTTGCAGAAATTCGCAAGCTTGTTTTCAGGTAGCCTCTTTATTATCACGCCGCGTGATACCTGCTATATCAAATCGTCATTTCTCTTATTATGGCCGCCGCCGTATTATGCCTGTCATCTTCTCGGGCTGGCCGAAGCATCGGTTTTGGCGAAGCAGGAAACAGCCGCAGCCCATTCCTTTCCCCAACAAGATAACAAGGAGTTACACCATGAAAAACTATCCCAAAATCGCACTCGGCACCTGGTCTTGGGGCGTCGCACATTCGGCGGCGATGCCGTGTTCGGACAGACGCTCACCGAAGCGCAGATGTAAGAAGTGTTCGATACCGCCATGCAAGCGGGGCTGAATCTGTGGGACACCGCCTATGCTTACGGCTTGGGTGATTCTGAAAAAGAGCTGGGCAAATTCGTCCGCAGTCAGCCCAAAGGCAGCGTGATTCTGTCCACCAAATTCACCCCCAACCTTGCCGACGAAAACGCCGCCGACCCGTTCACATCCATGCTGGAAGGCAGCCTGCAACGCTTGGGCGTTGATGAAATCGATCTCTACTGGATACACAATTCGCTGGACGTGGAACGCTGGACACCGTACCTCATCCCTGCGCTCAAAAGCGGCAAAGTCAAAGCCGTCGGCGTATCCAACCACAACCTCGACCAAATCAAACGCGTGGTGGAAATCCTTGCCGCAGAAGGCTTGAAACTGAGTGCGGTGCAAAACCATTTCAGCCTGCTCTACCGCAATTCCATAGACGACGGCACGCTGGACTACTGCCGCGAACACGGCATCGACTTTTTCGCCTACATGGTGCTGGAACAGGGTGCATTAAGCGGCCGCTACAACGCACAAAACCCGCTGCCCGAAGGCAGCCGCCGCGCCGAAGCCTACAATAAAGTGTTGCCGCAATTGCAAAAACTGACCGACGCGATGGCACAAATCGGCAAACCGCTGGGTGCATCCGCCGCACAAGTGGCGATTGCATGGGCGATTGCCAAAGGCACGCTGCCGCTGATTGGCGCAACCAAACCCCACCACGTCAGCGATGCCGCCGCAGCCGCCAAAATCGTACTGACCGCCGAACAAGTCGCCGAACTCGAACGCTTGGCACAAGAAACCGGCGTGGATACACGCGGCAGCTGGGAAGGGCAGGCATAGGCGCGTATATTTTTCAGGTAGCCTTTAACCCCGTTTCAGGCTGCCTGAAAATACCGATAGCAACCGCAAACGTCAGGCATCAATGCCCGACCTGCCGTTTTTCAGGCAGCCTGAAACCGTTCATCCAACGCGCCGAACCAAGGAAACGCATCATGAAAAAATATCTCGCCGCCGCCGTGGCCGCCCTGTCCCTGTCCGCCCAAGCCGCCCCCGTCTTCAATATTTTTGAGCTCGGCATACAAAACGGGCAAACCGCCGCCTATGACGAAGTGGGCAGAAACAACATCACCACCTCCATACGCGGCGAAAAAGGCACGCTCGCCATGTATTCCGCCAAACGCGCGGACAACCCCGAAATCGCGTATATGATTGAAATTTATGCCGACGAAGCCGCCTACCAAGTCCACACCCAATCGCCGCAATACAAAAACTTTCTGCAAAAATCCCCTGAAATCCTGACCGACCACAAACGCAAAATCAGCGTCGAGCCGCAGTTTCTCGGCGACAAACGCGTGCGACAAACCGCCCGCACCATCAACAACTTGGTTATCGTGGACGTAAAACCCGAACACGCCCACGCCTTCAAAAACATCGTCCTGCCGGAAATGGCACAGTCGCTCAAAGTCGAGCGCGGCGTGCTGGCAATGTATGCCGCCACCGAGCAGGGCAACCCAAGCCGCTGGTATTTCTACGAGATTTACGAAAGCGAAGCCGCCTACCAAGCCCACCGCCAAACCCCGCATTTCCAGGATTATCTGACGCGCACGGCGGATATGGCGGCCAACAAGGAAGCCGTCGCCATCACGCCCGCACTGCTGATGAACAAGGGCGGGCTGCGGTTTGAGCAGCCGTGAAGTAAAACCATGTGAACTTTGTCGCAGCCAAACATTTTTCAGGTAGCCTGTAATGAAGCCCGAAAGGCTACCTGAAAAACCATCCCGCCGCGCCCGCTGCCAATTGATGAATCCCGTTCACCAGGCCATGCGGCAAACAGGGGGTAATCAGAAGTGGGCAGGGCGGTCAATGCGGCATGGCATTCCCCTTCTGGCGGCATACTTTTCAGGTATAGCTAACTCCCTTTTAAATCGCTACAGCGTTAGCTCGCCTTGCTGTACTACTTGTACTATCTGCGGCTTGCTGCCTTGTATCGATTGATAGTGAGTCAGCTATAGCCTTTCTTGCCGCCATTCCTGCTAATCCGTTCCACCTCTCAAACAGGAGACCCATCATGACCGAAACCATCAAGGCCTACGCCGCCCACAGCGCCACCAGCCCGCTCGTGCCCTTCACCTTTGAATACCGTGCCCCGCGCGCCGATGACGTTGTCATCGACATCCTCTACACCAGCGTCTGCCACAGCGACCTGCACACCGCCCGCAACGACTGGGGCGGCACGATTTATCCCGTCGTCCCCGGCCACGAAATCGTCGGCCGTGTGCGCAGCGTCGGCGCGAACGTCAGCAAATACAAAGCGGGCGACCTCGTCGGCGTCGGCTGCCTTGTCGATTCCTGCCGCCACTGCGAACCCTGCAAACACGACCTCGAACAATACTGCGAAAACGGCTTCGTCGGCACCTACAACGGCATCGACAAACACGATGGCCAGCCCACCTACGGCGGCTACGCCAAAACCATCACCGTCAGCGACGCCTTCGTGCTGAAAGTGCCGGAAAACCTCGACGCCAAAGCCGTGCCGCCCATCCTCTGCGCCGGCATCACCACCTGGTCGCCGCTGCGCCACTGGAAAGCCGGCAAAGGCAGCAAAGTCGCCGTCATCGGCCTCGGCGGCCTCGGCCACATGGCGATCAAACTCGCGCACGCCCTCGGCGCGGACGTTACCCTCTTCTCGCGCAGCCCGGGCAAAACGGCAGACGCCAAACGCCTCGGCGCGCACAACGTCGTCATCTCCACCGACGACGCGCAGATGAAAAGCGTGGCGAACCAGTTTGACCTCATCATCGACACCGTGCCCTACGCGCACGACGTCAACCCCTACATGCCGACGCTGAAACTCGACGGCACCCTGGTGTACGACGGCCTGCTCGGCGAAGTCACCCCGCCGCTCAACACCGTGCCGATGATCCTCGGCCGCCGCGCCGTCGCCGGTTCCGTCATCGGCGGCATCAAGGAAACGCAGGAACTGCTGGACTTCTGCGGCGAGCACAACATCACCGCCGACGTGGAAATGATCAACATGGCCGATATCAACACCGCCTACGAGCGGATGCTGAAAAGCGACGTGAAGTATCGCTTCGTCATCGACATCGCCACGCTGTAGCGGCTACCTGAAAAAAGGCTGCCTGAAACCGCCCGCCGGTTTTCAGGTAGCCTTTTTCGTGGCTGTTTGCTGCGAGCATTATCAACAAGCGTGATATTGCCCATACCAAATCACGATTTCCCTGATGGCTGCCCAAGCCCTATCATTCGCCCATCCCGTTTCACAACACAAGGAAATCATAACCATGCAAAACATTCTTATCGTATCCGGTCATCCCGATTTGCAAAATTCCATTGCTAACGCCGAAATTTTGGCTGAAGCGGCCAAAGCCCTGCCCAATGCCGAAATCCGCAAGCTCGACGCGCTGTATCCCGAGCGCCGTTTCAACATCGAAGCCGAACAGTCCGCGCTGCTTCAGGCCGACGTGATTGTGCTGCAATTCCCCTTCTCCTGGTATTCCGTGCCCGGCCTGATGAAGCTGTGGATAGACGAAGTGTTCGTATTCGGCTTCGCCCACGGGGAAGGCGCCAAGCTGGCCGGCAAAAAGCTGATTGTCTCCTTCACCACCGGCGCCCCGGCCGCGGCGTATCAGCGCGACGGCTTCTTCCAACACACCGTGGAAGACTACCTGCCCCAGTTTGAAACCACCGCCGCCCTGTGCAATCTCAACTACCAAGGCGCCATCTACACCTGCGGCATCGGCTACATTTCGCGTGATAACGAAGCAGCCGTGAACGCCCAAAAGCAGGAAGCCCGCCAACACGCCGAGCGCCTAATCGCCAAAATCAAAGAAATCGCCACCTAATACGGCAACAGGCTACCTGAAAACTTTTCAGGTAGCCCTCCCAGGAAACTTTTTTACCGAAACCCGTTTATTCAAAAGGAAAAACCATGTACATCATCAACATCACCGTCAATGCCGGCCTGCCCGCCGAGAAGCATGAAACAATGTTCGCCGAACACGCCGAGTGGTTCAAAAAACACTTCCAAGCCGGCAAATTCCTCATGCTCGGCCCCTACACCGATGCCGAAAACGCCGGCGTGATTTTCGCCCACACCGACAGCCGCGCAGAATTGCAGGCGATTTTGGAAGAAGACTGCTACTACCCCGATTTCGCTCAATACGAAATCCGCGAATTTGCGCCAAAGCTGATTGCCGCCAAACTGCCCGAGTTTGCAGGGAAATAGCAGCAGGCTAGCTGAAAAAGAAACAGCCGAATCCGTGCGATGGGTTCGGCTGTTCGCTATTTTATCCGGCGCTGAAGTTTCGCTTTCGGCCAGCCTGTTTTCAGGTAGCCTGCAGCACGGGGAGGCTACCTGAAAAAGATACGGCCTGAAAACCCGTTGCATGGGTTTCAGGCCGTTTGCTTTGGCGGAAAAGTTTTCAGGTAGCCTTTTGCTGCGGAGAGGCTACCTGAAAAATCAGCCCGCCTGTTGCGCGGAAAATTCGTGCACGGCGGCCACCAGGGCTTGCACGTTTTCCGGGTCGGTGTGCTGGCTGATGCCGTGGCCGAGGTTGAACACGTGGCCGCTGCCCGCGCCGTAGCTTTGCAGGATGCGGCGCACTTCGGCGCGGATGGAGTCGGGCGTGCCGAACAGGGCGGCGGGGTCGAGGTTGCCTTGCAGCGCCACTTTGTGCCCCACGCGTTGGCGCGCTTGGCCGATGTTTGCCGTCCAATCCAAGCCGAGCGCGTCGGCGCCGCTGTCGGCCAAAAGCTCGAGCCACTGGCCGCCGCCTTTGGTGAACACGATCACGGGCACGCGCCGGCCTTGGCTTTCGCGGGTGAGGCCGCCGATGATTTGGCGCATGTAGGCAAGGCTGAATTCGGCGAAGGCGGCATCGGAAAGCAGGCCGCCCCAGGTGTCGAAAATCTGCACGGCTTGCGCGCCGGCGGCGATTTGTTCATTGAGGTAGGCGGTTACGGCGCGGGCGGTGGTGCTGAGGATGCGGTGCAGCAGCTCGGGGCGGCGGTAGAGCAGGGTTTTGATTTGGCGGAATTCTTTGCTGCCGCTGCCTTCCACCATGTAGCAGGCGAGGGTGAAGGGGCTGCCGGAAAAGCCGATGAGGGGCACGCGGCCGTTGAGCGCGCGGCGGATGGAGGCAACGGCGTCGAACACGTAGCGCAGTTTGGCCATGTCGGGCACTTCCAGGGCGGCAATGTCGGCTTCGCTTTGCAGCGGGCGGGTGAATTTGGGGCCTTCGCCTTCGGCAAAGTAGAGGCCGAGGCCCATGGCGTCGGGGATGGTGAGGATGTCGGAAAAGAGGATGGCGGCGTCGAGGCCGAAGCGGTCGATGGGCTGGAGGGTGACTTCGGTAGCGAGCTCGGTGTTTTTGCACAAATCGAGAAAGCCGCCGGCTCGGGCGCGCACGGCGCGGTATTCGGGCAGGTAGCGCCCGGCTTGGCGCATGAGCCACACGGGGGTGTGGGCAACGGGCTGTTTGGCGAGGGCGCGCAGGAAGGTGTCGTTTTGCAGGGTGGTCATGGCGGGGGAGGGGTGTGTGTGGATGAGGGGGCGAATCATAGCACAGGCGGGGCGGAGGATGTGGTTTGGCGGGGCGGGGAGCGTGGGCATATTTTCAGGTAGCCTTTGTGTGTGGCGGGAGGCTACCTGAAAAAGGCGGTACAAAGAAACAGGCTACCTGAAAACGGGAAATCGGTTTTCAGGTAGCCTTTTTGCTTGCCGGAGGAGTGGTTACATCACTTCCAGCGTGTCGATGCCCAGGAGGCCGAGGCCGGTTTGCAGGGTTTGGCCGGTGAGGGCGGCGAGCTGCAGGCGGGTGTTGCGGGCGCTGCCTTCGGCTTTGAGGATGGGGCAGGCTTCATAGAAGCGGGAGAAGAGGCTGGCCACCTGGTAGAGGTAGGCGGCGAGGTAGTGCGGGTAGGCGCTGTCGGCCACGGTTTGCAGCACGTCTTCAAACTTCAAAAGCTCGGCGGCGAGCTGGCATTCGAGGGGCTCGGTGAGCACAGGCTGGGCGGCGGCGTCCCACTGGCCGGCTTTTTTCAGCACGCTCTGCACGCGGGTGTAGGCGTATTGCAGGTAGGGGGCGGTGTTGCCTTCGAAGGAGAGCATGTTGTCCCAGTCGAAGATGTAGTCGCTGGTGCGGTTTTTGCTCAGGTCGGCATATTTCACGGCGCCGATGCCCACGGCGCGGGCGATTCGGGCGGCGGTTTGGCCGTCTAGCTCGGGGTTTTTCTCTTGCACCAGGGCGGTGGCGCGCTCCACGGCTTCGTCGAGCAGCTCAACCAGCTTCACGGTGTCGCCGCTGCGGGTTTTAAAGGGCTTGCCGTCTTTGCCCATCATGGTGCCGAAGCCGATGAATTCGGCCTGCACGTTTTCAGGTAGCCAGCCGGCTTTGCGCGAGGCGGCAAAAAGCTGGGCGAAGTGCAGGCTTTGGCGGGTATCGACCACGTAGATGATGCGGTCTGCTTTAAGCTGGCGCACGCGGTAGCGGACGCAAGCCAGGTCGGTGGTGGCATAAAGGAAGCCGCCGCCTTGTTTTTGGATGATGAAGGCGGTGGGGTCGCCGTCTTTGTTTTTGAATTCGTCGAGGAACACCACTTTGGTGCCGCCGTCGTCCACGGCCAGGCCGCTGGCGAGGAGCTCGTCCACCACGGGCTGCAAGTCGTTGTTGTATTTGGACTCGCCGGCCACGTCTTCAGGCTTGAGCAGCACGCCCAGGCGGTCGTACACGTTTTGCGCGTGTTTGAGCGACATGGCCACAAACTGCCGCCACAGGGCGAGTACGGCTTCGTCGCCACCTTGCAGTTTCACCACGTATTCGCGCGCGGTGTCGGCAAAGGCAGGGTCTTCGTCGAAACGCACTTTGGCGTTGCGGTAGAACTGCTCCAAATCGGCCAGCTCGAAATGCTCGTTTTGCGCCTGCTGCTCCACCAGATAGGCCACCAACATGCCGAACTGGGTGCCCCAGTCGCCCACATGGTTTTGCGCGATCACGGTGTGGCCCAAGTGGCGCAACACGCGGGCGATGCTGTCGCCGATGATGCTGGAGCGCAGGTGGCCGACGTGCATTTCTTTGGCCAGATTGGGCGAGGAATAGTCGATGACCACGGTTTGCGGTGCGGCGGCCTGCGCCACGTTCAGGCGGCTGCTTTGCAGGGCGCCGTGCACCTGATCGGCCAGAAATTGCGGGCTCAGGCGCAGGTTGATGAAGCCGGGGCCGGCCACTTCGGCGGAGGCGAGCACGCTGCTGCCGGCGAGCGCGTCGGCCACTTTCTGCGCCAGCTCGCGCGGGTTTTGCTTGCGCTGTTTGGCGGCGCCCATCACGCCGTTGATTTGGAAATCGCCGAATTCGGGGTTTTTGGCCGGCTGCAACACCACCGGCGCGCCTTCGATGCCGGCGGCGGCAAAGGCCTGTTCGGCTTCGCGGTTGAGGATGTGGGATAGGTTCATGATGTTTTCAACTTGGGTAGGTAAACAATAAGATTCTGATTTTATTTCTGAAGCAGCCAGTGCGCGGCTTGGCTGTAGAACGGGGTGCTCATGGTGTGTTCGGTGCGTGGAAATTTTCAGGTAGCCTGACGGCGGTGAAAGGCTACCTGAAAATGGGGTTGGGCTTTTTGTTTTACAGGAATTTTGCCTTGGCTGTGCTCAAGCATTTTTTCAGGTAGCCTTTGGTTCGGACAGCATCCCTTGTGTTCCCTAACTGCCGGCTAGGCCGGATTTTAATGCTTTCGCGGTGGCGCGGCCAGATTGCACGCGCGGAAGTTGGCAGAGGGTTTTCATGGTGTTGAAACTGTGCCTTGGCTGCACAGAAATTCTGCCTTGCCCGTTTTAACTGCGTTGAAGTTTCGCTTTCAGGTAGCCTCAGAGCGCTTCAATCAGTTGCAGCACCATTTTGGCCGAATGTACGGAGGCGGTTTTCAAAAAGGTTTCAAAGCTGCTTTCGGCTTCTTCGTCGGCCAAATCGGAGATGGCGCGGATCACCACAAAGGGCACGCCGAAGCGGTGGCAGCTCTGCGCGATGGCGGCGGCTTCCATTTCCACCGCCTGCACGTCGGCAAAATGGCGGCGCACTTCGGCCACGGATTCGCTGCTGTGCACGAATTGGTCGCCGCTCACGATTAAGCCGCGGTGCACGGCGGCATGGTCGAAGGCGGATGCCGCTTGCTCGGCGGCGGCGCACAGGGCGGGGTCGGATTCGAAGCGGGCGGGCATGCGCGGCACGTGGCCAATGGCATAGCCGAAGGCGGTAACGTCCACGTCGTGATGCGCGGTTTGCGTGCCGATCACCACGTCGCCCACTTTCAGCCCGCCGCCCAAGCCGCCGGCGCTGCCGGTGTTGATGACGAAATCGGGCTGGTGCCGTTGCAGTACCAACGCGGTGCTGAGCGCGGCGTTGACTTTGCCGATGCCGCTCAAGGCCAGCACGACATTTTTGCCGGCGTATTCGCCGCAGTAAATATCGAAATCGGCCGCCTGCTCGCTGCGCAGGTTGTGCAGGCTGTCTTTGAGCAGGGCGATTTCGGGCGGCATGGCGCCGATCAGGGCGACGGTTTGGGGCATCTGGTGTGTTCTCTTCGATAACATGGCGGCGGGCGGGAGGCGTGTTGCCCCGCTGCCGCGCCGCTACGAAAAAACGCACTGGCTGGGCTCAGACAGTGCGCGCGGGTGTGCCTGTTTATTGTTCGGCTTCGGCAGCGGGTTTCTGCTCGGCCGGCGGCTGGAGGCTCACGGCGCGGGCGGGAACGATGGTGGAAATCGCGTGTTTGTACACCATTTGGGTAACCGAGGTGTTGCGCAGCAGAACCACGTATTGGTCAAACGATTCTACCTGTCCTTGTAGCTTGATGCCGTTTACCAAGTAGATGGATACCGGCACATGTTCTTTGCGCAGGGCGTTCAAAAAGGGATCCTGCAGCATTTGTCCTTTGGTTGCCATAGTTTTCTAACTCCAATTATTTTTGTTGAGGACTTTTTTATAAAACGAAAAAAGGTGGCAGATTGTAGCCCTTTGCGGCGGCTTTTTCCAATCTTTTTACGTAAGCTATGGATAGGCAAAAATTTTTTTATGATTCAGGTCAAATTTGTGAAGGGTGCGGGCAATGTTAAATTTGCCGGGCGGCGCGTCGGGCAGGCGGGGCATTTGCCGCAGACGGGCGGGCGGCCTGTATAATTTGGTTTTAAACGATTGGGCAACAATTTGATTTTTATGCGGGAGGAGTGATTGTGGGCATCAAACATTGGCCGGAAAACGAGCGGCCGCGCGAGAAACTGCTGCAACGTGGCGCGGGCGCACTGAGCGATGCGGAGCTGCTGGCGATTTTGCTGCGGGTGGGCACGCAGGGCATGAGCGCGGTGGATTTGGCGCGCTATCTGTTGCAGGAATTCGGCTCGCTCAACCGGCTGTTTTCCGCGCCGGCTAAGGAGCTCACGCGGCACAAGGGCATGGGCGAGGCGGCGTTTTGCCAGTTTGCCGTGGTGCGCGAAATCTGGCGACGGCTTTTGGCGGAGGAAATGCGCGAAACGCCGGCGTTTACTTCGCCCGAAGCGGTGGCGGATTATTTGGTGTTGCAGCTGGGGCACGAGCCGGTGGAGGTGAGCGTGGCGCTTTTGCTCAACAGCAGCCACCGGCTGATTGCCTTGCAGGAGCTGTCGCGCGGCACGGTGGCGGAGAATACGGTGTATGTTCGCGAGGTGGCGCAGCTGGCTTTGCAGCACCACGCGGCGGCGCTGATTATCGCGCACAACCACCCGGGCGGCTCGGCCGAGCCTTCGGCGGCGGATTTGGCGTTTACGCGGCGTTTGCAGCAGGCGCTCGCGCTGCTGGACGTGCGTCTGCTGGACCATTTCATCGTGGCGGGCAACCGGGCGGTGTCGTTTGCGGCAAACGGGTGGCTGCCGGAGGCGGGGGTGTGAAGGCTACCTGAAAAATAGTGGCCGGTTTCAGGTAGCCTTGGCGGAGGGGAGGTTACCTGAAAATTTTTGCTTTCGCCGAAAAGAGTTTAACCGGATTGATGATTGGCTTGCAGGCAGGCTGTTTGCGCCATGAAGATATCGTGCTATGAAGCTACCTGAAAATTGAGTTTGCAGAGATTGGCAAAGCTCAATTTTAACTTCGTTGAAGCTTCGCTTTAGCTTCGCAGAAACTCAGCCTTGCTTCGCAAGACATCGTTTTCAGGTAGCCTTTTGCTTGAGGGCAGGCGGGAACGTCGGGTAAAGGGGCGGGCTGAAGCTTGCGTTCTGAACGCGCGCTACACCCACAGCCACGCCCACACGCGGCGGCCTTCGCTTTGCAGCAGCAGATAAGTGCACACGGCGGCGGCGGTGTGCATGCATTCCACGCCGATGCCGGCTGCGGCGGCCATGATGCGCGGGTGGATAAACTGCTGGCGCTCGCCGGTGCCGATGAGGATGACTTCGGGCTGGGATTGGGCGGCGCGGGCGAGGTCGGCGGCTTGCAGTTCGGCGGGAGAGGCGAGGGATAGGGGCTGCACGCTGCCGCTGCCGTCGAGCAGCACGGCTTGGCGGTGGATTTGGCCGTTGATGTGCAGCTCGCCGGGCTGGTAGTGCTCGATATGGCAGGGATGGTTGGGCTGGTGTTCTTGGATGAGCATGTTTTGTTTGGATTGAACGGGTTGGGGTGGGCAGGGGAGGCTACCTGAAAAAGTTTGCCGCCGAGACAATTTGTCTGAAATCCGCCCGGAAAACTGGAGGCTTTGCTTTAAAAGGTGTAAAGGGCGGGGTTTTCGGCTAATATAGCGGCCTTTCGTTTATTTTTGTAATTTTTCCGGTCTGGCAAGTCATTATAAACAAGGAGTCAGCATGCAACCAATCAGAATCGGCATCTTGGGGATGGGCACCGTCGGCGGCGGTACCGTTAAACTGTTGTCTGAAAACGCGGCGGAAATCACGCGCCGCCTGGGTAGGGAAGTGCGCATCGTGATGGCGGCCAGCCGCAACAGCGAGCGCATCCGCAAGCTGTGCCCGAGCGATACCGTGGTGGCGGATGATGTTTTTCAGGTAGCCCGCAGCGCGGATGTGGATATTGTGGTGGAACTGATTGGCGGCACGGATACGGCGCGCGAGGCAGTGCTGTGCGCGATTGAAAACGGCAAACACGTGGTTACCGCCAACAAAAAGCTGCTGGCCGAACATGGCAACGAAATCTTCGCGCTGGCGGCCAAGCATAACGTGATGGTGATGTTTGAAGCGGCGGTGGCCGGCGGCATCCCGATTATCAAGGCGCTGCGCGAAGGCCTGGCTGCCAACCGCATCAAATCCGTGGCCGGCATCATCAACGGCACCAGCAACTTCATCCTCAGCAATATGCGCGCCCACGGCAGCAGCTTCGCCTCCGTGCTCAAGCAGGCGCAGGAGCTGGGCTACGCCGAAGCCGACCCCACTTTCGATATCGAAGGCCACGACGCGGCGCACAAGCTGAGCATCATGTCCGCCCTCGCCTTCGGCACACCCATCAACTTCGAGCACTGCTATCTGGAAGGCATCAGCAAGCTGGAAAGCCAAGACATCCGCTACGCCGAAGAGCTCGGCTACCGCATCAAGCTTTTGGGCATCACCCGCAAAACCGAAGCGGGCGTCGAATTGCGCGTACACCCCACCTTGGTGCCCGAATGCCGCCTGCTGGCGCAGGTGGAAGGCGTGATGAACGCCGTGCTGGTGCAGTCGAACATGGTGGGCGAAACCCTGTATTACGGCGCCGGCGCCGGTGCCTCGCCCACCGCCAGCGCCGTGGTGGCCGATATCATCGACATCGCCCGCCTGATTGATTCCAACCCCGAGCAGCGCGTGCCGCCCCTGGCCTTCCGCAGCAACGAAGCGCTGCCGGTGCTGCCCATCGACGAAATCACCAGCAGCTACTACCTGCGCGTTTCCGCACAAGACAAGCCCGGCGTGATGGCCGACATCTGCCGCACCCTGGCCGCGCAGGGTGTGTCGATTGAAGCCCTGCTGCAAAAAGGCGTGATCAACCACGAAACCGCCGAAATCGTCATCCTCACCCATCAGGCCAAAGAGAAACACATCCGTGCTGCCATCACGCAAATCGAGGCGCTGGAAAACGTGTTTGAGCCGGTGGTGGTGTTGCGCATGGAAAGCCTGCATGGCTGAGGCGCGCACCGACGAGGCCGCCCGCCGCAAACGCCGCCGCACCTTAATCGGCTGGCTGGCGGTAACCGCCGCGCTGGTGCTCGGCTTTGCCCTGTTGCCTCGCCTGTATTCGCCCGACCCCGACGACATCAGCCGCCGCATAGTCGAGGCCTGCGTGCAGAATATGCCCGCCGTGCCGCAGTGGCAGGCCGATTTGGCCAAACACGGCCTGGCCGGGCAGGGCGAACGGGTGCTGGAGCCGTATTGCCGCTGCCTGTGGGAAGAGCCGATTAAGCGGCTGAGCGCAGATGATTTGCGCAGCCTGCCGCGCCTTTCGCCGCAAGAGCAGCTGGGCAAACTCGGCGGCAGCGCGGCGTTTGAACAGCGGCAGGCGCAATGCTTGGCCGCGCAGGCGGGGCGTTGAGCCGTTTTGGCTGGTTAAAACGCTGTTGTTGTAAGACTATAAAGGCTACCTGAAAATTGTGCGAACGGTTTTCAGGTAGCCTTTTGCTGTGTGTGGATGAAGAAGGCGCTTTATTTGCCGCTGTTGTCGGCGAAGAGGTCTGGCTCGAACAGGTCGGGCTCGCTTTGGCTTTGGCGGCAGTCGATTTGGATGTCTTCGGCTACGGTGCAGCAGCAGGGCAGGATTTCGCCGGGCAGGAGGAAGGCCAGGGGGTGTTCGCGGTAGGAAACGCTGCCGGCGAGCAGTTTCACGCGGCAGGAGCCGCAGTAGCCGCTGCGGCATTGGTATTCGACTTCGTGGCCGGTGCGCTCTAGGGCTTCGAGCAGGGTTTCGCCTGCTTGCAGGGTGAATTGGGTGCTGCGGGTGGTGATTTGGGGCATGGGTGTGTGCTGCGGCGGTTTGGTGTGCGGCGAAGTTTTTAGCTTCGCTGAAACTCCGCCTTGCTTCGCAAGACATCGTTTTAACTACGTTGAAGCTTGCGCTTTCAGGTAGCCTGTCGTGCAGATGAGTCTACCTGAAAATTTAGTGAATCAAAATAAGCATGCTATGGCCTTGGCTCGCTGCCTTGCCCCATGCTTATTTTTATCCGCTATACATGGCAGGGCGGGCTTATTGGGTTTGCTTCAGGATGTAGAGGCCGGCCAGCTCACCTTCGATTTGTTTGCCGTCCATGTCTAGCGCCCAAATTTGGCCGTGGCCGATTTGGTAGAGGCGTTCGCTGCCGGCTTGGTCGAGCTGGAGGATTTGGCCTTCGCTGCGCCAGGTGAAGCGGCCAGAGGCTTCTTCGGTGAGCGGGTGGCGTTGTTGGTAGGTTTCGCTGAGGGTGTAGCTGCCGTCTTCTTTCAACACCAAGGTGGTGTCGATGCCTTCGCAGGAGGCGCAGGGCAGCACGCCGTGATAGCGGCCGGCCCAGGCGTGGCCGGATTCAGTTGCGGCTGCGGAAGCGCCGGAAGCGATGGCGGCTTCGGGTAGGGAAGCGGCTGCTGCGGCAGGCTCGGAGGCTGCCGATGCGGCGGGCGCGGCGTTTTCCTGCGGGGCGCAGGCGGCCAGCAACAGCAGGAGGGGGAGGGCGGCGGTGGGTTTCATCATGATGCTTTCGCGGTGCGCTGGGCCAGGGCTAGCGGGTAATCTGCCATTGGCCGTTGCGTTTGGTAACGAGGATGTTGTAGCTGTTTTTGGAATCTTCGTAGGAAGACATGCCGGTGAATACTTTGATTTCGCAGCTGTAGATGCCGCGTTTGAATTTGCCGCCGCCGGTGCGCACGCAGGATTTGCCGGTGGCCAGGTGGCTGCCTCGGGGTAGGTTGCGGTTGGCTTCGGTGGCCAGTTTGAGCACGGTTTGCTGCGAGGGGGCGATGAAGGTAACGTCGCCGGTGCTCAGGTAGTTATAGCCGCCGTAGGCGATGGCGCCGGCGATGAGCCAGCTGACGAGTTTTCCGATGTCCATAGTGATGTCTCCCTAAATGAAAGTGGGTTGATTGGCCTATTCTGCTTGAAAAACAGAGGTGTCGGTGGTGATGGCGGTTTCCGGCGGGGTGTCGGCTTCGGCGGCTGCTTCGGCTTCGGCTGCCTGCCGTTTTTTCTCGGCCAGATACTGCCCGATTTGCTGCACCAGCTCCTGCGTGCCCTGATGGGTGAGCGCGCTGATTTCAAACAGGCGCGGGGTTTGCCAGCCGAAGCCGGGCTCGCCGGGGGCGGGGTGTGCCCAACCGATGGCGGCGAGGAAGGCGGCTTTGCGCTCGGCAGCTTCTTCGGGGCTGAGCATATCCAGTTTGTTCAGCACCAGCCAGCGCGGTTTGTCGAACAGCTCGTCGTCGTATTTGCGCAGCTCGTTGATGATGGCCAGCGCTTCGGCGGCGGGGTTGACGGCTTCGTCGAAGGGCGCCAAATCAACCACGTGCAGCAGGAGGCCGGTGCGCGAGAGGTGTTTCAAAAAGCGGTGCCCCAAGCCGGCGCCTTCGGCCGCACCTTCAATCAGGCCGGGGATGTCGGCCATCACGAAGCTCTGGCTTTCGCTCACGCGCACCACGCCCAGATTGGGGTGCAGCGTGGTGAAGGGATAGTCGGCCACTTTGGGGCGGGCGGCAGATACGGCGCGGATGAGGGTGGACTTGCCGGCATTGGGCATACCGAGCAGGCCCACGTCGGCCAGCACTTTCAGCTCCAGATTGAGGCGGCGCGCTTCGCCGGGCTCGCCGGGGGTGGCCTGCTTGGGCGCGCGGTTTACCGAAGATTTGAAATGGATATTGCCCAGGCCGCCTTTGCCGCCGCGGGCGAGGCACACGCGCTGGCCGTGCCGCGTGAGGTCGGCCACGGTTTCGCCGGTGTCGGCGTCGCGGATGAGGGTGCCCACGGGCATTTGCAGCTCGATGTCGTCGGCGCCGGCGCCGTAGCGGTCGGAGCCGTGGCCTTTTTCGCCGTTTTTGGCCTGATAGCGTTTCACAAAACGGTATTCCACCAGGGTGTTGACGTTTTCGCTGGCCACGGCAAACACGCTGCCGCCGCGCCCGCCGTCGCCGCCGTCGGGGCCGCCGCGCGGTACGTATTTTTCGCGGCGGAAGCTGACTGCGCCGTTGCCGCCGCGCCCAGCGGCCACTTCGATTTTGGCTTCGTCGATGAATTTCATGGGTGTGCTTTCTGTTTGTTGCTTCGCAGAAGCTCGGCCTTGGCTGTGCCAAAACCTTGCTTTCAGGTAGCCTTTAAACCGGCTTGGAGGCTACCTGAAAAATATCGTTCGTTATTCAGATGGAATGCTTGGGCGGCATGGTTGGGGAAGGGCTGCCGCTTAGCCGGAATGTGCGCATTATAAATGACTGCCGGAAAGGCTACCTGAAAATTTGTGCGGCGGCTTTGGCTTTGTTGGAAGCGGCGTTGCGCCAATTTTCAGGTAGCCTGCCGCTCACACGGCCAGCAGCACGTATTTGGTTTCCAAATATTCTTCCAGCCCGTATTTGCCGCCTTCGCGGCCGATGCCCGACTGCTTCACGCCGCCGAAGGGGGCGGCTTCGTTGGAAATCACGCTGCTGTTGATGCCCACCATGCCGTATTCCAAGCCTTCCATCATGCGGGTGGCGGTGCCGATGTTGCGGGTGTAGCAGTAGGCGGCGAGGCCGTATTCGGTGGCGTTAGCCTGCTGCAACACTTCCTCTTCGCTCTTGAAGCGGAACACGGGGGCGAGCGGGCCGAAGGTTTCTTCGCGCGCCACTTTCATTGTGGCATTGGCATGGCGAATCACGGTGGGCTGGAAGAATAGGCGGCCGGCGGGGTGGCGCGCGCCGCCTGCGGCCACTTCGCCGCCGTGGGCGAGGGCGTCGGCCAGGTGTTCTTCCACTTTGGCCAGCGCGGCTTCGTCGATGAGCGGGCCGCAATCCGTGCCGGCTTCCAGGCCGTTGCCGGTTTTCAGGTAGCCTGCGGCTTGGGCGAATTTGCGCACAAATTCATCATACACGCCGCTTTGCACATAGAAGCGGTTGGCGCACACGCAGGTTTGCCCGGCGTTGCGGAATTTGCAGGTGATAGCGCCGGCCACGGCGGCGTCGATGTCGGCGTCGTCAAACACGATAAAAGGCGCGTTGCCGCCGAGCTCCATTGAGGTTTTCTTGATGGTGGCGGCGCATTGCGCTTGCAGGGTGCGGCCCACGGCGGTGGAGCCGGTGAAGCTGAATTTGCGCACGGCATCGCTTTCGGTGAGCACGCGGCCGATTTCGCGCGAAGAGCCGGTGAGCACATTGAACACGCCTGCGGGAATGCCGGCGCGCTCGGCCAGCTCGGCGATGGCCAGCGCGGAAAACGGCGTTTGCGAGGCGGGGCGCACGATGAAGGTGCAGCCGGCGGCCAGCGCGGGCGCGGCTTTGCGCGTGATCATGGCGTTGGGGAAGTTCCACGGCGTGATGGCGGCGCACACGCCCACGGGCTGCTTGAGCACCAGGATGCGCTTGTCGGGTGCGGGGCCGGGGATGGTGTCGCCATACACGCGTTTGGCCTCTTCGGCATACCATTCGACATAGGAGGCGCCGTAGGCGATTTCGCCGCGCGCTTCGGCCAGCGGCTTGCCCTGCTCGAGCGTAAGCAGGGTGGCGAGGTTTTCCTGCTCCTGCATCATCAAATCAAACCAGCGGCGCAGGATTTGGCTGCGCTGTTTGGCGCTGAGGGCGCGCCAGGAGGGCAGGGCGGCTTGGGCAGCTGCAATGGCGCGTTCGGCTTCCGCCGCGCCCATATCGGGCACGCTGCCGATGGTTTGGCCGGTGGCGGGATTGCTAACGGCGAGGGTGCGGCCGCTGCCGGCATTGAGCCATTGGCCGTTGATGTAGCACTGGGTGCGCAGGAGGGGATGGGGCTGGGTCATGGGGCGGGCTCTCGGAAGGCTAGCTGAAAAAATTTGGCAGGTTGGTAGGGTGCGTTCAGAGGCAGATAACCTGTTTGGTTGCTATGGTACATTGGTTTCAATATACAAGGGTATGCGGCGCAGCCTCGCACGCGGATGTGGAATTTCAAACAAGGCGTGCGTTCCGCACAAATCCTGCTCATGCTTGGAAGGCTACCTGAAAATGTGGGTAAGCGGGGATAAGCGTCCGTGCCCGGGCTGCGGCTAATCCTGCAAAGGCTACCTGAAAACATTGGCTGCAACGCGGCTGAAACGGGGCAAGGCGGAGTATTTGCCAAGCTGAATTTTCAGGTAGCCTTTGTTTGCCTATTCCAGCTCGAGCACGGCGGAGGTGTACACATCCTGCACGTCGTCGAGCTCTTCGAGGGCGTCGATAAGGCGCTGCATTTTGGCGGCGTCTTCGCCGGTGAGCACGGCTTCGTTTTGGGCGCGCATGGTTACGTCGCCGTCTTCGGCTTTGAAGCCGGCCGCTTCGAGCGCGGCTTTGATGGCTGCCCAGTCGTTGGGCGGGGTGATGACTTCAAACGAGCCGTCGTCGTGGGAAACGATGTCTTCGGCGCCGGCTTCGAGGGCGGCTTCCATCAGGGCATCTTCTTCGGTGTCGGGGCCGAAGAGGAGGTAGCCTTGGTGTTTGAAATTGAAGGCGACGCAGCCGTCGGTGCCGAGGTTGCCGCCGTGTTTGCTGAAGGCGTGGCGCACGTCGGCCACGGTGCGGGTTTTGTTGTCGGTGAGGCAGTCTACCATCAGGGCGGCGCCACCGATGCCGTAGCCTTCGTAGCGCAGCTCGATGTATTCCACGCCTTCGAGGTTGCCTGTGCCTTTGTCGATGGCGCGCTGCACGTTGTCTTTGGGCATGTTGGCGTCCCAGGCTTTGTCCATGGCCAGGCGCAGGCGGGGGTTGGAGGCGGGGTCGCCGCCGCCGAGGCGGGCGGCTACGGTGATTTCTTTGATGAGTTTGGTGAAGATTTTGCCGCGTTTGGCATCGACGCGGGCTTTTTTGTGTTGGATGTTTGCCCATTTGCTGTGGCCGGCCATGATGTTTCCTTTGTGAATAGGGTAAAAATAAAAATCAAGAGGGGCTGATTTTAGCATTTTGGCGTGGCGGAAACTATGTTTTGTGTGCAGCCGGAATGCCGCTTTCAGGTAGCCTCCCGCGCTGTGCTACAATCTTCCCGCCAGCCCAACCACCAAGGAAACCGCTATGAAACTCTATGTTTACGACCACTGCCCCTTCTGCGTGCGCGCCCGCATGATTTTCGGCCTGCGCGGCGTGCCGGTGGAGGAAATCGCATTGCTCAACGACGACGAAGCCACGCCCATCGGCCTGATTGGCGCCAAGCAAGTGCCCATCCTGCAAAAACCGGACGGTAGCCACATGGGCGAGAGCCTCGACATCGTGCGTTTTATCGACGAATACGCCGGCCAGGCGCGCCTGAGCGAAACCGTCCGCCCCGAAGCGCAGGCCTGGTTTGACAAGGTGGGCAAATACTACAACCGCCTGGTGATGCCGCGCGAAGTGCGCCTCGATCCGCCGCTGCCCGAATTCGCCACCCAGGCCGCCATCGATTACTTCGTGCACAAAAAAGAACAAAACATCGGCAGCTTCGAGCAAAACCTGGCCGACACCCCGGCCTACCTTGAGCGCATCCATGCCGACCTGGCCGAGCTCGCCGCGCTCTTGCCCGAGCCCTATTTCAACGGCGCCGAGCCCGGCATGGAAGACATCATCCTCTATCCCGTGTTGCGCAACCTCACGCTGGTGAAAGGCCTCGTTTTCCCCGCCAAGCTGCAAAACTATATCGGGCGCATGGCCGCCGCCAGCAAAGTGCCCACCTATGCCGAGCGGGCTCTCTAAGCCATGAATATTCTGGCCGACCAAGCCCGCGAAGCCGCCGCCCGCGCCCGTTTGCAACACAGCCGGCGCTGGGCGGGCGGCTTGCTGGTGGCCGCCGTGTTGCTGTTTGCCGCCTCATCTCTGTTTCTCCAGCGCCACCCCGCCATAGGCTACCTGAAAGCCTTCGCCGAAGCCGCCATGGTGGGCGCGCTGGCCGACTGGTTTGCCGTAACCGCCTTATTCCGCCATCCGCTCGGCCTTAAAATCCCCCACACCGCCATCCTCCCACGCAACCAAAGCCGCATTGCCGACGAGCTTGGCCGCTTCATCGAAACCAACTTCCTGCCCGAGCGCCCCATCGCCATCCGCATCTACCGCCTGCGCCCAGTCGGCAAACTCCTGCGCTGGCTCGCCCGCGCCGAAAACCGCCGCGAATGGCTGCTGCCCCTCGCGCAAAAACTCCCCGCCGCCCTGCAAAGCATCTCGCCCCAAGAAGCCGCCCGCCTCGGCGCCGCCTTTCTCGCCCAACACGGCAGCGGCAGGCAAATCGGCGGCGTCCTCTCGCAAACCCTCCTCTTGCTGGAAAGCCAAGGGCTACCTGAAAACCTGCACACTGCCTTGCTCGGCCAAATCCGCCACTGGCTGCGCCAGCCCCGCACCCGCGTGCTGCTCGAAGAAAACCTGCGCGCCTGGGCAGAGCAAATCGAAAGCGCCCGCCCCGATACTTGGGACAAACTCAAAGCCCAGCTGCGCGGCCGGCTGGTGGGGCAGATCGACGGCTGGGTGGCGCAAAAAGCCCTCGATTGGGCTGACAACTACACCGCCGCCGCCCTGGCCGACCCGCAGCACGAAATGCGCGCCGCCTTCCGCCGCCAATACCGCCGCTTCGCACTCGAGCTTGCCCAATCCGAAGCCTGGCACCGCAAACTCGCCCTCGCCAAACGCCAGCTTGCCAATTCCCCCGAGCTGCAAAGCAGCCTTGCCGACTTGTGGCAAAGCCTTGCCCAACGCCTAGCCGACGACGTGCAAAGCCCCGATTCCGCCACCCTCCGCCGCCTCGACAGCCTGCTTACCGGCCTGCTGCAACGCCATGCCGCCACAGTGCGCCAGCAGCGCCACCTCAATGCCCGCCTCGCCCTGCTCGCCCGCAGCCTGGTGCGCCGCTATCGCCGCCGCGCCGCTGAATTTGTGGCCGACAAAGTGAAAAGCTGGGACAGCCGCCAGATGAGCGACAAGCTCGAGCTCTCCATCGGCCGCGATTTGCAGTTTATCCGCATCAACGGCACCCTGGTCGGCGGCCTCGTCGGCCTGCTGATTTATGCCGTCAGCCGCTGGCTGCCCGCGCTCTAAGCTGTTTTCAGGTAGCCTTTATCCGTTTCAACCGCATTCATTCAGAGCCGCCATGAACCTAGCCCGCGCCCTCGCCGCCGACCGCATCCCCGTCCTCCGCCCCGCCGCTTATGCCGCCGGTGCGCCGCAAAGCCTCGACACCCTCTTCCAAGACGGCATCGCCTACCTTGCCGACTACCCGCCCGCCCGTTTCCACTTCGTCCGCTTTCCCGACGATACCCTTGCCATCCGCACCCCGCGCGGCGAAGCACGCTGCTTCGGCAAATACGGCTACGGCGGCAGCTATTTCGTGCAGCTTGCCGATGGCAGCGTGTGGCTGTATTCGCCGCAGGCCGAGAATACCTGGGAGCGGCAATGGGTGTTGGCCAACAGCAGCCTGGCCTTGTTTGTGCAAAGCTATTGCCGCCTGATGGCCGCCGTATTTCAGCTCAAAGCCGATTTCGCCCATCGCGGCGCGCAAGGCGCAGCCCTCGCCGCCCCACTGCAAAGCTGGCTCACCCAAGCCGACCCCGCCGCCGCCGCCTTCTGGCCCACTCCGCTCTATGAAATCGAAGAAGGCTTCTTCCCGCTGGCACACAACCCCGTGCCCCGACAAATCGGCATTCCCGAACACCGCTATCAGGAAAACCAGGCTACCTGAAAACGATGTTTCCGCAGGAAGCAGAGTTTCTGCGAAGCTAAAACGATGTTTCCGCAGGAAGCAAAGTTTCTGCGAAGCTAAAACCACATCACCCAACCGGCCAACCATGACACCCCAGCCCCGACCCCTCAGCCCCGGCGAAACCCGCCTGCTGCGTCTCCTGCTCCGGCGCATCCGCCCCCAATACGCCACGCTCCCCATCACCTTTCCCGAGCGCGTTATCCCGCTTGAAGACGGCGGCATGGGCAGCTTCTCCTTTGTTTACCCGGAAGAGACGCCAAGCCATTTGCCCACCCTCGCCATCGCCGAATACCCGTTTCCAGACCAAGACGGCACCCCCGTGCTGGCCACCCTCTACGCCCGCAGCAACGGCCGGCTGCACAGCCTGGATATTTGGAAAACCGATTTCAGCCCCTTGCTCGCCTATCCCGAAATCCCGTAATCTGCCCGAGCAAGCCAAATATTTTTCAGGTAGCCTCAATGCACCGGAAGGCTACCTGAAAAAAAGAAACGAGCTTCTGCCCAAGCTAACCCGAGCCAGCCATCATGCTTTCCCGCCGCACCTTCCTCCAAAGCGCCGCAGTCGCCATCCTGGCCGCCTGCGCCCCCGCCGTATCCGCACGCACGCCCCGCCCGGGCAGGGCGGACAAGCCCCAACATCCCGCCCACGAAAGGAAACCCGCCATGAACACCATCCCCCATCTCGGCGCCGACTTGTTTTACCGCACCGGCGACCGCCCCGGTGCGCCCGCACTCCTGCTGCTGCACGGCGGCTTGGGCTCGGCCGAAGATTTCGCCGCCCTCCTGCCCGAATTGCAACGGCACTTTTTTACCATCGAAACCGACACGCGCGGCCACGGCCGTTCCACTCTCGGCAGCGCCCCGCTCACCTACGCCCAGATTGCCGACGATGCCCGCTATTTGGCCGACGCGCTCGGTTTGCGCGCCTACCACCTGTTTGGCTTCAGCGACGGCGGTACGGCGGCCTACCGCTTGGCCGCCGCCGATGCGCGGGTGCAGTCCGTGCTCACCGTGGGCGCGTCGTGGCACAGCCGCCAGCTCGAGCCTGTGCGCGAGATGTTTGCCGGCCTCACGCCCGAATTTTTCCGCGAAAACATGGCCGCGCAAGTGGCTGCCTACGAAAAGCTCAATCCGCAGCCCGACCTGCCCGCGCTCGCCGCCGCCTTGAAACGGCTGTGGCTGGACACTTCGCCCACGGGCTATCCGAACGAAGCCGTGGCCCGAATCCAAGCGCCCGTGCTGGCCGTGCGCGGCGAGGGCGATTTCCTGCTGTCGCTCAACGATTTGGCCGACTTGCGCACCGCACTGCCCGAAGCGCACCTGATGAATGTGCCCTTTGCGCAGCACGAAGTCATGAAAGAGCAGCCCCAAATCCTGTGGGCGGCAGCCAAAGCGTTTTACCGCCTGTAAACGCGTTGTCCGTATTTTCAGGTAGCCTTTCGGCACATTGAGGCTACCTGAAAAATGTAGTGGATTAACTTTAAACCAGGACTGCGTTGCCTCGCCTTGCCGTACTGTTTGTACTGTCTGCGGCTTCGTCGCCTTGTCCTGATTTAAATTTAGTCCACTATACACGGAGCGAGTTTCTGCGCTGCTCACACCCATCAGCAAGCCACTTCACAGAAAGGAAGCACCATGATCCTCTCCCGAGAACAAGCCCTCGATATTTTCCGTCGCCGCGTATCCACCCGCCACTACGACCCCGCGCGCAAAATCAGCGCCGAAGACTTTGCCGCCATCCTCGATTTCGGCCGCCTTTCGCCCAGCTCCGTCGGCGCCGAGCCGTGGAAGTTTCTGGTGATACAAAACCAAGGGCTGCGCGAAAAAATCAAGCCCGTGGCCTGGGGCATGCAGGGCGCCATTGCCGAAGCCAGCCACCTCGTGATCCTGCTGGCGAAAAAACACGCCCGCTACGACAGCCCCTTTTTCAGCGAGCTGATGAGCCGGCGCGGCTTCACGCCCGAGCAGCGCGCCGCCGCCCTCGAGCGCTACTGCAGCTTCCAAACCCACGACATCGCCATCGCCGACAACGAACGCGCCCTGTTCGACTGGGCGAGCAAACAAAGCTACATCGCCCTGGCCAATATGCTCACCGGCGCCGCCATGCTCGGCATTGACTCCTGCGCCGTGGAGGGCATGGACTACGCCGCCGTGGAGCACATCCTCGTCCAAGCCGGGCTGCTCGACCCCGCCGAATACGGCGTATCCGTGGCCGCCACCTTCGGCTACCGCGTCCGCGACATCCAGCCCAAACCGCGCCGCGATGCCGCCGAAACCGTGGTGTGGGCGGAATAGGGCGGGTGTGCAGGCTCCGCCGAAGCCCGCCGCACCCGTTTTCAGGTAGCCTCAATGCGCCGGAAGGCCACCTGAAAAATCCGCTCCGCCGTTTCCGGCGCTACCCGACCGCTAAATCCAAACTACAGATTACATTCGGCAAAAATTTTCAGGTAGCCTCAGCGCATACGCCCAAGGCTAGCTGAAACCACCGGCTTCCGGCACACGAAAACCGCCTACCGCCAGCAAGGACAAACCATGCGCGCCCCCATCCACCTCTACCACCCGCTGCACACCCTCAAGCCCTTCGGCGAAAACATCTGGATTGCCGACGGCGGCATCGTCCGCATGGCCTTCCCGCTCGGCGTGCGCATCCCCTTCAGCACACGCATGACCGTGGTGCGCCTGGCCGACGGCGGCCTGTGGTGCCACTCGCCCATCGAGCCTGCGCCTGAACTTTTGGCGCAAATCAACGCGCTGGGCGAAGTGCGCCACCTCGTGTCGCCCAACCGCATCCACTATGCCCACATCGCCGCCTGGAAAACGCACTACCCGCAAGCCGCCGCTTGGGCCAGCCTCGGCGTGCTCGAACGGGCAAAATCCCAGCACATCGCCGTCTCCTTCGATGCCGACCTAGGCAGCGCCGCCCCGCCGCAATGGGCAAATGACATCGCGCAGCTGCCCTTCCTAGGCAGCCGCGCCATGACCGAAACCGTTTTCTTCCACCGCGCCAGCCGCACGCTCATTCTGGCCGACCTCATCGAAAACTTCGAAGCAGACCGATTCCCCAGCCGCTTCTGGGCAGGAGTGATGAAACTCGCCGGCATCGCTGCGCCCAAGGGCACAACCCCGCCCGACTGGTGCGCCACCTTCACCGACCGCGCCGCCGCCCGCCAATGCCTCGCCCGAATGCTGGCCTGGCAGCCCGAAAAAATTATCCTCGCCCACGGCCGCTGCTGCGAAGCCGACGGCACGGCAGAGCTGCGCCGCGCGTTTGGCTGGCTGGGTTAGCGCCTATCGGGCGGAGCCAAAGGCAAAATCGTTGGCAGGCTGCCTGAAAACCGCAAACAGGCTTGAACAAACACAACAAAGCTCCGGCTTAAATGGCGGAGCTTTGGTTTTGTTGGGATGTGTTGAACGGGATGGAAACCGATGGTTTTCAGGTAGCCTGAAGCTTGGGCGGCATGCTTGATTGCGTGGCGGCGGATTTGCTTGTGGCTTAGCCTTGGGATTGGGCTTCTTCTTCGGCTTTGCGCTGGCGCAGGTAGTCGTGGGCGGCGGCTTTTTCGGCTTCGTTGCCGTAGCGGAGGTTTTTCAGGGCACGGCGGTGGGCGGCTTGCTGCTGGGCGGCGGCGATTTCTTGGCGGCGGAAGTCTGCGCGGTTGGCGGGCACGGCGCGTTGGCTTTGTTGGGCTTGGGCGCTGGCCATGGCGCGGGCGATGAGGTCGGCGGGGTTGAAGGCGGGTTTGACCGGGGCCGGGCTTGGTGCGGCGGCCTGTGTGGCAGCGCTGTTTGCGGCGGCTTGGGCGGCGCGTGCGGCGAGGTGGACTTGGCGTTCGGCGGCGAGGCGCTGTTGGCGTTGGATGCGCTGCTGATGGCGTTGTTTGGCGTGGCGGGCGGCGGCGCGGCGGCTGTTTTCGGCGGGGAGGGCGGCGCCGGCGCGAGGCAAGAAGGGGTCGGCCACGGGGCGCATGTCGATGCAATCGACGGGGCAGGGCGGCAGGCAGAGGCCGCAGCCGGTGCATTCGTTTTCGAGCACGGTGTGCATGAGCTTGGAAGCGCCGAGGATGGCGTCAACAGGGCAGGCTTTGATGCAGGCGGTGCAGCCGATGCAGGCGGCTTCGTCGATATGGGCGAGGGCTTTTGCGGCGGCTTTTGGGCTGGGCGAGGGGCAGGGGCGGGGTGTGCATGAGGGCGGCGAGCTCGTGTATCACGGTGTCGCCGCCGGGCGGGCAGAGGTTGATGGGGGCTTGGCCTCGGGCGAGGGCTTGGGCGTAGGGGGCGCAGCCTTCGTAGCCGCATTGTTGGCATTGGGTTTGCGGCAGCAGGTCTTCGATTTGGCTGGCGGTGGGCATGGCGTGGCGGGGAGGAGGGAAAGGGCGGGATTTTAGCATGCGGGTGGGGCGGGATGCGGTTTGGGTGCGGCTTGGTAGGCGCTGGCCGTGCTTGCTTTAACTGGGTTGGGGCTAGCTGAAAAGTTTTGGGGCGGGTGGTGGGAAGGGAAAAAGGTTTGATTATTCCTCTATATTTGGGAATAGGCTTCAGGTAGCCTTGGAGGCTACCTGAAAAATGGGTGGCTTTGAAACTGAAGTTGGCCTATGGCTTGCCGCCTTCTCCGGCAGGAGAGGGATGGGTTTGCAGCCGGCATTTGAGACTACCTGAAAAGTTCGGCCTGATTTTTCAGGTAGCCTCAATGTCCGGCGGGATTACAGCTCGAAATCGCCTAAGTCTTCGGCATTGACTTCGGCGTCGATTTGGCCGATGAGGTAGGAGGAGATTTCCACTTCCTGCGGGGCAACCTGCACGTTGTCGGAGGAGAGCCAGGCGTTGATCCAGGGGATCGGGTTTTGCGCGGAGGCGGGGAAGGCGGGCTGCAAGCCGACGGCCTGCATGCGCAGGTTAGTAATGTATTCAACGTATTGGCACAGGATGTCTTTGTTTAGGCCGATCATGGAGCCGTCTTTAAACAGGTATTCGGCCCATTCTTTTTCTTGGTCAGCGGCTTTTTTAAACAGATCGAAGCAGGCTTGTTCCAGCTCTTCGGCGATTTCGGCCATTTCGGGGTCGTCGGCGCCGGCGCGCATCAGGTTGAGCATGTGCTGGGTGCTGGTGAGGTGCAGGGCTTCGTCGCGGGCGATGAGCTTGATGATTTTGGCGTTGCCTTCCATCAGTTCGCGCTCGGCAAAGGCGAAGGAGCAGGCGAAGGAAACATAGAAGCGGATGGCTTCGAGCACGTTTACGCACATCAGGCAGAGGTAGAGCTTTTTCTTGAGCTCGCGCAGGTTTACCACGATGGTTTTGCCGTTTACGCGGTGTTCGCCTTCGCCTAAGAGGTTGTAATACTGGGTGTATTCGATTAAGTCGTCGTAGTAGCAGGCGATGTCTTCGGCGCGGGCGATGATGTATTCGTTTTGCACGATGTCGTCGAACACGACCGATGGGTCGTTCACGATATTGCGGATGATGTGGGTGTAGCTGCGCGAGTGGATGGTTTCGCTGAAGCTCCAAGTTTCAATCCAAGTTTCCAGCTCGGGAATCGACACCAAGGGCAGCAGGGCAACGTTGGGGCTGCGGCCTTGGATGGAATCGAGCAAGGTTTGGTATTTTAAGTTGCTGATGAAAATATGCTTTTCGTGTTCGGGCAGATTGGCATAGTCGATGCGGTCGCGCGACACGTCGATTTCTTCGGGGCGCCAGAAAAATGACAGTTGTTTTTCAATCAGCTTTTCGAAGACTTCGTATTTCTGCTGGTCGTAGCGGGCAACGTTTACCGGCTGGCCGAAAAACATCGGCTCTTTGAGCGCGTCGTTTTGGGTTTTGGAAAAGGTGCTGTAGGACATGACTAGGTGTTCGCAGGACATGGCGGCTCTCTTTTGCAATGTGATGGTGAAGGATATAAGGCAACAGGCTACCTGAAAAACTGTTTCCTTTTTCCGGTAGCCTTTTCATTGGCGGCTAAATCTTACAAGCCCCGCCTGCGCAGCCGTCATCCTGAATATCGGTCTGCGTATCGTCCGCGCCGTCGCGGGTGTTATGGTAGTACAGGGTTTTGACGCCGTATTTGTAGGCGGTCAGCAGGTCTTTGAGCATTTGTTTCATGGAAACTTTATTGCCTTCGAATTTGCCCGGGTCGTAGGCGGTGTTGGCGGAAATCGCCTGATCGACGAATTTCTGCATCACGCCGACAAGTTTCAGGTAGCCTTCGTTGCCAGGAAGCTGCCACAGGGTTTCGTAGGCGTCTTTCAGGGTTTCAAATTCCGGCACGACTTGTTTCAGAATGCCGTCTTTTGATGCTTTGACCGTTACCAGTCCGCGCGGCGGTTCGATGCCGTTGGTGGCGTTGGCGATTTGCGAGCTGGTTTCAGACGGCATGAGTGCGGTCAGGGTGGAATTGCGCAGGCCGTATTTGACGATGTCGGCACGCAGGCTTTCCCAGTCGCACAACAGCGGTTCGCTGCACACGGCATCCAAGTCTTTTTTGTAAGTGTCGATGGGCAGTTTGCCTTGCGAATAAACGGTTTGGTTGAACAGCGGGCATGCGCCGTATTCTTTGGCAAGGTTCACCGATGCTTTGAGCAGGTAATACTGCATGGCTTCAAAGGTGCGGTGGGTCAGGCCGAGCGCGGAATCGTCGCTGTAACGGACACCGTTTTTCGCCAGATAGTAGGCGTAGTTGATGACGCCGATGCCGAGCGTGCGGCGGTTCATGGTTGCGGTGCGTGCGGCTTCGACCGGATAATCTTGATAATCCAGCAAGGCGTCGAGTGCGCGCACGGTCAAATCGGCAAGCCCTTCCAGCTCGTCCAAGCTGTTTAATGCGCCCAAGTTGAAGGCAGATAGGGTACACAGGGCGATTTCGCCGTTCGGGTCGTTGATGTTGTCCAGCGGTTTGGTCGGCAGGGCGATTTCCATGCACAGGTTAGACTGGTGCACGGGCGCGACGCGCGGGTCAAACGGGCTGTGCGTGTTGCAGTGGTCAACGTTTTGGATGTAGATGCGTCCCGTTCCGGCACGCTCCTGCATCAGCGTGGAGAACAAATCGGTAGCCGACAAGGTGCGCTTGCGGATGTTCGGGTCTTGCTCGTATTTCGTGTAGAGACGCTCGAATTCGTCTTGATCGGCAAAGAATGCGTCGTATAGGCCGGGGACTTCGTTGGGCGAAAACAGTGTGATGTTGCCGCCTTTAATCAGGCGGGTGTACAGCAGGCGGTTGATTTGCACGCCGTAATCCAGCTGGCGGATGCGGTTGTCTTCCACGCCACGGTTGTTTTTCAATACCAACAGGCTTTCGGCTTCAATGTGCCACAAGGGGTAGAACAAGGTTGCCGCGCCGCCGCGCACGCCGCCTTGCGAGCAGGATTTAACCGCCGCTTGGAACATTTTGAAAAACGGGATGCAGCCGGTGTGTTGCGCTTCGCCGCCGCGGATTTCACTGCCCAAACCGCGGATACGTCCAGCATTGATGCCGATGCCCGCGCGCTGGGAAACGTATTTCACGATTGCGCTGGTGGTGGCGTTGATGGAATCCAGACTGTCGTCGCATTCAATCAATACGCAGCTTGAGAACTGGCGCGTAGGCGTGCGCACGCCGCTCATAATCGGGGTCGGCAGCGATACTTTAAACGTAGAAACGGCGTCGTAAAAACGTTTGACGTAATCCAAGCGCGTCTCTTTCGGGTATTTGCTGAAGAGGCACATCGCCACCAAAATGTATAAGAACTGCGGCGTTTCATAAATCTGGCGGGTAACGCGGTTCTGTACCAGATATTTGCCTTCGAGCTGCTTCACGGCGGCATACGAGAAGGTCATGTCGCGGCTGTGGTCGATATAGGCGTTCAGTTCGTCAAACTCTTCACGGCTATAATCTTCGATGATGTGGCGGTCGTATTTGCCCGCTTCGGTGAGTTTTTTAACGTGGTCGAAGAGATGCGGCGGTTCGAACTCGCCGTAAGCGATTTTGCGCAGATGGAAAATCGCCAGACGCGCGGCGAGATATTGATAGTCGGGCGTATCCTGCGAAATCAGGTCGGCAGCCGCCTTGATGATGGTTTCGTGGATGTCGTCGGTGCGGATGCCGTTGTAAAACTGGATGTGCGATTTGAGCTCAACCTGCGATACGGAAACGTTTTTCAGCCCTTGGGCGGCCCAGGTAACCACGCGGTGGATTTTATCCAGATTGATCGGTTCCAAGCGGCCGTCGCGCTTGGTGACTTTGAGATTAACGGTATCGTTCATTTTCCCATCCTGATTTCGAGTGACAACACAAGATAATGTGTTCGGTGAGTTAAACTCACACAATATAATGTATTTTGGCGGCAAAAAAAAGATTGCGGAATGTAAGGCTTTGTGGCGGGGCGGTGTATGGGCTGGCGTATGGATTTCTAAACCAATCACTTATGCCAAACAAAAATAATTTCTATTGAAACTGCTGGAGTGATTGCTTGAGTGGAGGATGCAACGGTGCGGGGAGGCTACCTAAAAAAGGCTACCTGAAAATGGCAGCGCAGTTTTCATGTAGCCTTTTTCAGGTAGCCTCTGGCTGGCGATAAAACAACGCTGCCTCCGAGCGGGAGCAGCGTTGCGTTTGGCGGCGGGAAGTCCTGCCGCAGACGGGCTTACACCACGCCTTGTGCCAGCATGGCGTCGGCCACTTTCTTGAAGCCGGCGATGTTGGCGCCGTTCACGTAGTTGGTGTAGCCGTTTTCCGTGCCGTTGGCCACGCAGTTTTCGTGGATGTTGCCCATGATGTCGAACAGGCGGCTGTCCACTTCTTCGCTGCTCCAGGAGAGGCGGATGGCGTTCTGGCTCATTTCGAGGCCGGAAGTGGCCACGCCGCCGGCGTTGCTGGCTTTACCCGGGGCGTAGAGGATTTTCGCGTCGGTGAAGGCTTTAACCGCATCCAGGGTGGAGGGCATGTTGGCGCCTTCGGCCACGCAGATGCAGCCGTTTTTCAGCAGGGCTTGGGCTTCTTCGCCGTTGAGCTCGTTTTGGGTGGCGCAGGGCAGGGCCACATCGCAGGGCACGTGCCACGGGCGTTTGCCTTCGTGGTATTCCAAGCCTTGCTCTTTGGCATACACGGAGAGGCGTTCGCGGCGTACGTTTTTCAGCTCGCTCAAAGCCTGCCATTGGGCTTCGGTCATGCCGCTGTCGGCAAATTTCACGAAGCCGCCGGAATCGGACACGGTTTGCACTTTGGCGCCCAGTTGCAGGGCTTTTTGGGCGGCGTATTGGGCCACGTTGCCGGAGCCGGAGATGACCACGCGTTTGCCTTTGATGCTGTCGTTGCGGGTTTTCAGCATGTTTTCGGTAAAATACACGGTGCCGTAGCCGGTGGCTTCGGGACGGATCAGGCTGCCGCCGTAGCTGAGGCCTTTGCCGGTGAGCACGGAGGCGAATTCGTTGCGCACGCGTTTGTATTGGCCGTAGAGGTAGCCGATTTCGCGCGCGCCCACGCCGATGTCGCCGGCGGGCACGTCTAAATCGGCGCCGATGTGGCGGGCGAGCTCGGTCATAAAGGCTTGGCAGAAACGCATCACTTCGCCGTCGCTCTTGCCTTTGGGGTCGAAGTCGGAGCCGCCTTTGCCGCCGCCCATGGGCAGGGTGGTGAGGCCGTTTTTAAATACTTGCTCGAAGGCCAGGAATTTGAGCACGCCCAGGTTTACGGTGGGGTGGAAGCGCAAGCCGCCTTTGTAGGGGCCGATGGCGGAGTTCATCTGCACGCGGTAGCCGCGGTTTACCTGCACCTGGCCTTGGTCGTCTACCCAGGAAATGCGGAACAGGATTACGCGCTCGGGCTCAACCAGGCGGCCGAGCAGGTTGTGTTTGGTGTATTGGGGATTTTTGGAGAGGAACGGGGCAAGGCTGCCGAAAACTTCTTCTACGGCTTGATGGAAAGTGGCTTGTTCGGGATCACGCTGTTTGATTTGTTGGAACAGGGTATTCAGGTTGCTCATGGGGCACTCCTTGATGTTGGGTTAAAACAGACGGGGAAGGCTGGATCACATTCGGGCAGGTTTTCGAGCCCGCGCAGAAACGGATAATCATTATGAAAAGCCGCCTGCGTGCGCGGCATTCTACCCCATTTGCCCTGTTTTCGGTAGGACGGTGCAAGTGAATGAATCGGCTTGGGAAGCAGGTGCCGCGCTTCGGATAATAATGAAACAATTGGGGAAACAACAGATTGGGCAGGCATGGCTGCACATCATGCGGCAAACGGCGCAGAAATCTATTCGCGGGTTGCTGCCGATTCAGAATGCCAACAAACGGCCGATATTGCGCTCGGTGGCGGCGGCCACTTTCTGCCAGGCGATGCCGCGCAATGCGGCCACGGTTTCGGCCACGCGCCGCACGTTGGCAGGGGTGTTTTCCGCTTCGCCGGCGGGGAGCATAAAGGGGCTGTCGGTTTCCAGCGCCAGGTGTTCCAGCGGCAGCTCTGCGGCGGCGGTGCGCACTTTGCGGGCGTTCGGGTTGAGCGCCAGTGTGCCGATGCCGATGAGCAGGCCGTAGCCGATGAGGGCGCGGGCTTCTTCGAGGCTACCTGAAAAACCGTGGGCGATGCCGCCGCAGCGGAAGGCGGTTTGCTTGAGTGCGGCCACGGTATCGGCGGCGGCGCGCACGTGGTGCAGGATGACAGGGCGGCGGTATTGCCGGGCGAGGTCGAGCTGGGCGAGCAGGGCGGTTTGCTGCGCGGGGCGGGTTTGCTTGCGTTCGCCGTGGTAATCCAGCCCGATTTCGCCCACCAGCAGCTTGGGGCGGGCTTGCAGCAGGGCGGCGGTTTGCGCGAGCAGCTCGGGGGAGAATTGCCCGGCAAACCAGGGGTGCAGGCCGACTGCGCCGTAGCATTCGGGCGGTTGGTGCAGGCGGCAGACGGCCTCGAAATCGCCTGCCTGTGCGGCGGGCACGATAAAGCGGGTTACGCCTTGGGTGCGGGCGGTGCTGAGGATTTCAGGCAGCCTGCGGGCGAGGGCGGGGTCGGCGAGGTGGCAGTGGCTGTCGGTGAGCATGGCGGGGAGTATAGCGCAAAAGGGGGAGGTTTTTGGTTTTGCGGAAACTGGGGGATTGGTTTGCTCAAGTTTTTCGGTAGCCTCCAGCGGGCAGAGGGGCTACCTGAATTTTGTAAAACATCAGCATAGATATACCTTGGAAAGCTAAGATTAGAATAAAGAAGAAATTTCTCAATATATTTCTCTCGTTTTGACTCACTCTCCACCGCCGCATCCTCCCACATCTGGTCTTTCAGCGGATTGTAGAAGCTGTCTTGATATTTCTCGTCATCCCCGCGCACTTTCAGCAGCAGGATGCCGTCCACATTCTCTGCGGTGCGGTAGATCTTCTCGCCGGCGTTTCGGCACAGTTGGTCGAAGCGGGCTTTGGCGGGCTCGTAGTATTGCTTGCGCCATGCCGCCCGTTCGGCTCGGGCCTGTTGCAATGCCCGCTGCCGCTGCTCATCCTGCTCTTTCTGCTGAAAATACGGGATAACGAAAAACACCACCGCAACAAGCAGCCCGGGAATGGGCATCAGCCAAATCTGCTTCTTTACCCATTGCGGTTTGAGGTAGTAAAACAGCCAAGAGGCGGCAATCGCCATCACGATGGCAAACACGATGCCGAGAATTTCCAATACATTGAATAGGGAGTAGAGGAATCGGCCGAGATCGCGTGAGGTGAACATGGGGTATGGTGTCCTTTAAGTAATTTGGCTGTGTTTTAAATTGGGTGACTTGTGAGGCTACCTGAAAAGATTTCAGTATGTTTGGAAAGGCGCTTTCTGATTGCAAACCTTGTTGTTATGCGTGGTGTTCGTTTTGATTTCGCTAAGTGTCATTTTTCAGGTAGCCTTTTGGCGTGTCTCCGTCTCTCTCAAAGGCTACCTGAAAAAATTTCGGCGGCAGGCTATATGGTACAGGGTTTTCGGTTTTAGCTTTGCAGAAACTCGCTTCGCCCGTTTTAACTGCGTTGAAGCTCACGCTTTCAGGTAGCCTCTGCTCCGGGGCTTGGGGCTACCTGAAAAAAGGCCGCGCTGTGTTTGAACTGCCTTGGAGCTTCGCTTTCAGGTAGCCTATAATCCGCGCCATTCTATAAGCGAACACACACCATGAGCCACACCGAACCCCAAGTCAACACCTGTTTCCACTGCGGCCTGCCCGTGCCTGATGGGCTGGATATGCCGATTGAGTTTGAAGGCGCCGTCCATCCGGCCTGCTGCGCGGGCTGCCAGGCGGTGGCGCAGAGCATCATTGCCGCCGGGCTGGGCAGCTACTACCACCGCCGCACGGCCGAGGCGGAACGGGCGGTGCTGCCGCCGCCGGAAGTGCTGGAGCAGCTCAAGCTGTACGACCTGCCGGATGTGCAGGCGGAGTTTGTGGAAGTGAAGGAGGGGAACGAGCGCGAGGCGGTGCTGATGCTGGGCGGGGTAACCTGCGCGGCCTGCGTGTGGCTGATTGAGCAGCAGCTTTTGCGGCTCCCGGGCGTGCTGCGCGCGGAAATCAACTACAGCACGCTGCGCGCGCGGGTGGCTTGGGATAATTCGCAAGCGGCGCTGTCGGATATTCTGCTGCGCGTGCGCCAGAGCGGCTACGAGGCCTCGCCTTATGATGCGGAACGCATGGAAACGCAGGCGGCGGCGGAGCGCAAGCAGGCGCTCACGCGCTTGTGGGTGGCGGGGCTGGCGATGATGCAGGTGATGATGTATGTGGTGCCCACTTATCTTTATGCGGGCGAAATCGAGCCGCGCTTTTTGTGGATGCTGCATTGGGCGAGCATGCTGCTCACGCTGCCGGTGTTGTTTTATTCGGCGGTGCCGTTTTTCAAAGGGGCGTGGCGCGATTGGAAAAACCGCCGCGCGGGCATGGATACGCCGGTGGCGGTTTCGATTGCGGCGGCGTTTGCGGCCAGCCTGCTGGCGCTGTTGCAGGGGCGGGAAGACGGGATTTATTTCGATTCGGTGTCGATGTTTGTGTTCCTACTGTTGGGCGGGCGCTATTTGGAGCAGTTGGCGCGGCGCAAGGCGGGCGATGCTTCGGAGCGGCTGGTGAAGCTGGTGCCGGCGTTTTGCCACCGGCTGCCGGATTATCCGGACACGGCGCGCGCGGAAGAGGCGGTGGTGGCCAAGCTGGCGGCGGGCGAAGTGCTGCTGGTGAAGCCGGGCGAGGTGGTGCCGACCGACGGCGTGGTGCTGGAAGGCGAGAGCGAGCTGAACGAGGCCATGCTCAGCGGCGAGAGTTTGCCCGTGCCCAAAGCGGCGGACGATGCGGTTACCGCGGGCACGCTCAACGGCGGCAGCCCGCTTGTTATCCGCGTGGAGCAGGCGGGCAGCCAAACGCGGCTGTCGCACATTGTGCGCCTGCTGGATAGGGCGCTGGCGGAAAAGCCGCGCATGGTGGAGCTGGCCGACCGCTATGCGGCTTGGTTTGTGGGCGCGCTGCTGCTGCTGAGCGCATTGGTGTTTGCCGGCTGGGCCTGGTATGCCGATGCGCAAACCGCGCTGTGGATTACCGTGTCGCTCTTGGTGGCCACCTGCCCGTGCGCCTTGTCGCTGGCCACGCCGGCGGCTTTGGCGGCCTCCACCGGCCATCTGGCGGGCGAGGGCGTGCTCATCAGCCGCGGGCACAGCCTGGAAACCCTGGCGCGGGTGGACACCGTGGTGCTGGACAAAACCGGTACGCTCACCACCGGCTGCCTTTCCGTGTGCGCCATCCGCACTGCCGAGGGCGTGAGCCGGGATTTGGCCGTGGCGCTGGCGCAGCTTTTGGAGCGGCAGAGCGAACACCCCGCCGCCCGCGCCATTGCCGCGCTCCCGCCCAGTCCCATCAGGCTGGAAGCGGAAAACTATGTGAACCGCGCCGGGCACGGCATCGGCGCGCAAGTGCGGCGGGATGGGCAGTTGGCGCAATGGCGCATCGGCCGTTTGGATTATGTGGCCGAGCTTTCGGGCAGGCTACCTGAAAACTTGCAGGCGGAGCACGCGGGTGGCGCGGTGTATTTGGGCAGTCATGAAGGCTTTGCCGCCGTGTTTCTGCTGCAAGACCAAGCCAAGCCGGAAGTGCCCGCCATGTTGGCGGAATGGAAACGGCAGGGCTTGAGCCTGCACCTGCTCAGCGGCGACAGGCAGGCGGCGGCCAATGCCGTGGCGGCCGGTTTGCCGCTGGATGCGGTGCGCGCTGAAGCCACGCCGGAAGACAAGCTGGCCTATGTGCAGGATTTGCAGGCGAAAGGGCACAAAGTGCTGATGGTGGGCGACGGCATCAACGACGCGCCGGTGCTGGCGCAGGCGGATGTGTCGGTGGCGGTGGCCGAAGGCGCGGACGTGGCGCGCGAAGGGGCGGACGTGCTGCTGCTCAACGGCAATATGCGCACGTTGCCCTACCTCACCGCCCAAGCCCGGCGCACCGCGTGGATTGTGCGCGAAAACCTGTGGTGGGCGGCGGGCTACAACCTGATTATGGTGCCGCTGGCGGCGGCCGGTTTCGTTACCCCTTGGCTGGCGGCGCTGGGGATGAGCCTGAGCTCGCTCCTGGTGTCGGCCAACGCCTTGCGCCTGCTGCGGCGGGCAAAATAAAGGCTACCTGAAAGCGTGAGCTTCAACGCAGTTAAAACGGGATGCAGGATTTTCAGGTAGCCTTTGGCAGATTGTTTAACCCAAACAGAGAATGGAAACATCATGAAAAACTATCTAACAGCCGTATTGCTTGCCGTATATTCCGCTGCCGCCCTGGCAGTGCCCTATCCGCCGCTGAACCCGGAAAGCTTGGTGAGCGGCAGCCCCGAACACCCGCCCATCACCGTAAACCTGCCCGCCTTGCGGCACGCGTTTGACAACCTCGCCGTCCACGCGGGAAGCTACCCCATACACTTCGACAACGACGCCGACCGCCGCCGCGCCATCGCCGATTTGCGCCCCATCGGCGTGCTGCTCGACAGCCTCATCGAAAACAATACCCCGCGCCCAGGCACCGTGCCCCACAGCGACTACCTCTCCCTCCTGCAAATGCGCGCCCGCCTCAATTGGATGGGGCACAACCTCGACCAGCCCGGCTATGCCTACCGCGCCGAAGCCGACTACAACCGGCTGCTCACCCTCGCCCCCGCCGCCGCCAAACCCGCCATCCAAGGCGAATTCGGCGCCTTCTTCGCCTCCAGCGCCCGCACGGAACGCGCCATCCCCCTGCTGCGCGCCGCCTATCAGGCCGGGCATAAAGAACGCGGCCTCGATTTGGCCACCGCCCTCTTGACGCAAAACAAACGCAGCGAAGCCCTGCCCCTGCTGCGCGAATACGCCCGCCGCTTCCCGCAAGACCCAAGAGGGCAAGCCATCCTCAACGCCGTAGAACACGGCAGCGTGGAAACGCACACATCATACCCCAGCCGCCTGCGCCGCCAGCCCAAACAGCACGCGCGTTAAGCCGCACATAAAACACAGGCTACCTGAAAACGAGCTTCGCGAATTTCTGCGCAGCTAAAATTTTCAGGTAGCCTCTTGCCCGAGAAGGGCATAGAATTTCGCCAAACCCACCACAGGAGAAGCGCTATGACCCTGCCCGCCGATGCCAAAATCTACACCGCCGCCCAAATGCGCGAACGCGAACAGGCCGCCGTGGCGGCCGGCAGCAGTTTTTTGCAGCTGATGGAAAACGCCGGCCAGGCCGCGGCGGCTGATTTGCTGCGCCGCCTGCCCGAGCCCGGCCGCGCGCTTTTGGTGTGCGGCAAGGGCAACAACGGCGGCGACGCGCTGGTGATCGCCCGCGTGTTGCAGCAGCGCGGCTGGCAGGCGGATATCGTGCTGTTGCTGGGCGAGGCGCTGTCTGAATTGGCCGAAACCAACCGCCGCCGCCTTCATGGCTTGGCGGGCATCCGCTTCCTGCCGCCGCAAGCCTTGCCTGCCGCGCTGGGGCAGGGTTACGATTTGATTATAGACGGCATTTTCGGCACCGGTTTTTCAGGTAGCCTGCCGCCACAGGCCGCCGAGTGCTGCCGCCTGCTCAACCAAACCGCCGCTTATAAAGTGGCGCTCGACATCCCCACCGGCCTCAACGGCGACACCGCCGAAGCCACCGCCGACACCTTCCACGCCAATCTCACCTACGCCTTCGCCGCCTACAAACCGGCGCACGCCAGCCCCGCCGCGCAGCAGTGGTGCGGCGAGATAGTGTGCTTGGATATCGGGATCGATTAGGTGGAATGCAGGAAGGCTACCTGAAAAGCAATCGGCAAAGCTTATCGGCCTTAGTGATAGCATGGCGAAAGGCTACCTGAAAAATTCAGGTAGCCTTTTTTAGGGCGCATACATGCGGATGGGCTGATTGGATTCGGATTGGCGGCTGTTTGGGCTGGATAGGCAGGCGCGGCGGGCTTTGGCCAGCTCCTGCTGCCGCTGGTCGCTGGCGGCCAAGGCGGTTGGGTTGATAATGGTTTGGGGGATGGGGAGCAGGGAGGCGTTGTGCTGGGTACTCACGCCGCGCAAGGGCAGGCCGGTGCGGCGCTGGATGATTTCGGTGAAATCGCGCAGGTCGGAAGAGCGGTTTCCGCAGTAGAGACCGCCAGTGGGCATGCAATGACAGGTCGGCGGCCTGGTGTCGGTAAGGTTGTCGGGCACATGGCCGCTCCAGGCGATTTGTGGCACGTTGCCATCGGTGTGCACGCTGCTGCCTTGCCGGCTGCCGGTGTGCACCACCAGTTGCGGCTGCCGCCCGTGCACTTCCCAGCGCACGGCTTTGTGGCTGGAGAGGATGAGCACATAGGGCGTGCTGTTGCGCGGGCCTTGCAGGATGATGCGGTTGTCGCGGCTGGTGCTGCTGGATACGCCGATGGCATAGGCCACGGTGCCGGCGGGCAGACGCTGCGCGGCGATGGCGGCTGCCAGGGCATCGTCGTCTATTTCTTTCACGGCGGGGGCAACGGTGAGCTGGAAGCCGGTGGTGTGCCAGCGGTTGGCGTATTCCACTTCCAGCAGGTAGTCGCCGGGCTCGAGCAGGATGGTGGTGTCGCTGCTTTGGTCGCCTGCCTGCATAACCAAATGCCGGTTGAGCAATACGCGCAGTTCGGCATGGCTGAGGTTGGTGGCAATGCGGTATTTGCCGCGCTGCGGAATGTGCAGCCGGCCTGCCCAATAGGCGCCGAAAGTGGGCGAGGGAATGCCGTGGAATTCATTATAGGCATAATTGATGGCGATGCTGCTCACCGTTTCGCGGGCCACGACCCGGTTGGGGAAATTGGTGTTGAAATACCAGGCGGAATAACCTTGCGGCGGGATAGCGCGCTGGGGGTTGAATTTGTCGCCCCAGGTGGGGGAAACGATGGGGTAGGTGAGCAGCGTGCTTTCGGCCTGCGGCGGGGCAGACGGCCTAGTTTCTTCGCGCGGCTCGGCGGGAAGGGTTCGCGGTGGCGTGTAAGCCGCTTCGGAAACAACAATCGGCGGGATGGTTTCCTGCTCTAGTTGTTTCCCGACAGTATCGTTTGACGTGCGCAAATTCGGAAACAGAAACCACAAGCCGATGCCGACTGCGGCAAAAATCAGCATTGGCAGCAGGACTTGGAGGGCGGATGGCTTGCGGTTATCTGGCATAGTGCGGGAAGGCTACCTGAAAACGAGGTTCCCGAAGGAAGGCGAATTTCTGCGCGGCTAAAACCAGCTTTCAGGTAGCCTGAAAGGCTGGAAAAGCAGTAAGATGCGGATTATATCAAAGAACCGGAGTGCAAACATGAATCTTATTTTGTGGCGCCACGCCGAAGCGGAAGACGGCTCGCCCGATTTGGAACGCGAGCTCACTGCCAAAGGTTTGCAGCAGGCTGCCGCCAGCGCGGAATGGCTGCGCCCGTATTTAAACGGCCGCACCGAAGTGTGGGCGTCGCAGGCGCGGCGCAGCCGGCAAACCGCCGAGGCGCTCGGCCTGCCCTATGCCGTGAAGCCCGAGCTCAATCCGATTAATGATGTGGAAGCGCTGCCCGCGCTGATTGCCGCGCACAAAGGGGCGGATTATCTGATATTGGTGGGGCACCAGCCTTGGCTGGGGCAGCTTTGTAGCTATCTGCTCAACGGCGGCTGGCTGGCGGGCTCGTATTGGACGGTGAAGAAATCGGGCATTTGGTGGTTTGGCGTGAAAAGTGCGGCCGACGGGCGGCTCTATGCCAAGCTGAAGGCGGCAATGACGCCGCAGCTGCTGTTGCCCGATGATTAAGCCGACCGGCTTGAAACCTGCGCGAGCGTGCCCATTTGGGCGGCATCACCACGCAAGGAGTGTGCCATGAGAGAAGAGAATCCCACCCGCCCCGAAGATTTCGTGCCCGAATTCCGCCGGCGCCGTTTTGAGCCGGACGGCTTTTTGCTCAAGCTGCGCCGTTTCGCGCTGCGGCTGGGGCGGCCGGTGGTGGAGCAGCTGTATGCGCTGTATTTCCTGTTTCAGTCGCCCGCCGTGCCCAAACGCGCCAAGCTGATTATCGTGGGCGCGCTGGTGTATTTCGTGAGCCCCATCGACAGCATCCCCGACCTGCTCGGCCCCTTGGGCTTCAGCGACGACATCGCGGTAATCACGCTGGTGTATGCTCAGGTGAAGGATTATCTGACTGAGGAAATGAAAATCCGCGCACGGGCGGCAGCGGATAGGCTTGTGCGGAAATAGAGCGGGGAATTTTCAGGTAGCCTCTCATCGCTTGGAAGGCTACCTGAAAAATTGTGCAATAGAAGCAGGCTACCTGAAGATTTTGTTTTTCAGGTAGCCTTTTGCATCTGGGGCTACCTGAAAACTTGAGTGTCTGCGCCGCTTGATTTTAGCCGTAGAGCCGTCGCTGCCAATCTTCGCACACGCCCGTTTCCAGCCTGCGCTCAAACATCTGCCGCCACGATGCGGGCAGCGGCAGCGCCAACACTTCGCGCAGGGCGGTTTCATCGCAGCTACGGCTGTCGATAAGCGCCAGAATGCGCACCAGCGGCCAATCGGGGAAGGGGCGCGAGAGCAGGGCAACGCTGTCGCCGGCTTGGATGCCGCCCGTTTGCAGCACGCGCAGATACCAGCCGCAGCGCAGGTTGTGCTGCACCCGCTCGGCCATGTCGGCTATCTCGAAGCGTTCGTTCAGCTTCCAGCAGGGCTGCCGCCCCTGGCTCACTTCAAAGCGCGCCGTGCCGATTTGCCATTGGTCGCCGAGGCACACCTGCCATTCGTCGGTGCCTTCTATACACAGGTTTTCGCCGAAGCCGCCGGCGCGGAAATGCGGGTTGGCGGGGAACTGCCGCTGCCAGTAGGCGTAGTGGGCTTGGGCGTAGCAGTGCAGGGCTTTATCGGCGCCGCCGTGGTAGCGCGGGTCGCCCACGCCGTCGCCTTCGAGGCCGGTGGGGCCGACGGCGATGATGCCGGGCACGGGCTGTTTGTCGATGCCGCTCACTTGGTTGCGCGCAAAGGCTTTGGGCCGGCCGACGCGGATTTCGCGCACGGTGGCGATGATTTCGCTCATGGGGTGCTCCTTGCAGAGGGTTTGCCTGATTATATCGCTTTGCGGCAGCGGCAGAAGGCTATAGTGGATTAAAATTAAGAACGCTACTGCGTTGGCTCGCCTTGCCGTACTATCTGTACTGTCTGCGGCTCGCCGCCTTGTCCCATTCTTATTTTAATCCACTATATTTGGAAGCAATATGACCGGCGGCAAAGCTTGAAACGGCGGCGCGGCAGGGGCATACTCAGGTTTCCCATTGGATTACAAGGAGAAAACCATGCGACTGGTGATTGCCGCGCCGGCCAACGGCGTGGAACTGAAAAACGCGCTCAAGGCGCATTTGCAGGCCGATGCGCGCGTGCAGAGCCTGCTGGATTTGTCGGCGCCAGAGGGCACGTATCCGCAGCTTTCCTTTGCCGCCGCGCAGGAAGTGGCTGCCGGCCGCGCCGACCGCGCCATCCTGATTTGCGGCACGGGCGTGGGCACGGCGATTGCGGCCAACAAGGTGCGCGGCATCCGCGCGGCCACGGCGCACGACCTGCTCACGCTGCGCGGCTCGGTGGAAAACTACGACGCGCAGGTGCTGTGCATGGGGCAGAACGTGATTGCCGCGCCGGCGGCCTGGGCGCTGGTGGATATTTGGCTGGATTTGCGCCACGACACGGGCAGCAGCTATGCGCCGAAGGTGGGGGAGATTGCGGCGTTTGAGCGCGGGGAGGGTTGAGGCTTGAAGCTGTATTGGGCTTTGAGGAAAGTCGTTCTCTGGCGGAAATTTTCAGGTAGCCTTTGAGTGGGTTACCTGAAAACGGGATGGCTTATTTATCTAAACTAAGGCCGGAATATTTTCAGGTAGCCTGCTGTGCGGCAGAGGCTACCTGAAAATTTTTGCGCGGCTCGGGCTTAATGGCGGCTTAATCGGTGGCGGAACCCATGATGCCGGTGTAGCGGCCGTTGGCGGGGCTGTATACCGTCCAGAAGTAGGCGCCCCACCATTCGCGGCCGTCGTCGAAATAGTTGGAGCAGTCGGTATCCCATGCGTAGGCTTCGATGTTGCTCAGGCTGCCGAAGAGCTGGCGGCAGAATTGGAGGAAGTATTCGCCCACTTCGCGCGGGGAGTCGCCGAACTGGGGCGGGTAGGGCGGGTTGAGGAAGGCGTGGCAGAAGGCGCTGCCGGGCGGGTTGCGGGCGAGGGCGGGTTCGGCGCTGGTTTGGCTGTCGTGGTGGAAGTGCTGGCCGAAGTGGCGGCTTTGCTTGTTCCAATCGCGCACGATGAGGCGGCTTTGCGCGAGGTCGAGCTGGTTGCCGTAGAACTGCTCGGCGCTGATTTTCTGCCCCATGCTGCTTTGCAGGCTGAAATGTTGGCTGATTGGCAGGGGGCTTTGCTCGGGCAGCAGGTATTGCGCTTGCAGGCGCTTGAGGCGGCGGGCTGATTGTTCGTTGTGCTCGGCAATCACGGCGGCGAGGGTGTGCTGGGCGGTGGCGAGGTGGTATGCGCGGCGTTCGGTTTCGTTGGGTGCGGCGGTAGTGTAGGCGAATTGCTGGAAGTCGAGCACGCCGCCGAGTGCGTGGAAGCGGTTGATGGCGGCGCGGTGTTGGCGGTATTGCCATTCAGGCAGGCCGGCGTGGGGGATGGCTTCGAGGATGGATGTGGGGAACATGGGCGGGAGGAAGGCTTTAGGGCTGCGGAGGAGTGGATTGTCGCTTAAATGGCGGGCGGTGGCAAAGCGTGGGCGTGCGGGAGGCTACCTGAAAGCGTGAGCTTCAGCGCAGTTAAAACGGAGCTTTCGCAGGAAGCGGAGTTCTGCGAAGCTAAAATCTAATTGAATGTTTTTTCAGGTAGCCTGCTGCGGGATGGAGGCTACCTGAAAAACATTTGGTCGGATTGTTTGCGGTTTAGGCCGCGCCCAACCGTTCCAGCAAAAACCCCGCCAACGCGTCAATCTTCGCCGTGTTCCTGCTGTTTGGCGGGTAAACCAGATACACGCCGTCGGCTTCGTCGGTGGGCGTGGGCGTGATTTGCCAGTCGGTCAAGACGGTTTTCAGGCTGCCTTTTTGCAGGTGCGGCGACACCAGCCAGTCGGGCAGGTGGCTGATGCCCTGTCCGTCCAGCGTGGCGGCAAGCAGTATGGATGCGCTGTTGCCCGACAGGTTGCCGCGTATCGGGACGCTTTGGATTTTGCCGTCTCGGCGGAAAAACCATTTGGGCGCGTAGCCGCGATAGACATAGGGCAGGCAGTTGTGCCGCGTCAAATCCTGCGGGGTTTGCGGCTCGCCGTACAGGGCGAGATAGTCGGGCGAAGCAACCAAAATCCGCACCTGCGGGGCGATTTTACGCGCCACCAGCCGCGTGTCTTCCACCCGCCCCAGCCGCACCGCCAAATCCACAGGTTCGGCGAACAAATCGACAAAGTGGTCGGCGGCGTACAGTTCCAGCTCGATTTTGGGATAGCGGCGGGCGAAATCGGACAGCAGCGGGGCAAGTCTGCACGCGCCGTAATCGGTGGGAAAGGTGAGCCGGAGTTTGCCCGACGGCTCTAAAATTTCGTCTTTAAGCGACTGGTTGGCACGCGCCAAATCGTCCAAAACGGCACGGGTCTTTTCCAGATAAAGCTTGCCTGCGCGGGTCAGCGACAGCCTGCGGGTGGAACGGGCAAACAGCGGCAGCCCCAAATCCGCTTCCAGCCGGTCTATCTGGCGGGTTACGGACGAAACGGCAACGCCCAAGGCTTTGGCGGTAGCGGTAAAACTGCCTGTTTCGGCGGTGTGGTGGAAAATGGCGAGGGCGGAGAAGTAGTCCATAAATTATCCTTTGTTTCAGACGACCTTTTATTGCATAAAACGCAAAGCTGTTTCCAGTTTTCCCCATATTATCATTTAAATCAAAAAGAATATAATATCTCTACTTAATTTTTTGACAGGAGTATTCATGATGAGCCGCCAAATCCAATTTGACCGCGTCGGCAATGCCGATGTTTTAGAAATCCGCGATATTGCCGTTTCCGCACCGCAAGCAGGAGAAGTACAAATCCGTATGCACGCACTGGGATTGAATCGCGCCGAAATCATGTACCGTACAGGAAAATACGTTATCGATCCTGTTTTCCCTGCCAAACTCGGCTATGAAGGTGCAGGTGTCGTTACGGCAGTGGGTGCAGATGTAAAAGGTGTGTCCGTAGGCGACAAAGTGAGCATTATTCCGTCGTTTATGTTTACCGAATACGGGACTTATGCCGAAATTGCCAACCTGCCGGCGCACGCTGTCGTCAAACATCCCGAAAACTTGAGTTTTGAGCAGGCGGCGGCAAGCTGGATGATGTTCGTTACTGCTTACGGCGCGTTAATCGAACTGGGCAGCCTGAAAGCAGGTGAGGTCGTGGTGCTTGGTGCGGCAACCAGCAGCGTCGGTCTGGCAGCCATCCAAATTGCCAAAATGCAGGGTGCGACCGTGGTCGCATTGTCCCGTACTCATGCCAAAGGCGATGTGCTTTTGGAAAAAGGGGCGGATTTTGTGCTGGCGACCCAAGAAGACGATATTACTGCCCGCTTGAATGAAATCACGGGCGGCAAGGGTGTAAATTTGGTGTTCGACCCGGTCGGCGGCAAAGAAGCGGCGGATATTTTCAAAGCCATGGCGCATGACGGACGCTATTTCATTTACGGCGCATTAAGCCATGACGATATTGCCGTGCCGGTATTTGATATTCTCGCCAAACACCTGACCCTGCGCGGATATGAATTGTTTGAAATCACCACCATTCCTGAAAAACTGGCGCGTGCCAAAGAATATGTCGGCAAAGGATTGGCACAAGGCAGCCTGAAACCGGAAATTGACCGTATATTTGACTTTGCAGACATCCGCAAAGCACATGAATACATGGAAAGCAACGCGCAAATCGGGAAAGTGGTGGTATCCGTGCCGTAACAAATGCCTTTGTGCCGTTTGATAACGGAATAAAGGTCGTCTGAAACACAAAACTGTTTCCAGTTTTCCCCATATTATCATTTAAATCAAAAAGAATATAATAAACACAAGCAAACCTCATCAAGCGGAGAAACCATCATGAACAACATCCCCAATTTTTCCATACTCGGTCAGGACAACAGCCGCCTGTTTGAAAACGCGGCGGAAACGTCGTCTGAAAACCGCCGGCTTTTGCCTGAATTGGCGTCGCACAAAGCCTTTTCGCAGGTATTCCAAAAAGACAGACTCACCGTCGGGCTGATTGCACCGTTTAAAGGCTATCCCGACTCGCCTTTCCCAAACATCGAAGACTTGGGCGAAACCGCCGCACTGGCGGAAAAGCTCGGCTTTGCCGCCCTGTGGCTGCGTGATGTGCCGTTTTACGACCCCAATTTCGGCGACGTGGGGCAGGGGCTTGACCCGTTTGTCGCACTCGGCTATCTGGCGGCAAAAACGCAAAACATCGCCATCGGCACGGCGGGTTTGGTGTCGCCGCTGCGTGAACCCATCCACATCGCCAAAGCCGCCGCCAGTGCGGAGGTTCTGACCGGCGGACGCTTTATTTTGGGTTTGTCCAGCGGCGACCGCCCCGTGGAATATCCCGCCTTTAAAGCCGATTTCGACAACCGCGCCGAACGCTTCCGCGAAAGCTGGGACATGATACGCACGCTGACCACGCAGGATTTTCCCAAGTTTGACGGCACGCACTACGGCAGCCTGAACGGCAACATCGGTTTCATCCCCAAAATCCCGCACCGCCTGCCGATGGTCGCCATCGGACGCGCCAGACAGGAATTGGGCTGGCTTGCCAACACCGCCGACGCGTGGATTTGGCACGGTGTAAACCCCAAAGACACGGCAAAAATCGTCAATACGTTAAAAGAGTTGAACCAAGACGGGCATTGGCGTCCGTTCGGCTACGCCAACTGGGTCGAGCTTTCGGAAAACCCCGACGAACCGGCAAAACTCTACAACAACATCTACCTGCGCGGCGGCAGCAAAGGGCTTTTGGAATTTTGGCAGCAGCAAAAAGAACAGGGCTTAGCACACACCACCATCAACCTCAAACCCAACCGCCGCCCCGTTGCCGAAACCTTGCAGGATTTGGCGGAAAACGCGCTGGCGAAGCTGTAATGAAAAAGAGGCTACCTGAAGAATTCAGCCGCACAACACTCTGCTGTGCGGCTGAATTCTTCAGGTAGCCTGTTGGGATTCGGGCGGCGGCTATTCGGAGTATTGGTAAGTGAAGACCAGGCGGTCGGTCACGAAGCGGCCGGTGGGCTGGCAGCTGGCGTTGTATTGCTCGCGCGTGCCGGTTAATACCACGCGCCGCTCGGTTACCACATTGCCGCTAACGTTGTAGACCAACTCCCCGCAATTGCTCGAGAAAACCCTTGCCTGGCCTGTGTAGCGGTTGCCGCGCCGCTGGCCTTCAAACAATACGGTGCCAGACTTCACTCCGGCGCCACGCATGCGTGCGGTGGGGTTTTCATAGCTAAAAACGCGCGCATTGCCTTCGGCCTGCAGGCGCATAACCGAACCGTTGTGCAGCCAAAATGAATCGGCCATAGCAGCGGCAGGCAAACAGAACAAACCTAAAATCCATATTTTTTTCAGCATAATGACGTTCTCCGTAGTGAGTTGGCCGATGTTGGCTTGATTGCCCCTTGGCCTTTGCAGTATAGCAGCTAGGAGAGCCTGATGAGCAGATTAGTTTGATAAATATCAATGATATGCCGCTTTACTCGGTTTGCTGTTGTTAATTGGCGCCGTCTGCCTGCTTGAGATACCGGCAATGAATCAGCCCTATGTATTTGGGAAAATGGGAAATGGATTTTCAGGTAGCCTCCTTACCCGCAGGAGGCTACCTGAAAAGGCAAATAAGTTTCCGCAAAAAGCCACATTGCCGCGCAGTGAAAACCGGAAGGGCAATCGCGCAGGCTTTCCCGCCATCGGCAAACGGCGGTACAATCGCGCCCATTTATTTTCTGCGGCCGCAGCGGTGTGGCTGCGTTTTCTGTATTTCAAACAAGGAATCATCATGGCTGATGCCAATATGCGAGCCGCCGCCGAAGCGGATTTGGTGTACAAACTGGAAGACAAGCCGCCTTTTGCCAATGCGCTGTTGAGCGCGATCACGCATTTGCTGGCAATTTTCGTGCCGATGGTAACGCCGGCGCTGATTGTGGGCGGGGCGTTGAACCTGCCTGTGGAAACCACGGCTTATCTGGTGTCGATGGCGATGGTGGCTTCCGGCATCGGCACGTTTTTGCAGGTGAGCCGCTTCGGGCCGGTGGGCTCGGGCATGCTGTCGATTCAGTCGGTGAACTTTTCTTTTGTGGGCGTGATGATTTCGCTGGGCCTGGGCTACCAGAAAGAAGGCCTGAGCACGGATGTAATGCTCTCCACGCTGCTCGGGGTGTCGTTTGCCGGCGCGTTTTTGATTTGCGCTTCGGCTTGGGCGCTGCCTTATCTGAAACGGGTGATCACGCCCACAGTGAGCGGCGTGGTGGTGTTGCTGATCGGTTTGAGCTTGATTGATATCGGGATTACGGATTTTGGCGGCGGTTTCGGCGCGAAGGGCACGGAGGCGTTCGGCTCGGTGCAGAATATCGGGCTGGCGGGCTTTGTGCTGGTGATTGTGTTGCTGTTCAACTGCATGCGCAATCCGCTGCTGCGCATGAGCGGCATTGCGGTGGGCTTGGTGGCGGGCTATGCGGCGGCGTTGGTGATGGGGATTGTGGATTTCACCCCGCTGCAAAATGCGCCGCTGTTCACGCTGCCGGTGCCGTTTAAATATGGCTTTGCCTTTGATTGGAGCGCGTTTTTGGTGGCGGGCACGATTTATCTTTTGAGCGTGTTTGAGGCGGTGGGCGACCTCACGGCCACGGCGATGGTGTCTGGCCAGCCGTATGAGGGCGACGAGTTTCAGCAGCGCCTGCGCGGCGGGGTGTTTGCCGACGGCTTGGTGTCGGTGATTGTCACGGCGCTGGGCTCGCTGCCGCTGACCACGTTTGCGCAAAACAACGGTGTGATTCAGATGACGGGCGTGGCTTCGCGCCATGTGGGGCGCTATATTGCGGCGATTTTGGTGCTGGCGGGGCTGTTTCCGGTGGTGGGCCGCGCGTTTACCACGATTCCGAGCCCGGTGCTGGGCGGGGCGATGGTGCTGATGTTCGGCCTGATTGCCATCGCGGGCGTGCGCATCATTATGACGCACGGCATCAACCGCCGCGAAGCGGTGATTGCGGCCACTTCGGTGGGCATCGGCTTGGGCGTGGCTTTTGAGCCGGAGGTGTTTAAGGCGCTGCCGGAGGTGTTCCGCAATGCGATTGCGGCGGGCGGGATTATGGCGGTGGTGCTGAACCTGATTCTGCCGCGCGATGAGCAGGATCGGTCGGTGCAGTTGCAGGATGCTGAATAATCAGGATTCTTAGCTGCATGACGTTTTAACGAAATTCACTTTACTCACTTTCAGGTAGCCTTTCCGGTGGAGGGGCTACCTGAAAAAATTGGGCGACAGGCGTTTGCTTCCGGGCGGCGGTATGGCGATACCGCTTGGGGAAAAGGCTACCTGAAGACGGTTTGTGCGTTTCAGGTAGCCTTTTTATTGGGTGGCGGGTTTAGCCAAAGCTGCAATTTTTGTATTGGTTTTCTTTTTGCTTGAGGGTGGCGCGCAGTTTTTTGCTGTGCTGCGGGTGTAGCTTGCCTTCGGCCAGTTTTTGTTGGATGGCGTCGATTTCGCGTTCCAGCTCGTGTTTGTATCGGGTGAGGCGGTAGGCGAGGTCGGCTTGGTATTGCTCGCGTTCGCTGAGGAGCTGCTGATGCAGGGTTTGCCAGGATTTGATTTTGCTTTTCGGGAGTAGTGGGATTTTGTAGGAGAGCTCGACGGTGCGCCCGCCGCACTGGGGGCAGCGGAAGCAGACGTAGTTGGTGTTGCTCATGATGGGTTTCTGGGTGGAAAGGCTACCTGAAAAGGGAAAAGGTTTTCAGGTAGCCTATGTTTGAGTGAACCGGATTGGCAGGCTGGATAGCAATTTATTGTATTTCTGGGCTGTGAAAATCAATTTGTTTTAATTAGCATCAGCTGTTTATGTTTCTCTTGAATAAAACTCGTTGTATCGTAAGGAATGTAACCCGCTTCACCTTGATGACGCCTGTTTTCTTCCACGGCTTCATCCAATGATTGCAGGTATGCCTCGGCATTATGCTGGCAGGGGATCTGTGTGCCGGTCAGATGGGATTGTCGCAGCAAAATTTGTGGCTCAGCAATGGGGCGTAATTGGGTATTAGGAGGGTAGGGCATATCCAGCGGTTTTGCCTGCTGTAAAAACCATTGGGGAACGGTAAGCCCTGTTTGCCTGTATTGGATATTTCCGCATGCGGGTTCGAAGGACATGATGTTGGAACTGCCTTCATACGGCAATTCCTTGGTGCTGAAGTAGGTTTGTGCATTTACTGCGCCAGATAACACTATGGCAGAAAGCAGGCAGGATAGATGCTTCATTAAGCTAACCTATGGATGAGAAGAAATTGGAAATAGGCTACCTGAAAAATTTCAGGTAGCCTCTATTCATTCGGCAGCGGTTTCTTCTTTTTTGTCAAACGCCTGCCGCAGTTTGGCCCAGCCCAGCGCGAGCACGAATAAGATGGCCTGCAAGATGACGATGCTGGGGCCGGTGGCAGAATTGAGGTGGTAGCTGAGCAGGGTGCCGGCCAGGCTGGTGAACACGGAGGCGAACACGACGATGATCATCATGCGGTCGAAGCGTTTGGTGAGCAGGAAGGCGGTGATGCCGGGGGAGATGAGCATGGCCACCACCAGCACCACGCCGGCCACCTGCATGGCGGTGATGATGGTGAGGGCGAGCAGGGTGAGCAGGCCGTAGTGCAAGAGCTGCGGGTGCAGGCCGGCGATGCGGGTTTGCGTGGGGTCGAAGCAGTAGAGCAGGAAATCGCGCCGTTTCAGCAGGATAAGCAGCGCCACGGCGGCGCAGATGGCGAAGGTTTGCAGCAGCTCTTCGCGGCTCACGCCCAGCACGTTGCCAAACAGGATATGGGTGAGGTGTTGGTCGGTTTCCACTTTGGTAAATAACACGATACCAAGCGCAAACATGCCGGAAAACACGATGCCCATCACCGTATCTTCCTTTAGGCGGCTGTTGTTTTTCAGGTAGCCCACGCCCACCGAACACAAGAGCCCGGAAGCAAATGCGCCCGCGGCCAGCGGAATACCGAGCACAAATGCCACCACGATGCCGGGCAGCACAGCATGCGACACCGCGTCGCCCATCAGCGACCAGCCTTTGAGCACCAGATAGCAGGAGAGCAGCCCGCAGGTGATGGACACAATCAGCGCGGTGAGCAGCGCATTTTGCATAAAGGGGAAGGCCAGCGGCTCGGCAAACCAATTGATGATTTCAGACACGGCCGGCCTCCGTTTCTTCTTCGATGGGCGGCATGGCGCCGAACTTCTGCCGCAGCAGGCCGTATTTGGGCGCAAACACAAAAGCCAGCAAAAACAGTAGGGTTTGCAGGCACACAATTACGCCGCCGGTGGCGCCGTCGAGGAAAAAGCTGATGTAGGCGCCAACGGCGCACGTGCCGATGCCCAGCGCCACGGCAATCAGCGCCAGCTTGCCGAAGCGGTCGGTGAGCAGGTAGGCGGTGGCGCCGGGCGTGATCACCATAGCAATCACCAAAATCGCGCCCACGGTTTGCAGCGCGGCCACCACGCAGGCGCTGAGCAGGCAGAAAAACAAAATCTTATAGCGCAGCGGCGACAGCCCCACCGCCACCGCCTGCGTTTCATCAAAAAACACCAGGAGCAGGTTTTTCCAGGTGAGCAGCAAAAACAGCAGGCACACGCCGATGATGATGGCTACCTGAAAAATATCTTCGTCGGCAATGCCCAAAATATTGCCGAGCACGATTTCCTGCACGTTTACCGAAGTCGGGTTCACCGACACGATAAACAGCCCGACCGCGAAGAAGGTGGTGAAAATAAAGCCGATAATGGCGTCTTCTTTCAGGTGGGTCAGTACCTTAATCCACAAAATCGACAGCGCCGCCAAAATGCCTGACACAAACGCGCCGGCGGAATAGGGCAGACCGAGCGCATAAGTGACCGCCACGCCGGGCACCACCGAGTGCGACAGCGCATCGCCAATCAGCGACCAGCCCTTAAGCATCAGATAAGCCGACAAAAACGCGCAAATTCCGCCCACCGCCGCGCTCAGCACGATGGCCTTCACCATGTATTCGTAGGCAAACGGCTCCAGCAGCATTTCTAGCATGAGCCTTCTCCCGCGTTTTCATTTTTATCCGCATTTTCAGCGGACTGCTCCGCACAGCCGGCCTTGGCGCCGTTGCAGCAGGGCACGGCAGGCGGGTCGTTTTTGGTTTGGCCGTAGAACACGGCGGGGCGTTCGTCGTCGGTGAGCACGGTAACCACGCGCTGGTCTTCGTCGTCGTGCAGGTGGCTGCCGGAGAGTCGGAAGTGGCGCAGCACGCCGCCGAAGGCCAGCTCGAGGTTGTGCTGGTTGAAAGTGCTTTCGGTGCTGCCGGCGGCCAATACAGTGCGGTTGATCATCACCACTTGGTCGCAGAAATCGGGCACCATGCCGAGGTTGTGGGTGGACACCAAAATCAGGTGCCCCTGTGCGCGCAGCTGGCCGAGCAGCTCCACAATCGCGTCTTCGGTTTTCACGTCCACGCCGGTGAAGGGCTCATCCAGCAGGATGATTTTGCTCTGCTGCGCCAGCGCGCGCGCCAGAAACACGCGTTTCTTTTGCCCGCCGGAAAGCTCGCCGATTTGCCGGTGCGCCAAGTGTGCGATGTTCACCCGCTCCATCGCTTCCTGCACCTTGCGTTTGTCTTCCGCTTTGGGCAGGCGCAGAAAATTCAGGTAGCCATAACGCCCCTGCATCACCACGTCGTACACCGACACCGGAAATTGCCAATCCACTTCCTCGCTCTGCGGCACATAGGCCACCAGGTTGTGCTTGAGTGCCTGCAACACGGGCAAGCCGCACAGGCGGATTTCGCCCTCGCGCGGCTTGATTTGCCCCATCAGGCTTTTAAACAGGGTGGATTTCCCGCTGCCGTTCACGCCCACTAAGGCGCAGGTGGTGCCGCCTTCCAGAGAGAAAGACACGTCGCGGATGGCGGTGTGGCCGTTGCTGTAGCGAACCGTTACCGATTCAACGCGGATGGAGGCAGCGGGTTGGTTTGGCATTATTTTCCGAATCCTCTAACAATGGTGGAAACCGTGGTGTTGAGCAGGTCGAGATAAGTGGGCACCGGGCCGTTTTTGGCGGAAAGCGAATCCACATACAGCACGCCGCCGTATTTGGCGCCGGTTTCGCGCGACACTTGGCGCATCGGGCGCGGCGACACGGTGCTCTCGCTGAACACCACCGGGATATGGTTTTGCCGCACGGTATTGATCACGCGGCGCACCTGCTGCGGCGTGCCCTGCTGCTCGGCGTTGATCGGCCACAGATACACTTCTTTGAAGCCGTAATCGCGCGCCAGATAGCTGAAGGCGCCTTCACTGGTTACCAAAAAGCGCTGGTTTTGCGGCACGCGCGCCAGTTTTTCGCGCAGCGGGCGATCTAAGTTGCGGATGCGCTGGGCGTAGGCGGCGGCGTTGCGGGTGTAGGTGGCGGCGTTGCGCGGGTCGTGTTTGATTAACGCGTTTTTAATGTTTTCAACATAAGTTAAAGCATTGCGCGTAGACATCCAGGCATGCGGATTGGGCGTGCCGCGGTAGGGGCCTTCGTGGATCGACATCGGCGTGATGCCTTGGGTAACCACCACTGCCGGCTTGTTGCGCACGTTTTGGAAGAAGCGCTCAAACCAGCGCTCCAGGTTCAGCCCGTTCCACAACACCAAGTCGGCGGATTGGGCTTTGGCGATGTCTTGCGGGGTGGGCTGGTAGTCGTGGATTTCCGCGCCGGGCTTGGTAATCGATTCCACCGTGGCCGCATCACCCGCCACGTTTTGCGCGATGTCTTGGATGACGGTGAAGGTGGTGACCACTTTGAATTTGGCATAGGCCGGCGCGGCGGCGCCCATGGCGGCCAACACGCACAGCACGGATAAAAATCGACGCATTGTTTTCTCCTAAACTTAAATTTCGCTTGAACGATATTGCTTCGGTATAGGCATCAGCCTGCGCCGTATAGTATATCAAATAGGAATTTCTATCAATAATAGAAAGAAAGAATCTATCACTCTGATAGAAATCAATAGCCATATTTAATGTAGGGCTATTTTATGCCGATTCCGCCCAACATTTCCAGTAATCATAGCTAAGGGCTATGGCGGCTTTGCCGATTTAAATGTTTAGAGGCTACCTGAAAATCGGTAGGGCTACCTGAAAAATAAAGCGCAAAGCAAACTGATATCGGATTCAGTATGAATCAGGATAAGGAAGGGCAACGCAGGCTTAGTTTAGCGAATACGCTGAATTTATTTTTTCAGGTAGCCTCTTGCCTGCTTAGGCGGGCGGCGGCTTGTTTGCCGTATCGGCAGATTTTTTCTGCCGGCGGAACCGTAGGAGCTGGCGCACGGCGTGGATGGTGGTGGAAAGGCCGCTGGCCAGCAGCAGAAACATCACCGGCGCCACCAAGATATAGGGCGCAAACCACAGCAGCGCCACCACCGCCAGCATGGCAATGCCCAAGCTCAGGTAAGACTTGGCTTCGTTTTCGTCTACCGTGCGCGTGCCGTAGAAATTGCCGCGAAACACGCTGGAGAGCTGCAAGAGCTGGCGCGCGGCGGCCTGCGCCTGCTGGCGGTTGGTGATGCGGCGGCGCGAGAGCATCAGGTGGCGACGCTGGATGGCGGCGCGTCGTTCGCTTTCGTTGAGCACGATTTCGGTGGCGTTGCTGAGGTCTTCCAAAAACATCTGCTCCAACTGCCGCACCACTACCGGGTCTTCGATTACCACGTCTAATTCGCGGTTGATGTGCCAGCTGGCGAAGTTCAGATTGGTGGAGCCCACTCGCGCCCACTGGCCGTCGGCGATGGCGCTTTTGGCGTGAATCATCGGCCCGTTCCACTCAAACACGCGCACGCCGGCTTCGAGCAGGCTGCGGTAGCGCGTGCGCGACACGCGGCCGATCCAGCGGATGTCGGAAGTGCGCGGCACCAGGATGCGCACGTCCACGCCGTCGTTGGCGGCGTTGATGAGCGCCTGGGTGTAGAGGCGGGTGGGCATGAAATAGGCGTCGGTGAGCCACAGGTTGCGGTTGGCCAGCGCCAGCGCGTTTAAATCCAGCCGCATCATGTTATTGTTGCTCGGCGTGGTGGCAATCACGCCCGCGCGCACCGTGCCGGCATGCTCGCGGCCGCGGCGGCGGATATTTTCAGGTAGCCTTCTGCCCTGCGAGCGCAAGGTGTCGGACAAAGCCTGAATCACTTCGCCCACCGCCGGCCCTTGCAGCTTCAAGCCCGTGTCGCGCCACGGCGCCACGCCCTCGGCCGGGTTGCCCTCCCACGCCGACGACACGCACAGCCCGCCCACGAAAGCCGTGTGCCCGTCGATCACAATCGATTTGCGGTGATCGCGCGAAAACAGGCCGAAGCCGCTGGCGAAACCGAGCGGGTTGTAGGCCACCACGTCTGCACCCGCCTGCTTGAGCGGCGCAAAAAAGCAGCGTAACACCGGCCACAGGCTGCCCAGCCAGTCGTACACCAACACCACGCGCACGCCCTGCCGGCATTTTTCTATCAGCAAATCGCGCAGGCGGCGGCCGAAACCGTCGGCGGCAAAAATATACATTTCAATCAGCACATATTCTTCCGACGCCTCAATCGCTTCCAGCCAGGCGGGGAAGTTTTCGCCGCTGTCTTTCAGCAGCACCACCGAATTGCCGGCCTGCATTTCGCTGCTGCCGGAACGGGCGCGGAGCTGCTCCAGCAGCGGGTGCGGCTGGGCGAAGAAATTTTGTTGGTTGTGCGGCATAAGTTTGATTACAAAGCGGTTTGATGATGGATGATTTGGCGGATGAGCAGGCGGTTGGGCGCAAGCGCGGCGGCCACTTTCGGCTCGGCGGGCAGCGGCTGGCCGAGCATTTGCGCCGCCACCAGCTCGCCGCACAGCGGGGCGGTGGCCAGGCCGCGGCTGCCGTGGCCGCTGTTGGCAAACAGGCCGGGCAGATGGGGGCAGGGCTGCTCGGGCAGGGGGTAGTTTTTGTCGTGCGCGAGCTTGGCGTATTGCAGGCGCATGGCCGCCCAGTCGCCCAGTGCGCCCACGGCGGGCAGGTGGTCGTAGCAGTCGGCGCGCACGGCGGCGTGGCCGGCTTGGTAGTTAGGCAGGGCGGCGGCCAGCTCGGGCGAGAGGCGGGCGAGTTTGGCGTGGTTGGCATCATCTTCGGCGGAAACGATGGCGCTGCTGCGGCTGTTGGGCACGAAGCTGGCGCCGAAGCAGTGTTGGCCGAGGTATTCGGGCGAGATGTAGCCGTCGGCGCTCAGGGCGCAGCGCAGGCGTCGGCTGAAGGGCGAGGCGCCGGCCAGGCTGGTTTGGCCGCGGATAAATTGCAGCGGCAGGGCTTCGGGCAAAATATCGGCCAATTGCTCGGCACCGCAGCAGAAGATGATGTGGCTACCTGAAAAAATTTGCTCGCCTTGCGGGGTGTTGACGGCCAGCCGCCATTCCTTACCGTGGCGTTGCAGACCGGTGAGGCGGTGTCGGGTGAGCAGGCGGATGCGGGGAGATTCGAGCAGGGCGGCGGCGAAGGCGGGCGGGTTGAGCCACGCGCCTTGCGGCCAAAACAGGCCGTCTTGCCCGGCCAGCGGGATGCCGGCCAGGGCGGCGGCTTCTGCGGCGCTCACGGCGTGATACAGATGGCGGTTGGCGCTTTTTGCGGCCAGCTGGCGGTTGCGGCGGGTTTCGCCTTCGTTGTGGTTGAGGTGCAATACGCCGCAGGGCTGCCAATCTGGGCTGGCGGGCAGGACGTGTTCGAGCAGGCGGCGGCTGTAGCCGTAGCTGCCGAGCAGGAGGCGGGTTTGCAGGGTGGGGTGGGCGGAGATTTTGGCGTAGAGCAGGCCTTGGCGGTTGCCGGAGCCGGCGCGGGCGGGCTGCGCTTCTTGTTCGAGGATCAGGCTTTCGATGCCGCGGCGGGCGAGGGCGTGGGCGGTGGTGGCTCCGGCGATGCCGCCGCCGATAATCAGCACGCGCTCGATCGGCAGGGGCGGCGGGGCGATTTGCCAGGGTTTATTTTGGCACGGTTGCTGTGGCGCGGGCGGGCGGTTTTGCCAGAGCAGTGTGCCGAAGCCGTATTGTTGCAAGGTTTCGGCGGCGGAGGCGGGCAGCAGGTAGAGGTCGCGTTGCAGCGGATTGGTGTGGGCGGGGATGAAGTTGGCGGCGGGGGCGGCGCAGGTTTTCAGGTAGCCTTTTCCGGGCTGCTGGAGGCTACCTGAAAAATCGTCGCTGAGAAAAATGCAGGCAGCTTGGGGATAGCGAAGGAGGGCGGCGGCAAGTTCCTGCTCGGCGGGGATGCTTTGCCAGATGAGGGCTGGGGTCATGGTTGGGTGTTTTCGGGGAGTTTTTGTATCCATTGCCACTGCTGTTGCAGCACGTCTTGCAGGGCGCGCTGTTTTTGCTCGGGGGTTTGCAGGTTGCCGGTGATGCGTTGGTAGTCGAGGGCGAAGCTGGGGCGGCTGATGCTGCCGTTGATTTTGAGGGGCAGCCACAGGCCGTGGCCGGCACTGGCGAGGATGGCGTAGTTGAGGGTGTTGTTGCGGATGTCGAAGTTGCCTTGGCCGCTGAGGTTGAGGCTGTCGCTGCTGAGGCTGAGGCGGGGGGTGGTGCCGATGCTGTTTTCTACGCTGGCTTCGATGTTGAAGTGGCGGAAGGGGGTGCTGCTTTCGGCGTTGTAGCGGATGAGGCTTTGGGCGGGGAGGTTGGCGGGCTGGTTGAGGAGTTTGCCAAGGTTGATGCCCTGCCAGGCGCCGTTGTCGAGCATGATTTGGCCTTGGCCGGCGAGGGTGGTGTGCCATTCGCTGCGGTTGAGACCTTCGGCGCCGATTTGGAAGGTGGCGTTGCCGCGGCCGCTGAGGTGGTTGAAGCGGAAGGCGTCTTGCAGCAGGGGTTTGATTTGGATGTTGCTGAAGTGGAGGGCGGCTTCCCATTTGGGGCGGCTGCCGGAATGGAGGGTGGCGCTGCCGGTGGCTTGGCCCTCGTAGAGCTGCATGCGGATGGATTCGGCGCGCAGTTGTTGGGCGTCGAGCTGTAGGGCAGAGTGGAAGTTTTGGATTTGCAGGCCGGCGCTTTCGAGGGTGCCGACGTCGAGGGTGAGCCGGATTTGGCGGCGGCGCAGGGCTTGCGGCCAGTATTTGAGCCAGAGGGGCTCGGCGGTGTCTTCGGGGTTGCCGCTGTCGGGGAGGTAGCCGTTGAGGGAGAGTTTGGCCAGGCGAGCTTCGGCGTCGATGGTGTAGTTCTCTTCGCCGGGGCGGCCGGAGATTTTCAGGTAGCCTTCGTTGTTGTCGAGGCTGCCTTGCAGCTGTGCCTGCCAGCCGTCTGCTTTGCCGGCGATGCTGCCGCGCCATTGGCCTACCCAGGAGGGCATGCTGCGGGGGGTGGCGGTGTGGCGGGTGTTGAGGAAGAGGTTGTCGGCTTGGAAGCCGCCATCGGGCAGGGTTTGGAATTGGCCGTTGGCGCTGTAGCTGCTGCTGGCGCCGCTTTGCTCGAAGGTGCCGTTGATTTGGAAACCGCCGATTTCGAGGGTGCGGCTGGGGTAATGGTAGGCGGCTTTGTTGATGCTGCCGCTGCCGGAGTGGAGCGGGGCGGCGCTGTCTTGGCCGGATTCGGGCTCGCTGGTGAAGACGATGTGGGTTTCGGGCAGGACGATGCCGGCGGGGGAAATCTGCCAGTTGCGGGTGTTGCCGGTGAAGCTGAGCGCCCAGCCGGGAATCTGCATGCTGAGCCGGCCTTCTTGGGTGTTGAGGCGGCTTTGTTCGGCGGTGTAGTCGGCGTTGCCTTGCCAGGAGGCGGTGAAGGGCTGGCCGCCGGGCAGGTAGCCGGCGAGGCTGGCTTGGAGCTGCTCGATATGGCTGCCGTCGTAGCTGCCGGCGGCTTGCAGGCGGTATTCTTGGGGGGTGAAGAGGCTGGCTGTGAGGTCGAAGCTGCCGCTACCGCGGTCGATAAAGCCGGATACCTGGCGCAGGGATTGTTTTTGCTCGCCGTACTGGATGCGCAGGCTGCTGTTGTCGAGCTCGATGCGCTGGGGCAGGGCGTGGTTGCCTGAGCTGTCAGCGGTGAAGCCGGCCACTTCCCAGCGCCCGTTTTCCAGCTGCTGGATATATACGGTGGCGCCGTTCAGGCTCAGGCTGTGGATGTCGGTGCTGCCCCATAATGCCGACCAGCCAAACGAAATCTGCATCGATTCGGCATTCAGCGCCGGCCCTTGGTTTTGCGGGCGGGTGAGGCCCACTTGGTGCAGCACCACATGGGGGTAGGGAAACCAGCCGCGCTCGATTTGCCCGCCGTGAAACACGAATTGGCGCCCGCTGCCCGAGAGCGCAGCATCGGCGGCTTGGCGGATATGTGCCTCGCTAAACAGGTGCCGCAGCCCGAAATGCGCGCCCAAACACACCAACAACGGCACAAGCAGGCCGAAAAACAGGGTTTTCAGCCAGAATTTGCCGGAGTAGAGCCGTGTAATCATCATTGAGCCGCGCGGAGGAATCCAAACCAGCCGAAAGGTAGCCGCTTTAAGCCCGTCTGGCAAGGGTTTTAGCCGATTTTTGCAGAACAGGCGGGCAAAACGGGCAGGGCAGGGCGGCGCAATATAGTGGATGAAATTTAAACCAGGACTGCGTTGCCTCGCCTTGCCGTACTACCTGTACTGTCTGCGGCTTCGTCGCCTTGTCCTGATTTAAATTTTATCCACTATAACTAAGGCTACCTGAAAATCACCACCCCAAAATTTTCAGGTAGCCTCAGCCAAATCGGGATACAGCCCGCCGAATGGTTATATAATGCCGCCTTTTCCCCCAGCCCGAGCGCACCATGCAGCTTGCCGATTTCGATTTCCACCTGCCCGAACACCTCATCGCCCAGCAGCCCCCCGCCACGCGCGGCAGCAGCCGCCTGCTCGACGCCCGCCCCGGCCGCCCCCTGCAAGACAGGCAGTTTGGCGAGCTGCCCGGCCTGCTCGAAGCAGGCGACCTGCTCGTGTTCAACAACACCAAAGTCATGAAAGCCCGCCTTTTCGGGCACAAAGCCAGCGGCGGCCGCATCGAAGCCCTGATTGAGCGCGTGGAAGGCGAGCACACCGCCCTGGCGCACATCCGCTCTTCCAAATCCCCCAAGCCCGGCAGCATTTTGCAGTTTGACGGCGGCATCCAAGCCCAAATGCAGGAGCGCGCCGGCGAACTCTTCCGCCTGCAATTTTCAGGTAGCCTCAATGTGTACCAAATCCTCGAGCAAACCGGTCGCCTGCCCCTGCCGCCCTACATCGAACGCGCCGCCAACGCCGCCGACGACGAACGCTACCAAACCATCTACGCCAAACACCAAGGCGCCGTAGCCGCCCCCACCGCCGGCCTGCACTTCACCCCCGAGCTGCTCGCCGCCTTGCAAGAAAAAGGCATCCGCCACGCCGAAGTTACCCTCCACGTGGGTGCCGGCACCTTCCAGCCCGTGCGCAGCGAAAAAATTGCCGAACACAAAATGCACAAAGAATGGTACAACATCCCCACCCAAACCGTTGAAGCCATAGCAGAAACCAAAGCGAGCGGCAAACGCGTGTGGGCAGTCGGCACCACCTCCATGCGCAGCCTCGAAGCCGCCGCCCAAAGCGGCCGCTTGCAAGCCGGCGCCGGCGACACCGACATCTTCATCACCCCCGGCTACCGTTTTCAGGTAGCCGACGGCCTGATTACCAACTTCCACCTGCCCAAATCCACCCTGCTGATGCTCGTGAGCGCCTTTTCCGGCGTCGAACACATCCGCGCCGCCTACCGCCACGCCATCGGGCAGCAATACCGCTTCTTCAGCTACGGCGACGCCATGCTGCTCACCCGTGCCGAAGGCGTTGAAAAGATTGGCTGAAAACACTTCCGTGTTCCCGAATTATTTTTCAGGTAGCCTCAAGCCGCACAAAAGGCTACCTGAAAAAGCAAGTAGCACACCATCAGGCTACCTGAAATAAAAGGCTACCTGAAAATCGCTTCATTCTCATCCAGTCCATCCCCACAAGGAGAAAACCATGCCCCAAGAACACCTCAACCCCCTCGTCCTCCCCGACACCCAAGGCAACTTCGGCCAACACGGCGGCCGCATCGGCCATCCCGCCCTCGCGCAAGCCCTCGCCGAGCTCGAAGCCGGCTTCCACAGCATCATCCGCGATGCCGATTTCATCAACGAAATGAAACGCCTGCAAGCCACCTACGTCGGCCGCCCCAGCCCCATCTACCACGCCCGCACCCTCTCCCGGCGCGGCGCCCAAATTTTCCTCAAACGCGAAGACCTCAACCACACCGGCGCCCACAAAATCAACCACTGCATCGGCGAAGTCCTGCTGGCCAAAAAGCTCGGCAAGCAAAAAGTCATCGCCGAAACCGGCGCCGGCCAGCACGGCGTCGCCCTCGCCACCGCCGCCGCTTTGCTCGGCCTCGAATGCGAAATCCACATGGGCGTGGTCGATATCGCCAAAGAGCATCCCAACGTATCGCGCATGAAAATCCTCGGCGCCAAGCTCGTGCCCGTATCCGCCGGTGCCGGCACGCTCAAAGAAGCCGTAGACAGCGCGTTTGCCGCCTATCTCGAGCAAATCGACAGCAGCATGTTTGCCATCGGTTCCGTGGTCGGCCCCGCGCCGTATCCCGAAATGGTGGCCTATTTCCAAAGCATCGTCGGCCACGAAGCGCGCGAACAATTCCAGCGGGAGCAGGGCGGTTTGCCCGACGAAGTCATCGCCTGCGTGGGCGGCGGCTCCAACGCCATCGGCCTGTTCAACGCCTTCATTGACGATAAACAAGTTGCCCTGGTCGGCGTCGAGCCCGCCGGCGAAGGCCTCGACAAGCCCGGCCGCCACGCCGCCACCATGAGCAAAGGCCAATTCGGCAACATCCAAGGCTTCAACTGCTACTACCTGCAAAACGAAGATGGCACGCCCGCCGCCGTGCATTCCATCGCCTCTGGGCTCGATTACCCCGGCGTCGGCCCACAGCACTGCCACCTGAAAGACATTGGCCGCGGCCGCTACGAAACCGCCACCGACGCCGAATGCCTCGCCGCCTTCCTCACCTTGTCGCGCGAAGAAGGCATCATCCCCGCGCTCGAATCCGCCCACGCCGTGGCTTACGCCTTGCGCCGCGCCTCCGAGCTCGACAGTAGCAAACGCCTGCTGGTCAATCTCTCCGGCCGCGGTGACAAAGATATCGATTTCGCGCTGGAAAAACTCGGCCTGGAATAATCCGGCCGTAAGCAGGACAGCGGCATCTTAACCGCTGCTGAATCCACACAAAGCAAAGCCGTCAAACCAGGAAACTAGTTTGACGGCTTTTCTGTTTACGAACATCTAACACATAATTTCACATAATATACATTATGCGAACTTTTGTATCATTCGTTTTATATTAGTAAAGGTGTATTTTTATATCAGGCTGAAAAGTTGGCAAGGTTTGTGGGATTTTTGCTGTATGGTTGCTGGGCGGGATGGCTTTGAAGATGGCATGGATATTTTTCAGGTAGCCTTTGAGGAGATATTGGCTGGCAAGTTTGCGATTCTCAGATGCAATGGTGTTTGTTCATCAAACCAAGCAAACGGCGGATATGAAACTTGCCGCTGGATCATCAAACAGTTACCAAGCTTTCGGGAAACAAAAATTTTCAGGTAGCCTCGTGCGCTTGAGGCTACCTGAAAATTTTTGCGCTGATTATCGGCAGGTGTGCTTAGAGATACACAATCTCGCCGCTGCGGCCTTTGCTGTCTTCGCTCATCCAATACACGAAATCGGGGGCGAGCTCGCTGGGTTCGCGGCGGGCGCTGCGGGATTCGCCGGGGTGGGTTTTCATGCGCTGGGGGGAGTTGACGGCGCCGGGCACGAGCACGTTGGCGCGCAGGTTGGGGAAACGCGCCCATTCGTCGGCGGCAACTTTGCAGAGGTAGTTTAAGGCGGCTTTGGAAGCGCCGAAGCCGCCCCAGTAGGCTTGCGGGGTTTCACCGTGGCTTTCGCCGATGAAGGCGACGGAGGCGTCGGGCGCGGCTTGCAGCAGGGGCAGGCAGGCGCGGGTGAGCGCCATGGGGGCGACGGTGTTGATGCGGTATTGGTTTACCCATTCGGCCACGGTTTGGAATTCGAGCGGGGATAAGGCGTAGAAATAGGCGGCGCTGTGGATGATGCCGTTGAGGCGGCCGCCGGTGGCTTCGGCCACGGCTTGGGCGAGGCGTTCGTATTCTTTTTCTTCGGCGGCGAGCAGGTCGAACACGACGGCAAAGGGCTCGGGGCAGCCGGCGGAAACGATGGAATCGTAGATTTTTTCTAGTTTTTTCTGATGCCTGGCCACCAATACGACGGTGGCGCCGGCTTCGGCGCAGGCGCGGGCGGCTTCGGCGCCGATGCCTTGGGAGGCGCCGGTGATGAGGATGACTCGGTCTTGCAGTTTGTTCATGTGGGCTTTCTGTTGATGCGTTGGGTGATGCGTTCGGGCTTGGGGTTTTAGCTTCGCAGAAACTCTGTTTCCTTCGGAAACATCGTTTTCAGGTAGCCTGATGCCTTGGCGAAATCCTTTATAACCGAATGAATGATATTTTGCCAAGCCTTCAGCCTTTTGGCTGCTTGAGGCTACCTGAAAAACGGTTTTGCGGAATAGAAGCGGCATAGCGGTATGGGCATGCGCCCTACCCTATGCCTATTTTCTTGCTCGGAAGCGGGCGGCAACGGGTGGTGCGCCGCCCTGCCCCGGTTTCAGGTAGCCTGCTGTTTGGCGGGATATGCCGGGCAATCAGCCGCCGATTTTGATCACTTCGGCGCCGTTTGGGCGGCCGATGATCAGCACGTGGGCTGGCTGACTGGCGAAGAGGCCGTTTTCCACCACGCCGGGGATGCGGTTGATTTCATCTTCGAGTTTGAGCGGCTCGTTGATGGGCATGTCGTGCACATCGACGATTTTGTGGTTGCTGTCGGTGGTGAAACCGATACGCAGCTGGGGAGTGCCGCCGAATTTGAGCAGTTTGCGCGATACGAGGGAGCGGGCGGCGGGGATGATTTCCACGGGCAGGGGGAATTTGCCGAGGCGGGATACGTATTTGCTTTCATCTACGATGCAGACGAATTTGTCGGCGGCGCTGGCAACGATTTTTTCGGCCAAAAGCGCACCGCCGCCGCCTTTGATCATTTGCAGGCTGTGGTTGACTTCGTCGGCGCCGTCGATATACACGGGCAATTCGTCTACTTCGTTGAGCGCAACTTCCGGGATGCCGTATTGTTTCAATAGGTTGCTGGTGGTTTTGGAGGTGGAGACGGCGCCTTTGATGCGGATGCCGCTCTCGGCCAGGGCTTCGATGAAGAAGTTTACGGTGCTGCCGGTGCCGATGCCGATGTAGGCGTTTTCGGGCACGAATTCGAGGGCTTTTTCGGCGGCGATGCGTTTGAGTTGGTCTTGGGCGGACATGGGTTTCTCCTTGGGCTGGAATCGGGCGGGTTGTTGGGTTTCAGGTAACCTTATTCTACTATGGGGCGGGGATTTAGGTAAGCAGGCGCCCTGCCCTTTTACTGGGATGGATGTGATTCAAAACTTTGCCCAATCGGCAAAGGCTTCGTTGATCTTCCAGCCGCTTTCGGTGAGTTCTGCGGCATCGGCGGGAAGTAAATCCATGATACAGCCTTGCCATGCGCCAGGAAAGCCTGCCTCGCTTGGGTAGGCATATTGTGTTTGTTTTTGCAGGCGTAAATCAGCTTGCAGCAGTATGCTGAGGCGGCTAAGCGATACTTGCACGGCGGTTACGCCTATTTCGTTGAAATAATCTTGACGGAAGCTGAGCAGCAGGCCGCTGTGAGGGCGGCCATAGTTATGTTGCCATATCAGGCTGATCCCAGGTGTCATGTTTTGCTTTGTGCAGGTAACGGGGCTGGGGAAAAAGGCTTGCAGGAAGCTGAAATAGAATGTATCCGGCTTGGCGCTGCAGTAGTAGTGGTTGGCAAGTTTTTGCAGGCTTTCTTCGCGCCATGATAAACGGCCAAGTTTGAGCTCTTGCCCATTGTCGAACTGGCTGGCGGCGATGCGGGGTGTGCCTTTGATTTTACTGGTGAAGGGGGTGAGCTCGGCAATGAAGGCGGGCCAAAAGGCGTGATTGTCGAAATGTTGCCTGATGGCGAGCGGGGAGAGGAGGATGAAATTTTGGTGGAGGTTGGTAAATTTCATGATCACTTGCTTCTTTGAGTGATGCGGCTACCTGAAAACCGGACGGAATGACTACCAGTTTGGGTTTCAGGTAGCCTTTTCCAGCAATACGACGGCTTGGGCTTCGATGCCTTCCATGCGGCCGAGGTAGCCGAGTTTTTCGTTGGTTTTGGCTTTGATGTTGATGTGGTTTTCAGGTAGCCCGAGGTCGGTGGCGAGGTTGGCGCGCATAGCGTCGATATAGGGGCGCAGTTTGGGCTGCTGGGCGATGATGGTGCTGTCGATGTTTACGGCGCGCCAGCCTTGGGCTTGTACGGCGGCATAGGCTTGGCGCAGGAGGGCGCGGCTGTCTGCGTCTTTGTGTTCGGCGGCGGTGTCGGGGAAATGGGTGCCGATGTCGCCGAGGGCGGCGGCGCCGAGCAGGGCGTCGGTGACGGCGTGCAGCAGGGCGTCTGCGTCGGAATGGCCGAGCAGGCCTTTTTCGAAGGGGATGGTTACGCCGCCGAGGATGAGGGGGCGGCCGGGGACGAGCTGGTGGACGTCGTAGCCTTGGCCGATGCGGAATGGGGTCATTTGGGTGCCTTTGGGTGGGTGATATGGGGTTGGGCTGTGAGAAGCGTGGCGTTTGTGCTGCCCTGCTCTCTTTAATAAGCGGATGATTTTTCAGTGGCTGCTATTTTTCAGGTAGCCTTTGGGCGCGGGCGGGAGGCTACCTGAAAAATGATGGCGGCCAAGCGGCGGAGCATGCGCCCTGCCCTGCGTGCGGATGGGCTGCCTGAAAATCAGTTGTCGATGAGGTGGCCGAGTTTGGCGGCTTTGGTTTTCAGGTAGCCTGTGTTTTCGCGGTTGCGGCCGACTTGTAGGGGGACGCGTTCGACGATATGGATGCCGCTTTGCTCCATGATGCTGATTTTATTAGGGTTGTTGGTGAGCAGGCGGATGGACTCTACGCCGAGGTGCTGGTAGATGGCTTGGGCGAGGGTGAAGTCGCGGGCGTCGATGGGCAGGCCGAGGGCGAGGTTGGCTTCTACGGTGTCGAGGCCTTGGTCTTGCAGGGCGTAGGCGCGGATTTTGTTGATGAGGCCGATGCCGCGCCCTTCCTGGCGCAGATAAACAATCAGCCCGCGGCCTTCGCGCTGCACGGCCTGCATGGCGGCTTGCAGCTGGGGGCCGCAGTCGCATTTTTGCGAAAACAGGGCGTCGCCAGTGAGGCATTCGGAGTGGATGCGGGAGAGCACGGGCTCGCCGTTGGCGATGTCGCCCATACTCAGGGCGGTGTGTTCTTGGCCGTTGGGCTGCTCGAAACCGTGCATGGTGAAAACGCCATATTCGGTGGGCAGGCGGCAGGAGGCAATGTATTTGAGCGGGGTCATGGTTTGGCTTGGTGTGTGCGGTGGTTTGTGGGGATGGTTTTCATTTTGTGGAAGCTTGCGCTTTGGCTTCGCAGAAACGCAGCCTTGCTTTGCAAGACATCGGTTCACTTCGTTGAAGCTTGCGCTTTTAGGTAGCCTTTAGCTGGTTTCGCTCTCTTCTTGCAACAGGGCGGCCAGCGGTTCGGCCAAAGCAAGGGCGAGGCCGATCCAACGGCTTTGGGCGGATTCGTCGAAGGCATCGGTTTGCCCGTGCTCCAAATATACCACGCCGAGCACGCGGCCGTTTGGCGCGCACACGGGCACGGCAAGCTGGCTGCCGGGGCGGTGGCGGCTGCCGGCGAGATCGCCGTTTTGCAGCCATTGGGCAACGTTGTGGATCTGGTTGAGCCAGCCGGTTTGGGCGCTGCGGGCGGCCAGGTGGGCAATCTGCACGGCTTCCAAATCCTGCTCTGCGGGAAGCAGCTTTTCCAGCGGCTCGCCTTGGGCGGTGAGCTGGACGAGTTTGCCGGGCGCGGGCAGCAGATACACGGCGGCACTGCGGCAGGGGCTGGCGCTATAAGCGGAATCGAGCGCCATAAAGATTTGGCGCAGTAGGGCGTGGCGCGCTTCGGTACGCGGCAGATGGTCGGCCAGGGCGGCTTCTGTGTCGCGATACCACAAGATTTCGGGCTCGATTTCCGCCCTGCCCCCGGCCATCACGCTGCCGGCGGTGAGCATAGCGATTTGCACGGCTTCGAGCGGCAGTTTCAGGCCTTGGGTTTGCAGGTAGTCTTGAATCAGTTCGGCGCTCATGGTTTTCTTTGGCGGGATGGCGGTGGGGAAAGTGGGCAATGATACTGCCGGGGCGGGGAAATGACAATTTATAGCGGGTGAACTTAACTTGCGCGGCGGGCTATGGCCGCCCTGCCCTGCGGTTTGGCTAAAGGCTACCTAAAAGCGCAAGCTTCAACGAAGTGGACCGATGTCTTGCGAAGCAAGGCTGAGTTTCTGCGAATCGAAAATATGATTGAGACTACCTGAAAATCCGTCCGCGATAAAGCCGGGGTTTTCAGGTAGCCTTTCAGCCTTTGGCTTGGCTGACGCGGCTTAGTTTTTGATGACCAGGGTTTTGGCCAGCAAGTCTTGCAGGGTTTGGCGGTTGCGGCTTTCCATGAAGAGCATGACGATGCAGACGATGGTGGCAACGAGTGTTAATAGATTGCCCAAGTTTTCGCTGAATAGGCCGATGATGGTGAAAATCATATTGTAGGCAAATTCGCGTACGAGCACGTATTTTACGAAGCCGGGATTGTCGCCGTCTTCGGTGATCACTCGGATGCCCACGAGTTTTTTGCCGATGCTTTGGCCGTCGCGCATCATGATGACCAAGTTGTAAATCAACAGGCCGAAGAAGGCCCCGATAGCAATGACGGCCAAAGCTATCACTCCCCCTTTGCCCACCCCGGACGCTGCCAGCAACGGCAACAAAATGCTAGCCAATACAAGGATGCAGACAAAGGGTAAAACATCCACAATTCTGGCGCCTATCCGTTGCCAAGGGGAAGCGAGCTCCACTTCCATTTCATCGGCATCGTGTTCCAATGCGGTGGCTGCGTAGGCTTGGCGGAAGTCTTCGTTTGGGTTTCCACGGAAATCTTGCATGAGTGTTCTCCATCGGGCGGTGTATGAAAATGAGGCAAACGGCGGCGGGAAAGCCGGATCGTTTGCCTGATTTTTGTTTTGCCCTGCTGTTAAATAGACGTTGTTGAGGGAGCGTGGATTTTAACAGTTTGCGGGAATTTGTAAATATTATCGTTTTTAACTTCGCTTTTCAGGTAGCCTCGTTCACACCCTACCACGGTTGGCTTCGGCCATCAGGGCGAGCAGCTCTTCGGTGGTGTCCCAGCCGATGCAGGCGTCGGTGATGCTTTGGCCGTAGGTTTCGGGTTTGTCTTGGCGGCCTTCCACGAGGTGGCTTTCCACCATGATGCCCATGATGTTTTGCTCGCCGTTTTGGAGCTGGGCGGCCACGTCTCGGGCCACTTCCATTTGGCGGGTATAGTCTTTGCGGCTGTTGGCGTGACTGAAATCAACCATCAGTTTGGGCGTAACGCCGGCTTTGGCGAGCTGCGCGACGGCGGTTTTCACGTGTTCGCTGCTGTAGTTGGGCTCTTTGCCGCCGCGCAGGATAACGTGGCAGTCGGGGTTGCCGGCGGTGTGGACGATGGCGGAGTGGCCGGCTTTGGTAACGGAGAGGAAGTGGTGCGGGTGGGAGGCGGCGCCGATGGCATCGATGGCGATTTTGAGGTTGCCGTCGGTACCGTTTTTGAAGCCGACGGGGCTGGAGAGGCCGCTGGCGAGCTCGCGGTGCACTTGGCTTTCGGTGGTGCGCGCGCCGATGGCGCCCCAGGAGATGAGGTCGGCATAATATTGCGGCGTGATCATGTCGAGGAATTCGGTTGAGGCGGGCATGCCGAGGTTGTTGAGGTCGAGCAGCAGGCGGCGGGCTTGGCGCAGGCCGAAATTGATGTCGAAGGTGCCGTCGAGGTGGGGGTCGTTGATGAGGCCTTTCCAGCCGACTGTGGTGCGGGGTTTTTCGAAATAAACGCGCATCACGATGAGCAGCTCGCGTTCGTATTTTTTGCGAAGGGGGAGCAGGCGGCGGGCGTATTCGAGGGCGGCTTTGGGATCGTGGATGGAACAGGGGCCGATGATAACGAGCAGGCAGTTGTCTCGGCCGTGCACGAGGTCGGCGATTTGGCGGCGGGTGTTTTCCACGAGCTCGGCGGCTTCTTTCTGTTTGAGGCTACCTGAAAATTTTGGGTTTGGGCGCTTGGCGGTTTTAGCTTCGCAGAAACTCAGCTTCCTGCGGAAACTTCGTTTTAACTGCGTTGAGGCTTGTGCTTTCAGGTAGCCTTTGAGCGGAAGCAAAGTTTTGGTTTGCCGACTCTCTTTCTAATCCTCTATCGCGGGAGAGGAGGTGGATTTTCTGGCAAATAACAAATTTCAGGCAACTTCATCATTATGATGCGCTTTGTTCACTCTTGCGCCTCATGCCGGCGCGGGCACTTCCTTTCTTTGCTTCGCCAAAGAAAGGAAGCAAAGAAAGGCGACTGCGGGCACAGGTTTGCTGCGCAAACTTCCCTCACTCCGCACGGTTTTTCGGGCGAGCTCGCAACTTGCGGCTTCGCCGCTTCGAACATGCAAGCCCTTGTTTCCCGAAAAACCGCGCTCCGTTCGGCTGCGCCAGCAGGGGCGGCACAGCACTGCACATGAATAGTAAACATACTGTTTGATGTTTTTAGGCTACATAAGGCTACCTGAAAAGTTTGCCGATTTTTCAGGTAGCCTTTGCTGCGCTTGTCTGGTTTCAGGCAGCCCTGCCCTACCAGGCCTGGCGGCGTTTGAGCTGGAGGTAGCGGTTGATGAGCTCGGTGCTCAGTTGGTTGGGCAGCACGTTGATGGCGTGGATGCGGGCGGCGTCGAAGTGGCGGATGGCTTCTGCCACGTGGCTTTCGTATTGCAGGGCGCCGAGGTAGGCTTGGGCGTCTTCTTCTTTGCGCACGGGCTGTTGGCGCACTTCTTCAGGGGCGAGGGGGCGCAGGCCGCCGAACAGAACCATGTGGTGTTTGCGCAGGCGCTGGATGTATTGCAGCAGGTGGCGGCTGTCTTCGTGGTTCAGGTGGGAGAGCACGACGACGAGGGCGCGGCGCTTCTGCTTTTGCAGCAAGAGGTTGACGGCGCTTTCAAAGTCGGCGGCCTGTTGCGAGGGCTCGATGTCGAACACGCCCTGCACGAGGCGGCCAAGCTGCTCCATGCCTTTGTGCGGCGGCACGAAGCGGGCTTCGGGATGGGCGAAGGTGAGCATGCCGATGGCGTCGCCGTGTTTGAGTGCGGTGTAGGAAAGCAGCAGCATGGCTTGCAGGGCGTGGTCGAAGTGGCTTTTGCCTTCCATTTGCAGGCGCATGTTGCGGCCGCAGTCGAGCAGGAAGATGAGCTGCTGGTCTTGCTCGTCTTGATAGGTGCGCACGATGGGGCGGCTCATGCGGGAGGTGGCTTTCCAATCGATGTTGCGGATGTCGTCGCCGTCTTGGTAGTCGCGCAATTGGTGGAAATCCTGCCCTAGGCCGAGGCGCGGCAGTTTTTTCACGCCCACTAGGTTAAGCCAGCGTTGCAGGCCGATGAGATCGGCGCCGAGGATGCGGCTGAAATCGGGCAATACGTCCACTTTGTCGGCCAGCTCCTGCTGGTGCCGCCGCTGCCACAGGCCGAGCGGGCTGGCGAGCCAGTATTCGATGCCGGCGAATCGGGCGCGGCCGCGCAGGCGGGGGGTGACTTGATAGCGGATGGTGGAGAGGCGGCCGGGCTGCGTGTCGATGAGCAGGTGCGGCGTGTTGGTGTGCCAGTTGGGTGGGAAGAGGTCGGCCACCAGCAGGGTTTGCGCCTGCCGCCAGCGGCCTTGGGCGGGCGGGGTGAGCGTGAGTTCCACACTGTGCGGCCGGCCTTGGATAAACTGGTGCGGCAGGTTGCGCTCCCATTTCGGCGCGGGCGGATGGCGCTGCCAGCGGGCGTCCGCCAGCGCGGCAAGCGCAAGCAGCAGCGCGATGCCGCCGGCAACATATTGGATGATGTTGCCAACGTTTGCGTTCAGGTAGCCAGCCAGCCAGCCGGCTATGCACACGGCAAGCAGGGCGGCAAACAGCAGCACCAGCAGTCTGGACGGTCTCATGGGCAGGCCTTACAAGCGCGGCGCGGGCACGGAAGCGGCCAGTTCATTCAGCACCTGCTCCACCTGCACGCCTTCCATCTCCATCTGGGTGGAGAGGCGCACGCGGTGGCGCATGGCGGGCAGCCAGATGGCTTTGATGTCGTCGGGGGTAACGAAATCGCGGCCGGCCAGGAGCGCGTAGGCGCGGGCGCAGCTGATGAGCGCGATGCCGGCACGCGGCCCGGCGCCCACGGAAAGTGCCGGCCAATCGCGGGTGGCGGCCACCAGGCGCACGGTGTAGTCGATAATCTGCGGATCGACGCCCACCTGCGCCACCAGTTTCTTCAGCTGCTCGATCTGCTGCGGCTGAAACACATGGGCAGGCTGGCTGCTGCTGAGCAAGTCGTTGTTGTTGCTGTTGATGACGGCGCTCACCATGCGCGCTTCGTCGGCGGGGGCGGGATAGCCAATCATCACCTTGAACATAAAGCGGTCGAGCTGGGCTTCGGGCAGCGGATAGGTGCCTTCCTGCTCGATTGGGTTTTGCGTGGCCAATACCATGAAGGGGCTGGGCAGGTGGTGGGTGTGGCCGTCGAGCGTTACGCTGCGCTCCTGCATCACTTCGAGCAGGGCGGATTGGGTTTTGGCCGGGGCGCGGTTGATTTCGTCGGCGAGCAGGAGGTGGGTGAACACCGGGCCTTGACGCAGCTCGAAGCGGCTGTTGTGCGCATCGTAGCGGTAGTGGCCGGTAACGTCGGAGGGCATCAAGTCGGGCGTGAACTGGATGCGGTGGAACTCGCCGGCAAAGGTTTGCGCCAGAGAGCGCACGAGCAGGGTTTTGCCTGTGCCGGGCACGCCTTCGAGCAGCACATGGCCGCCGGCGAGGAATACGGTGAGCACTTCGTCCACCACCTGCTGCTGGCCGATGAGCACTTCGTTGAGCCGCGCGCGCAGCACCTGGATGGCGCGCACGCCCTGCTGCATGGCGGGGTTGGCGGTGTGCTGGCCGGGCTGGGGGAAGTTGATGTCCGTCATCGAATCATCCTTTGGGTTGGGGGTTTGTTGATTAATCGGAGTGGGGTTTCAGGTAGCCTGCGGCTGGCTTGAGGCTACCTGAAAACCTGGCGGGCATATTTTTCAGGTAGCCTTCAGCCGCCGGCTAATACCACGAGCGGTATATCTTGCGCATAATCCGTTGATGCGAGGCGAGCATTTGCAGCCACTGCACCAAGTTGATGTTGTCCGGCAGCGGTTTGAGCCAGGGCTCGACCACGGAGGGCGGCAGCTTAGTTTGGGCGCTGAGGAATTCGAGCTGCTTGCGGCTGCCCATCTGCTTCCAGGCGGGGTGGCGCTGTTGCAGGGCTTCGAGCAGGCGGCGCTGCATATCGTTCAAGATGGCGCGGCGGCTCAGGTGGCGGGTGAGGAACTGGCCTTGGGCGAACAGGTGCTGTTTCAGGTAGCGTTCGGGGGCGGGCGGCAGCTGCTGCACCACGCCCACGCGCACGATGATGCGCCACAAGAGCACGAGTGCGGCGGCGAAGGCCAGCGCCCACAATACGGGCTGGGCCTTGATCATTTTCCACAGCATGGGTGTGCTGCTGCCGTAGCCGGCTTGATAAAGTTTGTCCACCAGGATAACGCGTTCTTTTCCCTGCGCCAGATAAGCGGCGAGGTAGGCGTGGTCGTAGAGGGCGAGGCTGTTGTCCCAGGAGTCGGGGCGGCCGGGGTTGGTAAGCCAGCTTTCGTCGAAGGTGAGCAGCACGCTGCCGTCGCCGTAGGCCACGCGGATGATTTGCACCCCGTAGGCGTTTTTGCCTTGAAACAGCACGGCGGCGTTGGGCTGCGGCACCCACACGGCATTGTCTTGATAATAGCTGCTGCCGAGGATGTTGAGCGTGGCTTTTTCAGGTAGCCTCACGCTGCTGAGGGCGGCGTTGCAGCGTTCGCTCACTTGTAGCGGCTCGGCTTCGCCGATTTGCTGCTGTGCTTGCCGGATGCGCTCGGCGGTTTTCACGCAGGCGGGCAGATTGGGCAAGTTGGGCAGGTTTTTGTCGTCGATTTCGGTGGCTTTGGCGGTGTGGATTTGCAGGCGGCGCAGCATGGTGGCGCGGAAGTCGTCTGCTCCGCCGCTGCCGCTGCTGCTGCCGGCCGGGTTGTCGCTGGCATAGCTGGGCAGGGGCAGCACGAGGTGGTTGCCGCGCCCCACCCAGCCGAGCAGCCGTTCGGCGTCTTCGCTGCTGTCGAGGCGGTGATCGGCCACAATCATCAGCTGCTTGTCGGCGTATTCGTTGATGCCGTTGAGGCCGTACAGGCTGCGCTTGCTTTCCACGCGGGCGGTGCCAGCGCGCTCGAGCAGCTGTTTGAGCGAGAAAAGCCGGCCTTCGCGGATTTGCTGCTGCGCGTCGAGCGTCTGCCAGCTTTGGGTTTGCCGTTTGTCGAGGTTGGCGGCCACAACCAGCCCGCCAACGAGCAATACCGCCAACAGGCCGATGAGCAGGGCTTTCATGTTTTTCATGCCGCGCCCTCCCCTGCCCGGGAAAGGCTACCTGAAAATTCCGGCGCGCCGCTTTCGGCAAACACGCGGCGGTATTCGCGGCACAGGCGGTGTACGGTTTCGCGCTCGGGCAGGCGGTGGGCATAGGCCAGGGCGACCCAGGAATCGGTGAGCGGCTGCCAATAATCCAGGAGCTGCGGCTGGCGCTGGCGCACGCGTTTGAGCACTTGGCCTTCGGTGTCGCTGCTGCGCAGGGGCAGACCGTGGCGGCGGCTGATTTGCGAGAGGCTGCCGCGGTACAACAGGCTCATGGCGGCGCGAGGGTCGCGCTCGTATTCGGCCAGCACGGCGGCGGCCACGTCGCCCGGCAGGCTTTCGGGGGTAATCTTCATGCCGAACAGGGTTTCCGGCACTTCTTTGCCTTCGTTCAGGCCGAAGCCGCCGTTGGCCTGATACCAGCGGTATAGCAGCCACAATACCAGCCCGAGCAGGATGCCGATCAGGGCATACATCAGCGCGTTAAACCACGGGCGGGGCGGCGTGGGGATGTTATCGGGCAGCGGTATGTTGGGGTGGCGGCTCTGCTGCTGTTTGTTGCAGCTGCGCCAGCAGTATTCGGTGTCGGTTTTCAGCTGCCGGAACGGCGGTTTTTCCAAGGTCTCTTGGCGCACCTGCTCGATACGGCCTTGGTTGGGCAGCGGTTCGGCATGCAGGCTACCTGAAAAACCGAAGCCGATAAACACAGCCAGCAGCAGCGCCCACAGCGTGCTGCTCTGCCCCAGCAGGCGGTCTTGGATTTTGCGGGCGGCCAAGCGGATGTCCCAGCCCTCGGCGCGGGTGCGCGCGTTCAGATACAGCATGAAGCCGCAAGCCACATACAAAGGCCCCCAGAAACACAGCAAAATCATATACAGCACGTCTGTGAGATACTCAAACACGCGCCCTTCCCCGGCATCAATCAATGCGCCGATTTGCGTCAGCGCCTGGGTGGAACGCATCCCGCTGAAGGGGTTGCCCACGATATTTTGCGCAGGATCGCCCACCCACAGCCAAAACAACAGGCTGAGCAGGCCGAGGCTCAGAATCATCTCCAGATGGATGCCGAAAAAGGTGAGCCACACCGCCCCGCCGCCGCTCTGGCGCGAAAGCTCGTTGCAGCGGCGCTGGTGGTTTTGGCCCGACAAACGCTCCAGCAGCGTTACCGGCAGCACCAAACTGCGGCGGAAGCTGAAGCGCCGCCAGGTTAAATCGCCAATCAGGCGCGGCCGCCACATCTGCCCCAAAGCCGCGCGCACGCATTGCCGGTATGGCGGCAGCGGCTCAAACACCTGCTGCGACATCAGCCACAACACCGGCGCCTCAAACAGCGGCTTGAGCCACCAAATCAGCAGCCCCGCCCACTGCGGCCGCTGCCAGCACAGCAGCAACACCAAGGCATACACCGGCAGCGACAAGCTTGCCCACACGCCCATATACAACCAAGGCCGCTCCTGAAACAGGCGCGCGCCCAAATCCAGCGCTTCCCAGCCGCTGCGCGGGCGGAAATTGAGGCGGGTTTCCCAAATATTCATGCCGCCCTCCTTCCCGCATACAGCAGATAGGCATACACCAACAGCCACATCACCACGGAAACCATATATTTAAACATCATCGGAATGCTGGTAATCGGCGACCAAAAGCCCTCAATAAACGCAGCGATAAACAGCAACAGAAAGCCGCCGTTCATCAAGCCCACCGCCTGTTTGCCCTGGATGCGCAGCGCATCGCGGCGCGACAAGCCCTGCGGGTTGAGCAGCGCCAAACCCAAACGCAGGCCGCCCGCCGCCGCCAGTACAATGCCGGTGAGCTCGAACGCGCCGTGCGCGCCCACGAAGGAGAAAAAGGCCGGCCCGGCCGGGTCTTTCACCATATAGCCCATCGCCCCGCCGATGATCCAGCCGTTGCTCACGGTTACATACACCGTACCCAAACCGAACAGGATGCCGCTGACGAAACTTTGAAATGCGATGGTGATGTTGTTGAAAATATAGAAGCCGGCCATGGTGAAGTTTTGCCAAGCCTCGCGGTTGCTGCCGGCGGCGTATTGCTCCATCATTTCCTTGTAGGAATCGGCCAATTCCGGGCCCTGACCCAGGCCGGCGATTTTGTCCACGCTCTCCGGCACGAAAGCCGTGAGCAGGAAGGCCACGGCAAACGGCAGGTAAAACAGCGCGTGTGCCAGCCACACCAGTTTTTTCTCGCACCGCACCAGCTGCGGGAAGCCGTGCCGCACAAAATCGCGGAAGCGCACCCACAGCGACACTTGCTGCCCCACATACAAAAGCTGGTGCGCCCGCTCGCACAGGTATTGCAGATAGTCGGTGAGGCCGCCGGAATAGCAGCGGTCGGTGGCCACTGCAAGGTGGTGGCACACGGTGCGGTAGTCTTGCACAAACAGGGTAATCTGCTTGGCGGGCAGGCTGCCGCGCCGCGCTTCCAGCTTTTGCAAATCCTGCTCGAACGCGCGCCAAAACGCCTGATGCTGCTCTTCGAAAAACAACTGCCTCATTCGGCTGCCCCCCTCTGTTCGCCCGCGTAGTATTTGCCCAAGCCCAAAATCAGCTGCTCGGCGGCGCGTTCGTTTTCCTGCCGGCCGAAGATGGCGCCGGCCATCATCTGCGCCAGCTCGGCAGTACGAGCCGCGCTCAGGTGGCGGCGGCGCTCCACAAAGCTCAAAATCGCCTGCTGCTCTTCGCGGGTGAGCGCCACCGGCGGGATAACGGCCTGTACGCCGCCCAAATCCATGCGCTGCGCCTGGCCGCGGGTTTTGTCGACATATACCACCACGGTGGAAGCCAGAATATCGCCCAGGCGGCGGCCGTAGGGGTTGCACAGGCCGGTAACCAGCCCCACGCCGTAAAACATCGGCATGGCGTCGAACACGCGCAACAGGTTGCGCAAGAGCGAGGCCGACCAAGTGATGTGCGTGCCGTTGTCGTTGACCACGCGCAGGCCGAAGATTTTCTTGCCCGGCGTTTGCCCGTGCCACCACACTTCAAATACCACGAAATACAGCCACACGGTGAAGAAGCCGTTTACAAACAGCAGGAAGAAAAACAGGCCTTTGCCAAAATCGTTGCCGGAGTAACTCAAAGCATCTTGAAAAACGAAAGTGAGCAGCATGGTGGAGACCGTTATCCAAACCATGCGGATGATGAAATCGACAAACCAGGCGCGCGAGCGGGCGAACACCGAAGCCGGACGCAGATAAATATCAATGGCTTCCGGCGTTTCTACTTTGAGCAGGGTATCCAGCCGTGAGGAGAAGGTTTCGGACATAGGGAAAGGTGTGTGCAAACGGGGCGGTGCGGCCGCCGCCAAAATGGGCGAACTTTGCCCGAAAGGCGGGCGTTTGGCAAGTTTTCGGCGGGAAGAGGGGCGGAGAGTGTGGCGGGGATTTTTCAGGTAGCCGGTTTTCAGGTAGCCTGTCTGCATGCAGGCTACCTGAAAAGTTTGCAGCATTGAGTGTGCGCCGAATAATGTGCCGCCACAGAGGCTACCTGAAAATGGTTAGGCTAGCTGAAAAGAGGCTTCCGCAGAAAAGCAGATGCCAGCCAAGCCAAAATAGTTAGCTGCGCCGAAGCCGAATTTCTGCGAAACTCAATCACAGCGATGGAACACAGATTGCCCAGCCCCTCACCGAAAGGACAAAACCATGTGGTATCAATCCTTTGAGTTTTACGACAAACAACATCCCGCCGCTGCCGGCGATATGGCCGCATTCCGCGCGCCCTTGCCCGAAGCCGAGCGTGCCGACGCATTGCGCTGCTTGGAAGCCTACGCCGCGCAGCTGGATGCCACCGCATTTTGCCTGCCTCCCCATTTTTCTATTCCCAAAGAACTGGCGCAGCTTTGGCAGTATTCGGTGAGCGGCGGGATAGTGGGCAACGGGCAGGATTTCGGCTATTTTTTGCCCGCAGAAGTGGTGTCGTTTTATTTTGCCTACCAATTTTGGCACTACGCGCCCAACCTGATGCCGATTGCGTTTGACGGCGGCGGCATATTCTATTGCTACGATTTCCGGCCGCACCAAGCCGCAAGCGGCCATCCGCCGCCCGTGGTGATGAACGATTCGGGCAACCTTGGCGAAACCGTTGATGAAATCATTTGGGCAGGCAATACGCTTGCCGAAGTGTTAGCTAAGAAATTGGGTTATTAGACATTCAGTTAGGAAGATGAACGTCATGCCGATTTTTCAGGTAGCCTCCAATCAAAACAGGCTACCTGAAAAATTCGGGTAGCCTGATGCGCATCACGTGCCGCAGAAATTAAATTTCCGGCTCTGCCCGAAACGCCCAATGGTTTACCGGGCCGTGGCCGTGGCCGATGTTGAGCGGGTGGGAGATGGCGGCGGTGATGCACTGCTTGGCGGTGTGCACGGCGGCCTCCACGCTTGCGCCTTTGGCCAGCTCGGCGGTGAGGCAGGCGGAGAAGGTGCAGCCGGTGCCGTGGGTGTGCGGCGTGGGGAAGCGCGGGCTTTCCAGCGTGAACTGCGTGTCGGGCATAAACACCCAGTCGCGGCAGATTTCGCTTTGCGAGCCGCCGCTGTGCCCGCCTTTGATCACCACGGTGTGCACGCCGGCTTCCTGCAACAGGCGGGCGGCGCGTTCGGCATCGGCATCGCTTTGGATGGCGATGCTGGTGAGCGCTTCGGCTTCGGGCAGGTTGGGCGTGAGCACGTCGGCGAGCGGCAGCAGATGGCGTTTGAGCGCGGAGACGGCGTTTTGCTGCAACAGCGGCGCGCCGCCCTTGGCCACCATCACGGGATCGACCACCAGCCGGCCAAACGGTTTGCCCGCCAGCTTTTCGGCCACGCATTCAATGGTTTCCGCTGTGCCCAGCATGCCGATTTTGCAGGCGGCTACCTGAAAGTCGGCGGCGATGGAATCGATTTGCGCGCGGATAATATCCAGCGGCACTCCGTGGATGGCCTGCACGCCCAGCGTGTTTTGCGCGGTAACGGCGGTGAGCACGCTCATGCCGAACACGCCGCGCATTTGGAAGCTTTTCAAATCGGCCTGAATGCCCGCGCCGCCGCCGCTGTCGGAGCCGGCGATGGTGAGCGCCTGTGCGATTGTTGCCATGATTACCCTCCTCATTCAATTGGTTAAATCCATTCCACGCGTGCCCGATCGGCAGCTTGCCGCGCGCTAATCGAACCGAGATGGTCGATGAGCGACACGGCAAACGAGCCGCTCTGCGTGTCCTGCAAGCCTTGCGCCGCCAGCTCGCCGGCCACGGCATATACGGTGCAGGCTTCGGCCACGGCGTGCAGCATATCGCCCGGCGCGGCCACGGCGGCAAAGGCGCCCACCACGGTGCTGAGCAGGCAGCCGGAAGCGGTAACTTTCGGAAACAGCGGCGTGCCGTTATTCAGCTTGGCGGTGCGGCTGCCGTCGGAAACGTAGTCGGTTTCGCCGCTGATGGCGGCGATGCAGCCGTGTTGCTGCGCGATGCGTTGGGCGATTTCTTGCAAATCGGCCGAGCCGCTGCCCGCGTCCACGCCTTTGGCCTGCCATGCCACGCCGGCAATGTGCGCCATTTCGCCGGCATTGCCGCGCACGGCGGCGAAGCGGATTTCGCGCAGCAGCCGCGCCGTGGTGTCGCGCCGCAGCGCCGTGAAGCCTGCGCCCACCGGATCGAGCACCACCGGCACGCCGGCGCGGTTGGCGGATTTGCCGGCGGCGAGCATGGCTTCCACTTTGTGCACGTTCAGCGTGCCGATATTGAGCACCACAGCCGAGCTGGCGGCGGCGAGTTCGTCCATTTCGTCCACGCTGTCGGCCATAATCGGCGAGGCGCCGATGGCGAGCAGGCCGTTGGCGGAGAAGTTGGCGGATACGATGTTGGTGATGTTGTGCACCAGCGGGTTGCGGGCGCGAACTTGATCCAGATATTTGATTTGCATGTTGTTTGCTCCTTCGGCTTGGCAGGTGCGGGCAAGAAAAACGCCCGCTGCGGGTCGGGCGTGTGGGTGTGTACGAGACAGTGTGCCGGCTTCGGCTGCGCGGGAACGCTGCGCTTTAGCTTCGCAGAAACTCAGCCTTGCTGCGCAAGACATCGTTTTCAGGTAGCCTCCATCAAGCTTAAGGCTGCTCGGATAGTTTCCTACGCCAGTATTAACTGTATCAGGTACAACGGGTATTTTCTCAGCCGCGCCGGCGGCACCCCGACTAATCGCGGGCGGATTATAGCCTGCGCCCGGCTTTTTTGAAACTGCGGCGGGGGGGGGGAAGGTTACCTGAAAGCAAAGCTTCAACGAAGTTAAAACGAGCGTAGCGAGTTTCTGCGAAGAATCAAACATAAACCCTGTCCCACGGCCGCTGCTACGCTGTGTTGCCAAAGGCAAAGGCTACCTGAAAACCCCCATTGCCGTTTTCAGGTAGCCCTTTATTTTTCAGGTAGCCTTTAAGCCATGCACGGCCAAAGCATTCAACCGGCCTCGCTGCCGCCCACCGTCAGCCCGGCATCGATGCGCAGCGTGGGCTGCCCCACGCCCACGGGCACGCTCTGCCCTTCTTTGCCGCACACGCCGATGCCGCTGTCGAGCGCCATATCGTTGCCGATCATGCTCACGTGTTTGAGCACTTCCGGGCCGCTGCCGATGATGGTGGCGCCCTTCACCGGATATTGCAGTTTGCCGCCTTCCACCCACCAGGCTTCCGAAGCGCTGAACACGAATTTGCCGCTGGTGATGTCCACCTGCCCGCCGCCGAAGTTCACGGCATACAGGCCTTTGTCGATGGAGGCGATGATTTCTTCCGGCTCGCGGCTGCCGTTTTGCATGAAGGTGTTGGTCATGCGCGGCATGGGCACGGCGGTGTAGCTTTCGCGCCGGCCGTTGCCGGTAACCGCCATGCCCATCAGGCGGGCGTTGGTTTCGTCTTGCAGGTAGCCGGTGAGGATGCCGTCTTCAATCAGCACGGTTTGGCGGGTTTCGTTGCCTTCGTCGTCCAGATTGAGCGAACCGCGCCGCCGGGCGATGTCGCCCTGGTCCACCACGGTCACGCCCTCGGCGGCCACGCGCTCGCCCAGCCGACCGGCAAAGGCGCTGGTGCCCTTGCGGTTGAAATCGCCCTCCAGCCCGTGCCCCACCGCTTCGTGCAGCAGCACACCCGGCCAGCCGCTACCGAGCACCACGGTCATGCTGCCGGCGGGCGCGGGGCGCGATTCCAGGTTGACCAAAGCCTGCGCCACGGCAGCGTTCACATATTCGCGCAGCCGCTCTTCGGAGAAATAGTCCAGCCCGTGCCGGCCGCCGCCGCCGAAGCTGCCCATCTCGCGCCGTTCGCCCTGCTTGGCCACCACGCTCACGCTCAGGCGCACCAGCGGGCGGATGTCGGCGGCGGTGCGGCCGTCGAGCCGCGCCAGATACACCAAATCGTATTCGCAGGTAAGCCCGGCCATCACCTGCACAATGCGCGGGTCGGCCGCCTTGGCGAGCTGTTCCACGCGGTTGAGCAGCGCCACTTTGGCCGCCGAATCGAGCCCGAGAATCGGGTTGTCGGCAGCATACAGCGCGGGTTGCGTGCGGCTACCTGAAAAACTGCCGGAGCCGTCCAGCTTAATCTGCCGCTCCTGCCCCGCCGCGCCGATGGTGCGCACTGCTTCCGCCGCCTGCCGCAACACCGCCGGATTGAGGCTGTCGGCATAGGCAAACGCGGTTTTCTCGCCCGACACCGCGCGCACGCCCACGCCCTGGTCGATATGGAAGCTGCCGGATTTCACCATGCCCTCCTCCAAATGCCAGCTTTCATAGGCTGTGCGCTGGCAATAGATGTCGGCGTAGTCCACATGGTGCGCGGAAATGGCGGACAGGGCGCGGCTCAGTTCGGCACTGCCGAGCTGGTTGGCATGCAGGAGTTGGCTGGAAACGGTTTGCTGGATGGTGTTCATGTGTGCGACAAGGAAAGCGTGTGGAAAGAAAAGCGGCATTATATAACGGAGCGCACCATGCCGATGCGCCTAGCCTGCAACCGCCCTAAATATTGAAAAAATAAATGGCCTCCATATGGTTCGATAAAAATATTTTCCAGATAAATATTGATAACAATTATCGTTTATGTATAATACCAACATGCTTCAGCCAAACTCGGCTGGGCAATCCGTCTTCTCTCAAATTCCCACAGGAGTGCGCCTAGCGAACCGTTTCCTCTACATCCCAATACTCAAAACCGAAAGCCGAAGCCTGCTGCCCCAAACAGCGGGTTTCGGCTTTTTTGCGTTTGCCGAGCCTGCGCCCCAACCCGTCTTGCCGATGCGGCTATATTTGATTTGCGCGATTTACGCTATAATGCGCCGCTTTTCCACACGGCTACCTGAAAATTCCTGCGGCACTGCGCCGCCGCTAGCCGGCACAACTATATACTACTTCAAGGATTCAGAAAATGGGCTTTTTGCAAGGTAAAAAAATCCTGATTACCGGCATGATTTCCGAACGTTCGATTGCCTACGGCATCGCCAAAGCCTGCCGCGAGCAGGGCGCCGAGCTGGCATTCACCTATGTGGTGGACAAACTCGAAGAGCGCGTGCGCAAAATGGCGGCCGAATTCGGCTCTGATTTGGTGTTCCGCTGCGACGTGCAGAGCGACGCCGAAATTGAGCAGGTGTTTGCCGATTTGGGCAAAAAATGGGACGGTCTCGACGGCCTGGTGCACGCCATCGCCTTTTCGCCCAAAGAAGCGCTCAGCGGCGACTTCTTAGACAGCATCAGCCGCGAAGCATTTGAAATTTCGCACGATGTTTCCGCCTACAGCCTGCCCGCACTGGCCAAAGCCGCCCGCCCGATGATGCGCGGCCGCCACAGCGCCATCGTTGCCCTCTCCTACCTCGGCGCCGTGCGCGCCATCCCCAACTACAACGTGATGGGCATGGCCAAAGCCAGCCTGGAAGCCGCCATCCGCTTCACCGCCGCCTGCGTCGGCCCCGAAGGCATCCGCTGCAACGGCGTGTCTGCCGGCCCGATCAAAACCCTGGCCGCCGCCGGCATTGCCGATTTCAGCCGCCTGCTCAGCCACGTGGCCTCGCACAACCCGCTGCGCCGCAACGTGACCATCGAAGAAGTGGGCAACACCGCCGCCTTCCTGCTCTCCGACCTAGCCTCCGGCATCACCGGCGAAATCACCTATGTGGACGGCGGCTACAGCATTAACGCGCTGAACGACACCGCATCTTAATTCCGCCGCGGCTGCCCTGCCCCGATAGGATAGAGGCTACCTGAAAACAGTTTTAACGAAAGTAAAAATCTGTTTTCAGGTAGCCTCTTGCCTAGGTAGCAGCAAGACAGTGCCGCATTTTGGTGTTATCCTTGCGCCTTTCTGATTACCCCGTTTTTGGTTGCCGCATGAAAAAACTCCTCCGGCTGGTTTCCGGCCTCATCCTGCTGCTGGCCGCGCTGGTCTTCGGCGCGCCCTACTACCTCGGCATCAAGGCCGAAGAAAGCCTTGCCAAGCAGCACGAAATCCTGGCCGACACCTCCTTCCTGCAAGTTGAATCCCGCCGCTACGAGCGCGGTTGGTTTTCCTCAACCGAAACCACCGTGGTGCGCTTCAAGCCCACCTTCCTCGCGCAGCTGCAAGACAAACTGCCCGACAACCTCAAAACCATCCTCAACCAGCCCATCACGCTGGAAAGCCGTGTGAACCACAACCTGTTTGCCAACGGCATCATGCCCGTGCGCGCCGTGGTGGAAACCCAATTCAACTTCGAGCCAGAAAGCCGCGAAATCCTGCAGCGCTTCTTCGGCAGCCAGCCCCCCGCCAGCCTACGCAACGTGATCAATCTCGACGGCAGCGGCCATCTGTCTTGGCAAGTGCCCGCCTTTAAATATCAAGAACTTTCCGGCATCGCCATCGATTGGCAGGGCCTCAAAGGCGAAACCGACTACGCCAAATACTTCACCTCCTACCAAACCGACCTGGAAAACCCCGGCCTCACCATCACCCTGGCCGACAAAGGCAGCGTCGCCTACCAAAACCTCAAGCTGCACACCGAAACCCGCGACGGCCAGCACAACCTCGCCCTAGGCAGCAGCAAGCTCACTCTCGGCCAAGTGCAGCTGGAATGGAAAGACAACATCAGCTACGACATCCGCCTCAACGACGTGCTCAATATGGTGTCCGACCTGCAAATCGGCAGCTTCATCAACCCCTATGGCCAAGTGCCCCCGTCCAAAATCAGCCTCACCGATTTGCACATCGAAACCAGCATGGCGGAAGACGGCCAATGGGTGAACACCGAAGGCAAGTTCGGCTTCGCCAAGCTCAACTACGGCAGCGACAGCTACGGCCCGCTCGCCATTATCGCCAGCGCCGAACACCTCGACGCCGAAAGCCTCGCCGCCCTCAAAACCCGCCGCGACCAGCTCGTTACCCAGCGCCTCGACGACGGCCAGATGCGCGAAGCCCTGCTCGCCACCCTGCGCCGCGAAGCCGCCGGCCTCTTCACCAACGACCCCGTAATCCGCCTCAAGCAGTTCGACCTCACCACCCCGCAAGGCATGATCAGCAGCAGCGGCGAGCTCAAATTCAGCGGCCTCACCGCCGCCGACCTAAACGACATCAACAGCATGATGGCCAAAACAGATGCCGACTTCCACATCGCCATCCCGCAGAAACTGATCGAGCAGCTCACCGCCTCCCAGGCCAAAAACTACATCAGCGTCGATCCCTCCCTGCCTAATGCCGACAAAGAAATCCAAGAAGCCGTGCGCCTCTGGCTCGACAACATCCTCACCGGCATGGCCAGCCAAGGCTACCTGAAAATCGACGGCAACCAAATCGTCAGCACCCACATCGTGATTCGCGACCAAGCCCTCAGCATGAACGGCAAACGCATCGAATCACAGGCCGACCAAGACCTGCTGCCCGACAGCTCCTGCCCGCCGACAGCAGCGCCCCCGCCGCTTCCGCCCCGGCCTCCGCGCCCGCCCAAGCGAGCCACCCCGCTGCCGCCTCCGCCCCGCCCAAAGGCGCATCCGCCCCTAAACCCAGCAAGAAGGCTGCCGTTTTTCAGGTAGCCTTCTAACTATAAGTGGATTAAAAAAATCGGGGTAAGGTGAGCCAATGCCGTAGCGGTTTTGTAATCCACTCTATTTCCAGCAACCGAGCAACACCATGCCCTATCCGAGCGCCGTCCATCCCGAAAAAGTCGGCACCTATCCTGCCCGCACCCATTCCGGCGGCGGCTATTTCTACGACCAAGTGCTCGAATACCGCGTATGGTGCCACCCCGAGCGCGGCGCACCCGACGTACACCAAGGCAGCGACTATTTCCACGCCTTCGCCGCCCTCGCCTTTTCCCAAAAGCAGCCCGGCAGCGAAGCCCCGCTCGTGTTCGTCCGCCAGCAAGAATATATTGACGAACCCAGCCCCGGCACCTTTGTCCGCAAAAGCGGCGAACGCCTCACCGAATGGCTGCCCGAATGGCTGGAAAACAGCCAACGCCGCCCCGGCTCGATAGAAGCCTTCCTCGCCCAACACAAAACCAAACCCAATCAGGCTACCTGAAAGCGAAGCTTCAACGTAGTTAAAACGAGCGTAGCGAGTTTCTGCGAAGCTAAAACAGAAAACAGAGCTTCAACAACGTTAAACCAAGGTTTTCTAAGCCCGCCAGTTCCGCCACACCACACCAAACATTTTTCAGGTAGCCTCCCAGCCCAAGCAAACATCCCACCCCAAATCCAGCCGACACCATCCGCCATGCTCCAAACCGACACCCTCACCGCCGCCGAACCCGAGCGCCTCATCACCGCCCGCCAGATTTCCAACCAAGAAGAGCAGCTCGAACGCGCCCTGCGCCCCAAAACTCTCGCCGACTACATCGGCCAAGCCAAAACCAAAGAGCAGCTCGGCATCTTCATCGCCGCCGCCAAACAGCGCGGCGAAGCCCTCGACCACACCCTCCTCTTCGGTCCGCCCGGCCTGGGCAAAACCACCCTCGCCCACATCATCGCCAAAGAGCTCGGCGTGAACCTGAGGCAAACCAGCGGCCCCGTGCTCGAACGCGCCGGCGACCTCGCCGCCCTGCTCACCAACCTCGAGCCGCATGACGTCCTCTTCATCGACGAAATCCACCGCCTCAGCCCCGTAGTGGAAGAAATCCTCTACCCCGCCCTCGAAGATTACCAGCTCGACATCATGATCGGCGAAGGCCCCGCCGCCCGCAGCGTCAACATCGACCTCCCCCACTTCACCCTCGTCGGCGCCACCACCCGCGCCGGCATGCTCACCACCCCCTGCGCGACCGCTTTGGCATCGTCTCCGCCTCGAGTTCTACACCGCCGCCGACCTCGCCACCATCGTTTCCCGCTCCGCCGGCCTGCTGCAAATGAGCCTCGACGACACCGGCGCCCTCGAAATCGCCCGCCGCAGCCGCGGCACCCCCCGCATCGCCAACCGCCTCTTGCGCCGCGTGCGCGACTACGCCGAAGTGAAAAGCAACGGCCAAGTGGACGCCCAGCTCGCCGACGCCGCCCTGCGCATGCTCGACGTAGACAACGAAGGCCTCGACATGATGGATCGCAAATTCCTCGAAGCCGTGCTGCACAAATTCGCCGGCGGCCCCGTCGGGCTCGACAACATCGCCGCCGCCATCGGCGAGAGCACCGACACCATCGAAGACGTCATCGAGCCCTACCTCATCCAACAAGGCTTCCTCCAACGCACCCCGCGCGGCCGCGTCGCCACCGAACGCAGCTACCGCCACTTCGGCATGCCGTTGCAGCCTTGAAAGCAGGCTACCTGAAATCCTACCAGCTTTTTTCAGGTAGCCTTTCCCCCAACTTAGAGGCTACCTGAAAAATCTGCTCCGGCTAAATCCCACCCCATCCATCCCATACCCGCCATGCCCCAATTCTCCCCCAGCGACCACGCCCTGATGCAGCAAGCCCTCACCCTCGCCTGGCAAGGCCGTTTTTCCACCACGCCCAACCCCCGCGTGGGCTGCATCATTGCGCACGGCAGCCAGATTGTCGGGCAAGGCTTCCACCTCAAGGCCGGCGAGCCGCATGCCGAAGTGCACGCCCTGCACCAAGCCGGCAGCGCCGCGCAAGGCGCCACCGCCTACGTTACCCTCGAGCCCTGCGCCCACCACGGCCGCACCCCGCCCTGCGCCGAAGCCCTTATTCGCGCCGGCGTGGCCCGCGTGGTGGCCGCCATGCAAGACCCGAACCCCTTGGTGGCCGGCAAAGGGCTGGCCATGCTCGAAGCCGCCGGCATTCAGGTGGCCTCAGGCCTGCTGGAACATGAAGCACGGCAGCTCAACCGCGGCTTCCTCTCGCGCATCGAACGCGGCCGCCCCTTCGTGAAGCTCAAAACCGCCGCCAGCCTCGACGGCAAAACCGCGCTGTCAAACGGCCAAAGCCAATGGATTACCGGCGAAGCGGCGCGGCACGATGTGCAAATCCAGCGCGCCGAAAGCTGTGCCGTGCTCACCGGCATCGGCACCGCCCTGGCCGATAACCCGCGCCTCACCGTGCGCAGCTTCCCCACCCTGCGCCCGCCACTGCGCGTGCTGCTCGACAGCCGCCTGCGCCTGAGTGCCGGCAGCCACCTGCTCGACGGCAGCGCCCCCACGCTCATCTACACCCTGTCCGAGCGCCCCGCTCCCGCCGGAGAAGCCGAAATCTGCCGCCTGAGCCCCGATGCCCAAGGCCGCCTTGATTTGTCCGCCGTGCTGTTCGACTTGGCCGCACGCGGCATCGGCGAGCTGATGCTGGAAGCCGGCGCCACCCTGGCCAGTACGTTTCTAGCGCAGGATTGGGTGGACGAAATCGTGTGCTACCAAGCGCCCAAACTGCTCGGCGGTGCGCAATCGCCCACCCTGTTCGGGCTACCTGAAAATCCGTCCGCCCTCAGCCGCGCGCCCGACTGGCAAACCGTGAGCGTGGAGCAGCTCGGCGACGACATCAAATGGGTGCTGCAACGGCGGCGCGGATGAAGCGTGCGGGCAAACAAAATACCGGCTGCTTGGGCCGGTATTTTGTTTTCGGTAATGGCGAAAATTTTTCAGGTAGCCTGGATGGCTGATGACTCTTTTGTGGGTACATTTAAAGCAAGAGGCTACCTGAAATGCTGCGCAGCAAAGCGTCTGCGCTGCTTTATTTTTCAGATAGCCTTTGGGCGTGTTGCCAAACTCAAACCGAGAAGGAAGAGCCGCAGCCGCAGGTGGTGGCGGCGTTGGGGTTGCGGATAACGAACTGCGAGCCTTGCAGGCTTTCGGTGTAGTCGATTTCGGCGCCGACGAGGTATTGGTAGCTCATGGGGTCTACTAAAAAAGTGAGGCCGTTTTTTTCGATTTGGAAATCGTCGTCGTTTACGATGTCGTCGAAGGTGAAGCCGTATTGGAAGCCGGAGCAGCCGCCACCGTTCACAAACACGCGCAGTTTCAAATCGGGGTTGTCTTCTTCGGCAATCAGCTCGGCCACTTTGCTGCAGCAGCTTTCGGTGAAGATGATGGGGTTGTTTTCGTCAATATCGGACATGATTCATTCCTTTTTCTGTGTTATGCGAAACGGGCTTATTGTGGCGTAAAGCGGGGTTTGCGGGCAAGTCGGTCGCGGGTAAATCTTAAGCGACAGATAGGGGCGGGGCGGCGGATTTAAAGTGGGCGGGCAAACGGGCGTGGCGTTTAACCATCACTGCATGGGAAGGCTACCTGAAAATGTAATCCGGTTTTAGCTTTGCAGAAACTCCGCTTCCTTCGGAAGCTTCGTTTTCAGGTAGCCTTTCTTTTTCGGGTAGCTTTTTTCAGGTAGCCCTAGGCCAGCTCTTCTTGCCATTGCGCTAGGAGCTTCTGCCATTCGCCGTCGTTTTTATGGCCGTGGGCGATGGCGGCTTTCAGGTGGGAAATGGCTTCGCCGGCGTTGGCGCGCACGCCCCAGCCGTGGTAGTAGAGGCAGGCGAGGTTGTAGTGCGCCACGGGGTCGTGGCGGAGGGCGGCTTTTTTAAACCAGGCGGCGGCTTTCTCGAAATCTTTGCCCACGAATTCGCCTTGGAAAAACATCATGCCGAGATTGGTTTGGGCGCGCGGCAGGCCGTATTCGGCGGCGGCTTTATACAGCGAGAAGGCTTGGCCGATATCTTGGTTCACTCCGAGGCCGAAATGGCAGGCGAAGGCTTGGCGGTAGTGTTCTTCGGCCAGCTGTTCTTCTTTGTCGGGCAGGTGGCAGACGGGGTCGGAGGCGCGGCGCTGGGGCTTCACGGGCTCGGCCAGCTTTTCTTTGGCTTCTTCGTGCCCGTTAAGCACGGCTTGTTCGTACCATTGGCGGGCGAGTTTGTCGTCTTTGGATACGCCGAGGCCGTAGCGGTATACGTCGCCCATCTGATACATGGCGTCGGCGTTGCCGAGGCGCACGGCCTGCTCGAGGCAGCGGATGGCGGCTTCGAAGTTTTGTTGGATGCCCTGCCCGGTGAGCAGCTGGCGGGCGAGGAGGTTGAGCGCTTCGGAATCGTTGGCGTTGGCGGCTTGGATAATCCATTGCACGGCGAGTTTGGGGTCGGCGGCGCAGCCGATGCCGTTGAGGCGCATGTGGCCGGCCTTGCTTTGTGCGGCCACCACGCCTTTGGCGGCCACGCGTTCGTACCAATGCAGGGCTTTGGCTTTGTCCATGCCGCCGAAGCGGCCGGTTTCGTAGAGGCGGGCGAGCTGCCCTTGGGCGTCGCCGTAGTCGTGTTCGGCGGCGTGCTTGAGCCAGCTGATGCCTTGGCGCACGTCGGTTTTAGTGCCCAGGCCGTGCAGCAGGGCGTAGGCCATGTGGTATTGCGCCTGCGGTTCGCCCAATGCGGCGGCGCGGGAGGCCCAGGCGAAGGCTTTTTGGTGCTGGCCGTGGGCGGCGGCATTTTCCATCAGCCACACGATGGCCTGTGGGAATTTCTGCGCGGCCAAATGTTGCATCACTTGGCTGGCGGCCAATACGTCTTGCTGTATGCCTTCGCCGTTGGCCTGCATCATGGCCAGGCTGTAGGCGGCGTTCAGGTAGCCCGAGGCAGCTGCGCGTTCCAGCCAGTAGAGTGCGGTGGCGTAATCTTGCGCGGTATATTTGCCTTGGCGGTACCATTCGCCCAATTCGTATTGCGCCTGCTGGTATCCCATTTCGGCGGACTGGCGCATGTCGGCCAGGGCGTTTTCCCGCGTGTCTTCCGCTTCCACGAGCTCTTGGGCGCGACGGTAATACGATTCGGCATCGGGCAGGCTGCCTGGCTCGGCCTTGGCTGATTTGCCCGATTTGCGTTTGAGTGCAAATTTAATCATTCGTTCCAACCGTGAATTCTTTAAAACAACGCCTGCTTCGGCCTTTGGCGCAAAACAGCCGCTCCTCCCTTGCCGGCTTGCCGGTTTTTGCTGCCAAACGGGCGGCAGCATGTTGTTAATATGCAGACATTTTAGCATGTCTGCCCTAATCTGTGGCAGCCCGCGTTGGCTATTTAGGCCTACCTGAAAGGCAGCCTGCGCACAAAAATTGCGCGTTAGCATGCTCACAATTACCGTTCATTTGATTTTGGTCAATGTCCCGCCCGGGCAATCTCCCTATAATCGCTCTCAAGTTGAAAGGATTTAGTTCCGACGGGTTTCCAAGCCGGTCGGAGAAATAGCGAAGTAACCTGTTTCTTGTAACACTGGATTCATTTTCCTCTTGATGTGTGTGTGTTTAGGTGTGGCTTGTGCCACACCTTTTTTTGTCTGCGATTTGCGTGCGGCTCGGTTAGAATACAATTTTTCCCTGCTACAAACACCCCATGCTCAGCTACCGCCACGCCTTCCACGCCGGCAACCATGCCGACGTGTTCAAACATTTCGTTTTATTCCTCATCCTCAGCTATTTCAACCGCAAAGACAAGCCCTATTGGTATATCGACACCCACAGCGGCGCCGGCCTTTACCACTTAGAAGAAGACCAAGCGCAAAAAACCGGCGAATACCGCCAAGGCATCGCCCGCCTGCTTGCCGCCCAAACCCTGCCCGCCGAGCTCGAACAATTCCGCCAACACCTGCAAAACCTCCTGCCCCAGCCCCAGCTCTACTGCGGCTCCCCCCTCCTCGCCCAAAGCTTGCTGCGCCCCAACGACAAACTGCGCCTGTTCGAGCTGCATCCCGCCGACTTTCCCCTTCTCCGGCAAAACACCGCCGCCGACCGCCGCATCATCGCCAAACAAGCCGACGGCTACCAAAGCCTGATCTCCCTCCTGCCGCCCCCGCCGCGCCGAGCCGTCATCCTCATCGACCCGCCCTATGAACAAAAGCAGGAATACCGCCAAGCCGTACAAACACTAGGCGCCGCCCTCAGCCGCTTCGCCACCGGCTGCTACGCCCTCTGGTATCCCTGCCTTTCGCGCGAAGAAAGCCGCAGCCTGCCCGCCGAATTGCGCAAACTGCCCGCCGCACATTGGCTGCAAGCCGAGCTGCACGCCCACGCCCCCCGTGCCGACGGTTTCGGCATGCACGGCAGCGGCATGTTCCTCATCAACCCGCCCTACGTGCTGGCCGAACAGCTTGCCGCCAACCTGCCCGCCCTAGCCGAACTCTTGGCGCAAGACAGCAGCGCGCATTTCGTGCTGGAACAGCACGGCGGGTAAGCAGATATTTTGGTTTCGCAGAAACTCTGCTGTACCCATTTTCAGGTAGTCTTTACTTGAGTAAACAGTGGCTGGCTATTTTTCAGGTAGCCTCCGCGGCTGGCTGAGGCTACCTGAAAGCGAAGCTTCAACGAAGTTAAAACCAGCAAAGCCAGTTTCCGCACAGCCAACAACCCCGCCCCATTTTTCAGGTAGCCTTCCCCCAAGCAGCCGCGCCCCGATATGTTAAAATAAACAAGTTCCAAGTTCGCAAACACACCATGACCAAGCCATATTCCGAAAGCAGCATCAAAGTCCTCAAAGGGCTCGAGCCGGTGAAAGAACGCCCCGGCATGTACACCCGCACCGACAGCCCCACCCACATCTGCCAAGAAGCCATCGACAACGCCGCCGACGAAGCGCTGGGCGGCTTCGCCAGCCGCATCAGCGTGGAAATCCACGACGACGGCTCCCTTTCCGTGTCCGACAACGGGCGCGGCATCCCCGTGGGCCTGCACCCCGAAGAAGGCATCCCCGTGGTCGAGCTCGTGTTCACCCGCCTGCACGCCGGCGGCAAATTCGACAAAACCAGCGGCGACGGCGCCTACGCCTTCTCCGGCGGTCTGCACGGCGTGGGCGTGTCCGTGACCAACGCGCTCTCCACCCGTTTGGAAGTGACCGTGCGGCGCGAAGGCAAAGTGTACCGCATCGTATTTGCCGGCGGCGACGTGGTCGAGCCGCTGGCCGAAACCGGCAAATGCCCCGCCAAAGAAAGCGGCACCACCCTGCGCATCTGGCCCGACGCCAAATATTTCGAAAGCCCGCACTACGACATCGCCGAAATCGAACGCCTGCTGCGCGCCAAAGCCGTGCTGCTGCCCGGCGTGAGCGTTTCCCTCACCCGAGCGCAGGCTGGGCTACCTGAAAAATCCACCCAATCCTGGCACTACCCCGACGGCCTCGAAGGCTACCTGAAAACCCTGCTCGCCGAACAGGAAACCACCCTGCCCCTGCTCACCCTGCAAAACCACGTTTCCGGCAGCCACCACGGCGATTTTGCCCACGGCGAAGGCGTATCCTGCGCCCTCACCTGGCTGGAAGAAGGCCGCATCAGCACCGAAAGCTATGTAAACCTCATCCCCACCCCCGCCGGCGGTACCCACGAAGCTGGCCTCAAGCAGGCCCTGTTCAACGCCGTATCCAACTTCATCACCCACCACAACCTCCTGCCGCGCGGCGTGAAAATCCAAAGCGACGACGTGTTCAACCGCGTATCTTTCGTGCTATCCGTGCGCATGCTCGACCCGCAGTTCCAAGGCCAAACCAAAGACAAGCTCACCAACCGCGACGCGCTCAAACTGGTGGCCGCCATGGCCGGCGACCCGGTGGAGCTGTGGCTCAACCAAAACCTCGAAGCCGGCAAAAAAATCGCCGAGCTCGCCATCCGGCAGGCGCAGGAGCGCATGCGCTCGGTGAAGAAAATCGAAAAGAAAAAAGGCAGCGGCATTTCCGTGCTGCCTGGCAAGCTCACCGACTGCGAAAGCGAAGACATCCGCGAAAACGAGCTTTTCCTGGTGGAAGGCGATTCCGCCGGCGGCTCCGCCAAGCTCGCCCGCGACCGCAACACCCAAGCCATCCTGCCCCTGCGCGGCAAAGTGCTCAACAGCTTCGAAGTGCACCGCGACCAGCTCTTCGCCAACACCGAAATCCACGATATTTCCGTGGCCATCGGCGTCGATCCCCACGGCCCGGAAGACGAGCCGAACCTCTCCGGCCTGCGCTACGGCAAAATCGCCATCCTCTCCGATGCCGACGTGGACGGCTCGCACATCCAAGTGCTGCTGCTCACCCTGTTCTACCGCCACTTCCCCGAGCTGGTGCGGCGCGGGCACATTTATGTGGCGCAGCCGCCCCTGTTCCGCGTGGACGTGGCCGCGCAGGGCAAGAAAAAGCCCGCCCGCAAATTCTACGCCCTCGACCAAGCCGAGCTCGACGGCATTTTGGAAAAACTGCGCAAGGAAGGCCTGCGCGAAAACCACTATTCCATCAGCCGCTTCAAAGGCTTGGGCGAAATGAACCCCGACCAGCTCAAAGACACCACCATGCACCCCGACACCCGCCGCCTGCTGCGCGTACACATTCCCGACGGCAGCGACCGCCCTACCTACGACGTATTCGTGAAACTGATGGGCAAAGGCGAATCCGCCCAGCGCCGCAGCTGGATGGAAGCCGAGGGCGACAAAGCCGAGCTGGATATTTAGCCCGCTTCGCCAAAAGTTTGGAGTGGCAAGAACGATGCCATACTCCGTTTAGCCGCGCAGAAATTCGCCCAAACAAAAAACTCACGCAAACACACCCATGCCCCCGTTTCCCTCCGC
>NZ_CAKAJZ010000003.1:0-194376 GCF_916618725.1 Eikenella sp. Marseille-P7795 | reverse complement strand
ATTCAATCGAACCCGAGCACCCATATCCTGCCGAGCCGCAAGCCGCTCCAGCCGAAACGCTTCCCTCCGCTTTCGAGAGCAGCCCGCCGTGGGACGACATCCCGCCGCCCGCCAGTTTGGAAGCCCTGCAGTCCGAAAGCCAGCCAAACCAAAGGCTACCTGAAAACAAGCAAAGCAGGCCAAACGAGCCTTCTCCCACCCCAGCAGCCGATGGCGAACCCCCCGAACACGCCGGCACAGCCTCCCTCCCCCTGCCCAGCGCCAGCACTTGGCCGGATATCGCAGCCGCCCTCGCCCCCAAAATCGGCGCAGCCCAAATGAGCGCCCAGCACACCGCCTGCCTCGGCTACGACCCGCAGCAGCAGCTGCTCACCCTCGCCGTAGCCGAAGCCGGGCAGGTCAGCATCAGCCGCGAGCACATCCAGCGCATCGAGCAGCACCTCGCCGCCGCCTACGGCCACCCCGTCGCCATCCGCACCACCGACTGGCCGGCCGACGGCAGCGCCCCCGAAACCCTCGCCCTGCGCCAGCAGCGCCTGCGCCAAGCCGCCCGCGAGCAAGCCCAAAATCTGCTCGAAAGCGACCCCGCCGCGCAAGACATCCTCCGGCTCTTCGGCGCCCGCTGGCTGCCCGAAAGCCTTGTATTGCAGGAAGGCGGCCACACCTAAGGCCACAACTGCCAAACACCCTTTTTCCCCACCCACTTTTTACAGGAGCACACCCATGTTCAACAAAGCCGGCCTCGGCAACCTGATGCAGCAAGCACAGAAAATGCAGGAAAAAATGAAACAGGCGCAAGCCGAGTTGGCCAACATCACCGTCGAAGGCGAAGCCGGCGGCGGCCTGGTGAAAATCACCCTCAGCTGCCACCACGCCGTCAAACGCATCCAAATCGACGACAGCCTCGCCGTCGATGCCGCCAGCGACAAAGAAATGCTCGAAGACCTGATTGCTGCCGCCTTCAACGACGCCTCGCGCAAAGTGGAAGCCGCCGCCCAAGAGCACATGGCGCAATTCACCCAAGGCCTCGGCCTGCCCCCCGGCATGGACAATTTCTTCAAATAACCCGCCGCATCGGAACTACCGGCTGCCCGAACCCAATCGGCCAGCCGGTTTGTTTTGCCCGCCGCAACCGTTTGAGCGAAATTCACTTCGTTCGTTTTGGCGAAACTCTCTTCGTTCGTTTTCAGGTAGCCGCCAGGCCACCTATCCCGCCCGCCAACAAAAAGGCTACCTGAAACAATCAGGTAGCCTTTCATCATGCCCAAACGCTTACAGCGAAACGCGGCGGAAGTCTTTGAGCAGGTTGGCCAGATACACGGTGAAACGCATACCGGCGGCGCCGTCGATCACGCGGTGGTCGAACGACAGGGAGAGCGGGCACATCAGGCGTGGTTCGAAAGCGGAGCCGTTCCACACCGGTTTCATCTGCGATTTGCACACGCCCAAAATGGCCACTTCCGGCGCGTTCACAATCGGCGTGAAGCCGGTGCCGCCGATGCCGCCCAGGCTGGAAATGGTGAAGCAGGCGCCCTGCATTTCCTGCGGTTTGAGCTTGCCTTCGCGGGCTTTTTTGCTCAATTCGCCCAGCTCGATGCTGATTTCCTTGAGGCCTTTTTTGTCCACGTCTTTAATCACGGGCACCACGAGGCCGTTCGGCGTGTCGGCGGCAAAGCCGATGTGGAAGTATTTCTTCAGAATCAGGTTGTCGCCGTCGAGCGAAGAGTTGAACTCGGGGAAGGCTTTGAGCACGGACACGCTGGCTTTGATGATGAAGGCCAACGGCGACAGTTTCACGCCTTCGCGCTCCCATTCTTTGTTGAGCTGCTTGCGGAAGTTTTCCAGCTCGGTCATGTCGGCATCTTCGTTTACGGTAACGTGCGGGATCATCACCCAGTTGCGCGACAGGTTTTGGCCGGAAATCTTCTTGATACGGCTGAGCTCTTTCACTTCGATTTCACCGAATTTGGCAAAATCCACTTTCGGCCACGGCAGCAAATCCAAACCGCTGCCCAAAGAGGCGCCGGCGGCAGCCGGTTTGCCCGCGCCACCCTGCATGGCGGCTTTCACAAATTCTTTGATGTCGCCTTTGGTGATACGGCCTTTGTTACCAGTGCCTTTCACCAGGCTCAAATCTACGCCCAGCTCGCGCGCCAGCTTGCGGGCGGAGGGGCCGGCATGCGCCTTGGCGAAACCGGCTTCGTTGATCGGGGCGCTGCCGTAGGCGGCGGTGGCCGGAGCGGCAGGTGCGGCGGCGGGAGCGGGGGCAGCCGGGGCGGCTTTGGGCGCTTCGGCCGGAGCAGGGGCAGGCGCGGCTGCGGCAGCAGCACCGGCGGCGGCCACATCGATAATCACGGTACCTTCGGAAACCTTGTCGCCCACTTTCAGGTGCACGGCGGTGACGGTGCCGGCGGCGGTGCAGGGCACGTCCATGGTGGCTTTGTCGGTTTCTAGGGTAATCAGGGTGTCGTCCACAGCCACGGTGTCGCCCACTTTCACTTCCACGGCGATCACATCCACGTTTTCATGGCCGCCGATATCGGGCACGGCTACCTGAACATTGGCTGCGGCGGCTGGAGCAGGTGCAGCAGCCGGAGCGGGGGCGGGCGCGGCTTTGGGCGCTTCGGCGGGCGCAGCGGCAGCGGCTGCACCAGCGGCTTCCACCAGCACGATCACGGTGCCTTCAGATACTTTGTCGCCCACTTTCACTTTCACTTCCTTCACCACGCCTGCGGCATCGGCCGGCACGTCCATGGTGGCTTTGTCGGTTTCCAGGGTGATCAGGGTGTCGTCTAGCGCGATGGTATCGCCGGCCTTCACGGCCACGTCGATCACGTCTACATTTTCGTGTCCGCCGATATCGGGGACTTTGATTTCTACGGTGCTCATAAGCGTTCCTTATGCTATTCGGTTGGATGCCGGCGGCAAACCGGCATCATGAAATTAACGTCTTCTTCTGCAACTTACCGCATCTTGCAATGCCACGGGCTTCAGCTGGCCTTGTGCGCCGACTTCATACACCGACACCGCGCAGCGTCGCCCCGACAGGCCGATCACTTCGTAATCGCGCCCGGCCTGCGGCACAAACGAGGCCATGCGGGTGTTGCACGAGCCCTCGTTTTGAATGGTGATGTGCTGCATGGTCGGTTCGGGCATATTCCGTAAACCGATGTAGGCAGCCTGCACGTTCACGGCCTTACCGGCCGGCACGGCATATTCGCGGAAAAACGCCCGCGAGAGGACGCCGTTCATTTGGCCGATGCTTTTGCTGTGCGCGGTTTCGGGCATGCCCAGGCTGCGGCTTTTGACCGTGCCGGCAAACGAGCCGAGTGCATCGCCCAAGCTGCCGCCCACGTTCACTTTGTGGCCGCGGCGCGCCCGCCGGTCTTCAGCTTCGCAGTCGATGCCGCTCACCATGATGGTGGGCTTTTCGTTTTGGCCGTAGAGGCGCACGCGCGCTTGGGTGTTGCTGTCGTAGCTGGTGCTTTCTTCCTGCACCACCGGCGCATTGGATGCGCAGGCAGCCAGCAAAACGGCTGAGCAGATTAAGAATAACGGTTTCATTGCTTTTCCTTTTCGGTTTTCAGGTAGCCTCATACTGCGGTGAGGCTACCTGAAAATTCAAGGGCGGTTTAGCGTTTCCAGCTGGGCGCCACTTCGGTTTGCACGCCGTATTTCTCGATGGCTTGCTGTACCACGTCTTTGCCCACTTTGCCCTGTTTGGCCAAAGCGTCGAGCGCGGCCACGGCCACGTGGTAGCGATCCACTTCAAAGAAGCTGCGCAGGTTGGCGCGGCTGTCGGAGCGGCCGAAACCGTCGGTGCCGAGCACCACATAATCGCCGTTTTCTTTGGGGATGTAGGCGCGGATGCGGTCGGCGAAGCTGCGGATGTAGTCGGTAGCGGCAACCACCGGGCCGGTGTGGCCTTGCAGCTGCTGGCTCACGAAGGGCAGCTTCTGCTCGGCAGCCGGATGCAGGCGGTTCCAACGGTCGGTTTCGATGGCTTCGCGGTGCAGCAGGTTGAAGGAGGGGCAAGACCAGATGTCGGCTTCCACGCCGAAGTCGTTCTTCAGCAGTTCGGCGGCGTGAATCACTTCCTGCAGGATGGTGCCGGAGCCCATCAGCTGAACGCGTTTGTCGCCTTTGCCGCCCTCGCGGAACAAATACATGCCTTTGAGGATTTCCTGCTCGATGCCTTTGCGCTGCGGCATGGCGGGGTGGGCGTAGTTTTCGTTCATCAGGGTGATGTAGAAGAACACGTCTTCGTTGTCCACATACATGCGGCGCAGGCCGTCTTGCACGATCACGGCCACTTCGTATTGGAAGGTGGGGTCGTAGCTCACGCAGTTCGGAATCAGGTCGGCCTGCAGCTGGCTGTGGCCGTCTTCGTGTTGCAGGCCTTCGCCGTTGAGGGTGGTGCGGCCTGCGGTGCCGCCCAAGAGGAAGCCGCGGGCGTGCATGTCGCCGGCTGCCCAGGCCAAATCGCCCACGCGCTGGAATCCGAACATGGAGTAGTAAATATAGAACGGAATCATGGCGTAGTTGTTGTTGGCATAGCTGGTGGCGGCAGCAATCCAATCTGCCATGGCGCCGGGCTCGTTGATGCCTTCCTGCAGGATTTGGCCGTCTACCGATTCTTTGTAGAACATCAGCTGATCTTTATCCTGCGGGGTGTATTGCTGGCCTTTCGGGTTCCAAATGCCGTATTGGCGGAACATGCCTTCCATACCGAAGGTGCGGCTTTCATCGGGCACAATCGGCACGATGCGGCGGCCGATTTGCTTGTCTTTCAGCAAGGCAGCCAAGATGCGCACGAAGGCCATGGTGGTGGAGAATTCGCGCTCGCCGCTGGATTGCAGCTGGGCATCGAAGGTTTCCAATGCGGGAATCGGCAGGGCTTCGGTGCTCGGATGGCGTGCCGGCAGGTAGCCGCCCAAAGCGTTGCGGCGCTCGCGCAGATACTGCATTTCCGGGCTGTCTTCGGGGAAGCGGAAATAAGGCAGGTTGCCGCTTTCGATTTGCTCATCAGTCACTTCGATACCGAAGCGGTCGCGGAACTGTTTGAGCGACTGCACGTCCATCTTCTTGGCTTGGTGGGCCACGTTCTGGCCTTCACCGGAAGCGCCCATGCCGTAGCCTTTGATGGTTTTGGCCAAGATCACAGTGGGGCGGCCGTCTGCGTTGTTCACGGCTTCGTGGTAGGCGGCATACACTTTATACGGGTCGTGGCCGCCGCGGTTCAATGCCCAAATTTCGGCATCGGACATATCGGCCACCATTTCACGCAGTTCGGGCGTGTTGAAGAAGTGCTCGCGCACATAGGCGCCGTCTTTGGATTTGAAGGTTTGGTAGTCGCCGTCCAGACATTCTTCCATGCGCTGTTTGAGGGCGTGGTTGGTGTCTTTGGCCAGCAGGGCGTCCCAACGGCGGCCCCAGATGACTTTCAGCACGTTCCAGCCGGCGCCGCGGAAGTTGCCTTCCAGCTCTTGGATGATTTTGCCGTTGCCGCGCACCGGGCCGTCCAAACGCTGCAGGTTGCAGTTGATCACGAAAATCAGGTTGTCCAAACCTTCGCGAGCAGCCAAAGCGATGGCACCCTGGCTTTCCGGCTCGTCCATTTCGCCGTCGCCGCAGAAGCACCATACTTTGCGGCCTTTGGTTTTGGCTAGGCCGCGGGATTCCAGATATTTCAGGAAGCGTGCCTGATAAATCGCCATCAACGGGCCCAAGCCCATGGATACGGTGGGGAACTGCCAGAAATCGGGCAGCAGGTGCGGGTGCGGGTAAGACGGCAGACCTTGGCCGCCCACTTCCTGGCGGAAGTGGTCCAGCTGCTCTTCGCTCAGGCGGCCTTCCACAAAGGCGCGGGAATAAATACCGGGGGAAGAGTGGCCTTGCACAAACACCAAATCGCCTTCTTCGCCGGCGGCTTCGTTTTTGGCACGCCAGAAGTGGTTGAAGCCCACGTCATACAAAGTGGCGGAAGACTGGAAGGAAGCGATGTGGCCGCCCAGCTCCAAATCTTTTTTGCCGGCACGCAGCACCATGGCGGCGGCGTTCCAGCGGATGGCGGCGCGGATGCGGTGTTCCAGCTCCATATTGCCGGGCGATCTCTGCTCGCGGCCCACGGGAATGGTGTTCAGATAAGCGGTGGTGGCGCTAAACGGCAGGTGCACGCCGCGGCGGCGGGTGTAGCGCACCAGGTTTTCCAACAGAAAATGCGCCCGCTCCGAGCCTTCGGTTTCGAGCACGGAACTGAGCGCATCCAGCCACTCTTGGGTTTCAATCGGGTCTACATCGTGATCATGTTTCTCAACAGACATAATCCTCATCCTCTTTACTTCGGGTTAATCAACAAAATTCGCTTTTTCGTTTTGCAACACAGCAGAAATCAGCTATAAAAGCATACGCTTAAACAAACAAATCGGAAAACTGTTGTTTTCCGAACATAAGCGCCAGGCAAACGATGCCGCAACACACTGTATTTCCGCGGGATATTAACAGCACAACGCCGGAATGGCAACGATTTTTTCCAGCCGCCGCCGCTTTATTTTCCCCGCTGCGCACGCCCCATCCGCAGTAGGCTACCTGAAAAATCACCCAAAATTTCCCGCCGCGCCGGCATGCACAAAACAACAAAATGGAAACACCGAGTGCTATTCATCCCGCCGTTTGCGCAGCAACACCAACACCGCCCCATCGTTGCCGCCGTGCGGTTCCGCATAGGCCAATACGTCCGGATGCGCCATCAGCCAGCGCCGCACCAAGTTTTTCAACACCGGCGCAAAGCCCTGCGAACCCAGCCCGCTGCCGTGCACAATTTCCGCGCACACCCCGCGCCGGTGGTACACCTCCTCAATAAACTCGCTCAACACCTGCTGCGCCTCCTCCCGCGTGTAGCCGTGCAAATCCAAGCGCGCCACCCGCGGCCAATGCCCCGACACCAAACGGCGGATGTCGTCCTGCCCGCGCCCGTTTTTGCAAAACGAACGCGGCGGCTCGCGCTCGCTCTCTTCGCTCACATAAAAATACCGCCCCTCGTCCATCATCCCTTCCGCATCGAAACGCCGTTTCAGCGGCCCCTTCTCTTGCGGCAGCGGCACACGGTTGCTGCTTTTCAGCGGCACCACCGCCCCCACCGCCGCCGCAAAATCAAACGCCTGCGCCTTTTCTTTCCGCGCCTGCGCCGCTGCTTCCTCCTGCCGGCGCTTCGCCTCCTTGCCCAACTGTTTCAGCAGCTGCTGCGTATCCTGTTTGCTCATGTTTGCGCTCCGATAATTGAAGGCACTATTGTAAACCCAAATACCCGACAGATTTTCAGGTAGCCTCCAACCCGCAACAGGCTACCTGAAAAATTTTCCGCCCAACTAAAACCCCTTTCCATATTTTCAGGTAGTCCTTTCCTCCCGTTTCCACCCCGCAACTTGCGGTATAATCCCCGCAACCCTTCCCCAGCGCATCATGCCCACAGGAGCCCATCATGCAGCACACCTGCGACATCGTCGTCATCGGCGCCGGCCCCGCCGGCCTCAGCTTCGCCACCGCCGCCGCACCCAGCGGCCTCAACATCCTGCTCATCGAGCAAAGCAGCCAAGACACCCTCGCCAATCCGCCCTACGACGGCCGCGAAATCGCCCTCACCCACCCCTCGCAGCAGATTATGGAACAGCTCGGCATGTGGCAGCGCATTCCCGCCGAAGCCGTGTATCCCCTCAAAGCCGCCAAAGTGCTCAACGGCAGCTCCCCCTACACCCTCAGCTTCCCCCCGCCCACCGACGGCAAAGGCCAGCTCGGCTTCCTCGTATCCAACCACGACATCCGCCGCGCCGCCTACGAATCCGCCAGCCAGCACAACAACATCCACTTCCTCACCGGCCACAAAGTGCAGGAAGCCGTCAACGGCGAAGACGGCGTGAGCGTATTGCTCGACAACGGCGACACCGTATCCGCCAAGCTGCTCATCGCCGCCGACAGCCGCTTCTCCCAAACCCGCCGCCAAGCCGGCATTTCCGCCGACATGCACGACTTCGGCCGCACCGTGCTCGTGGCCCGCTTTGCCCACACCGTCTCCAACGAAAACACCGCCTGCGAATGCTTCCGCTACGGCCGCACCATCGCCCTGCTCCCGCTGGGCGAATACATGACCAACTGCGTCATCACCATCGACAACCGCCACCTGCACGAAATCACCGAGCTCAGCCCCGAAGCCCTCGCCGCCGACCTCGAACAGCAGCTGCAAGGCCTGCTCGGCAAAATGACCCCCGCCGGCAGCATCCACACCTACCCCCTGGTCGGCGTACACGCCCGCCGCTTTTCCGCCCGCCGCACCGCCCTCATCGGCGACGCCGCCGTGGGCATGCACCCCGTTACCGCCCACGGCTTCAACCTCGGGCTTGCCAGCGCCAACATCCTCGCCGGCCTCATCGTGCAGGCCGCCGCTTCCGGCCAAGACATCGCCTCCGCCGACCTCTTGGAGAAATATGAAGCCAAACACATCCTGCACACCCGTGCGCTCTATCACGGCACCAACTTCGTGGTGAAACTCTTCACCACCGAAACCGCGCCCGCCAAATTCCTGCGCAACACCGTGCTGCGCCTGAGCAACCACCTGCCCCCGGTGAAAAAACTCATCACCAAGCAGCTCACCGGCTAGCGTGCCATCCCTGCCCCGCTATTTTTCAGGTAGCCTCTCATTCCGTTGAGGCTACCTGAAAATTATCCGACTCACGTTCGCCGCAAAACAACACATCCACCCCATCTGAAGCCAACCCCTTGCCAAACCCCCGCAAGCTCGGCATAATGCGCCGCTTCTTCGCCGGTGTAGCTCAGTTGGTAGAGCACCTGACTTGTAATCAGGGGGTCGCGAGTTCGATTCCTGCCGCCGGCACCAATACAGCAAAACAGGCTGCCTTTTTCAGGTAGCCTGTTTTCTTTGTGCGATTGGGATTTATCCTGCCCGGCCCAAGGGCGCATCAATCCGCATTTACCATCACCAGCTGCATCCGGCAAGCGCTCACGGCGGTAAGCGCGTGCCTGTCGTTCGGCGCCAGATACACCACGTCGCCGGCATGCAGGATTTCGTGGCGCGCGCCGATGGAGAAGTCCATCTCGCCTTCCAGCAGGGTTACCACCACGGCTTTGGTGGAAGTGTGCTCGGTGAGCATTTGGCCGGCGTCCAGCGTAAACATCACCACGCGCAAAAGATCGTTATTCAGCACCGTGCGCGAGGTGGTGGCCTGCTCGCTGATGGGCAACGCCTGGTTCAGGCCGAGCTTGAACAGGGATTCGGATACGGGGGTAACGGAAGTGGCAGACATCAGATTGCTCCTTGTGTGAGGGTGGAAAATCCGGCCGGCAGGGTTTGGTGAAATCTTTTTATTTTCAAGGCTTGCCAAAATAGAGTAGGCTACCTGAAAACATCATAACACATTTTCAGGTAGCCTTTTGCCCTCGTGATTATGTTACCAATCGGCTTCATGGAAAGCGTGCCGACACGTTTTCAGGTAGCCTCCAAAGCGGCGCGGGCCATCAGTTAGGCTACCTGAAAACCCCCAAATGGTTTACACTTCGCCATTGATATCCATTCCCGCCCGCATGATGAAAGGCTTGCCCCATGAAACTGATTTCGCTGATTGTCAAACTGCTGCTTCTGGCCGTGTTCATCGTTTTGGCCGCATTCAACACCAAGCTGGTGGGCTTTTCCTACCTGCCCGGCAGCGAAATCAACCTGCCGCTGATTGTGCTCCTGCTGATTTTCTTTATCGTCGGCGCCGTGTTCGGCGTGTTTTCTATGTTCGGCCGCCTGCTCTCGCTGCGCCATGAAAACAACCGCCTGCGCAACGAAGTGCGCAAAAACGCCCGCATCGCGCAGGAAGAGCTGCAAACGCCCGTGCCGGTGGATGCCGAGCAGCCCGTGCCCGCCGCCGCGCCGGTGAAGGAATAAGCGCATGGACGGCAATATCTGGTGGTGGCTCACGCCGATTATCCTGCTGCCCGTGTTTTTCGCCATGGGCTGGTTTGCCGCGCGGGTGGACATGAAAGCCGTGCTCAAGCAGGCCAAATCCGTGCCCACCGCGTTTTACGCCAGCCTCGATGCGCTGGTAGACCGCAACCTCGGCAGCGCCGCCCGCCACCTGGCCGACATGACCGAGCTGCTGCCCGCCGGCGACAACGCCTACGAGCTGCACCTCACCCTGGGCAAACTCTACCGCCAGCGCGGCGAAAACGACAAAGCCATCCGCCTGCACCAAGCCCAGCTCGAAGCCCCCGAAACCGTGGGCGAAAAGCGCAACCAAGTGCTGTTCGAGCTCGGGCAAGACTACCAAAACGCCGGCTTGGTAGACCGCGCCGAGCAAATCTTCCTCGGCCTGCAACAAGGCAATATGGCCACCCAAGCCCGCCAAGTGCTGCTCAACATCTACCAGCAAGACCGCGACTGGGCCAAAGCCATCGAAACCGCCCAGCTGCTCAGCCACGACGAACAAACCTACCGCTTTGAAATCGCGCAATTTTATTGCGAACTGGCGCAAGCCGCCCTGTTCAAATCCGATTTCGAGCAAGCCCGCGCCAACATCGCCCAAGCGCTGGATGCCAACCGCAAATGCGCCCGCGCCAACATGATTCTCGGCGATTTGGAGCAGAAACAAGGCAACTACCCCGCCGCTGTGGCCGCCTACACCGCCATCGAAAAACAAAACCACGCCTACCTCAGCATGGTGGGCGAAAAACTTTATGACGCCTATGATGCCCAAGGCCAAGCCGCCGCCGGCCTCGCCGTGCTCACAGGCTACCTGAAAACCTTCCCCCAGCTCGATTTAATCAACGTCGTATACGAAAAATCCCTGCTGCTCTACGGCGAAGAGAAAGCCGCCGAAACCGCCGTGGAAATCGTGCGCCAGAAGCCCGACCTCGGCGGCGTATACCGCCTGCTCGGCCTGCGCCTGAACCAGCTCAATCCCGCCTGGAAATCCGATGCCGACATGATCCGCGGCGTTATCGGCCGCACCTTGCAGAAAAACGTGATGTACCGCTGCCGGCACTGCCACTTCAAATCGCAAGTTTTCTTCTGGCACTGCCCCGCCTGCAACAAGTGGGAAACCTTTACCCCCAACAAAATCGAAGTTTAGCCATCCATGCCCCAACACAATATGTTCACCATCAACGAGCTCTACCGCATGCTCAACGTCTGGTCGCAGCGCGTGCGCCACACCGCCCGAGGCATCGAGCATTTCACCGCCGCCGAGCACGCCCTGCTCGCCTACCTCAGCCTCGACCTCATCATGGAAGACGACGGCTTGGTGCAACTGATTGCCGCCAGCCGCGCCGAACACGCCCTTTCCGCCCAGCTGGCCGAAACCCTGCGCCGCTGGGGCGTGCAAGACACCCCCGATATCATCGACCGCGCCCGCACCCTCTATCAGCAGCACGGCGCCGCCATCCGCGCCGCCGCCGAGCGCAACGGCAACATCGAAGAGCTGCGCGCACAATTCCCCCAGTTCGACCCGCTCGATGCCGACTACTGCATCGCCTGCGAGGAAGACTTCTGCACGATTTGCTCCTACGTGCGCCGCCATCCCGCCGATTTCGCCCAACTGGCCGCCGCCGCAGGGCAAGTGAACAGCCCCCTGCCCCCGGTGCAGCCGGCCAGCCTGTTTCCCGCCTGAGCATCCCGCACGCCGAAAGGCTACCTGAAAACCCTTCCCCTTTTTCAGGTAGCCTTTTTTCAGGTAGCCCCATTTCAAACATCCGCCAACAAGGAACACACATGAACCCGCTCATCCTCGACCCCACCCCGCCCGCCGCCCGCATTCCCGTGATTGTCGCCCTCGATTTTGCCAACGAAGCCGACACCCTCGCCTTCGTACGCCGCCTCAGCCCCGATTTGTGCCGGCTCAAAATCGGCAAAGAGCTCTTCACCGCCACCGGCCGCCGCCTGGCCGAAGCCCTCATCCACCAAGGCTTCCAGCTCTTCCTCGACCTCAAATACCACGACATCCCCAACACCGTTGCCGCCGCCTGCCGTGTGGCCGCCGACATGGGCGTGTGGATGGTGGATATGCACACCGCCGGCGGCCGCCGCATGATGGAAGCCGCCGCCGAAGCCGTGGCCAACCACACCCAACGCCCGCTGCTCATCGGCGTCACCATCCTCACCAGCATGGAACAGGGCGATTTAAACGAGCTCGGCCTCACCGCCCCCATCGCCGAATGGGCATCGCGCTGGGCGGCCTTAGCGCAGCAGTCCGGCCTCGACGGCGTGGTCTGCTCCCCGCACGAAGCCGCCACCCTGCGCCAAGAGCGTGGCAGCGAATTTGTGCTGGTTACCCCCGGCATCCGCCCCAACCCCGGCGGCAACCAAGACGACCAGCGCCGCATCATGACCCCCGCCCAAGCCCTCGCCGCCGGCGCCAGCTATCTGGTGATGGGCCGCCCCATTACCCAAGCCGCCGACCCCACCGCCGTGCTGGCCGAAATCAACCGCCTGGCCAACCCCGCCGCTTAAGCGATCAAACGCAATAAAGGCTACCTGAAAACCCACTCCGGTTTTTCAGGTAGCCTTTTGTCCGCTTCATTACCAAGTGTCTCGGCAAATCCCCTGCTAGCCGCCCACCGCCTGACAAACCCGCCGTTTTCTTGTACAATCCGCCCCTTATTTCGTCAAAATCCGTAAACATTTCCGCAATAGAGCAAAGATTGCCATGAACAGCGAAACCGGCCTTATTCAACTGTTTTCCCAACATTTCCCGATTATCTACGAATATCGCCAAATGTTCTTCTTCGGCGTGCTGGCCACCATCGGCATCGCCGCCGCCTCCACCTTCTTCGGCATGATTTTGGGCTTATGCAACGCCCTGATCCGCGTGATCCGCATCGAAAAAGGCAATATGGTCAGCCGAGGCCTGCTGTGGCTGCTGCAACAATGCTCGCGCCTCTACGTTACCCTGTTTCGCGGCACGCCGATGCTGGTGCAGATTTTCATTTGGCACAACGTATGGTCTCCCCTGTTAGTGCACCAGCAAGACGGTCTGCTGATCCGCGGCGACTTGGCCGTTTTCCTGCGCCAAAACTACGCCCCGCTGGTAGCCGGCATTTTGGCGCTGTCGTTCAACTCCGGCGCCTACATCACCGAAGTATTCCGCTCCGGCATCAAATCCATCGACCGCGGCCAAATGGAAGCCGCCCGCTCGCTGGGCTTAAGCTACGGCCAAGCCATGCGCTACATCATCCTGCCGCAAACCCTGCGCCGCATGCTCGGCCCCTTGGGCAACGAATTCATCACCCTGCTCAAAGACAGCTCTCTCTTGGCCACCATCGCCGTGGCCGAGCTCACCTACGTCGCTAAGAGCGCGGCCGGCCGTTATTATGTGTATGAAGAGCCGTATTACTTCATCGCCCTGGTGTATCTCGTGCTCACCATGGCGCTGGCCTGGTTCTTCGCCCGCCTGGAGAAAAAATACAATACCGACGGCAACCGCTAAACCGCTGCCGCAACATAGCAAAAGGCTACCTGAAATGATTAGCTTCGCAGAAACTCGCGGGGTTCGTTTTCAGGTAGCCTTTATCACAAGCCTGCTGCCTCGATGGCACAGCCATGCCATTTATCCATTAGCCCCATTTTCAGGTAGCCTCAAAGCAGCCCAACAGGCTACCTGAAAACCTCCGGCCAGGCCAAACACCCTGCCTGCGCATGAATAACGGCGGCATCAGCATGCCGATACCGTTCCAACCAGAATCGCGCCCAGCGGCCGCATTGCCCAAATCAAAGGCTACCTGAAAAACCGCAATCCAGGTTTTCAGGTAGCCTCTTCTCATTCATGCCGCCTATTCGGCAGGCAGAAACCGATTCACCCCGTTTTCGCACCACGCCAGCTTTTTCTCCTGCGCATCGGCCAGCAGGCGGTCGTTTTCCGGCAGGGCGGCTCGTTCGGCCTCGGGGTGGTAGAGGTGGTAGGCCACGGCGGCGAATTTTAGGTTGGCGCGTTGGCCGCCGCTGTTGAAAAAGCGGGCGACAAACTCGCTATCTTCGCGCCCCCAGCCGACAAAGTCGTTGTTGAAGCCGTTGATTTTCAGCGCATCTTCGCGGAAGAAGGCCATATTGCAGCCGCGGATGCCGTGGAAATCGTTTTGGATTTCGCGGCGCAAAATCTGGCCGGAAAGCCAAGGCAGGCGGCAGGCGGAGAAGCGTTTTTCAAAGCGTGTTTCCAAACCTTTTTCATACCATTTCAGCACGCGGTAGCGGGCAGGCTCGGCCAGCAGCTCGGCGGTTTTCTCGGGCGTGAGGATCACGCGGCTGCCCTGCACAAACAGGCCTTTTTTGGCCGCGCGTTTGTGGTCGGCGATGAATTCGGGGTGCAGCACCATGTCGCCGTCGATGATGACGATGTAGTCGCTGCCGGCCTGCGCCAGGGCGCGGTTGCGCGATTCGGCCAGGCGGAAGCCGTCGTCGGGCTGCCAGGCGTGGCGCAGCGGCACGGGGAATTCGGCCTGATAGCGCTCGATCACGGCGCGGGTGTCGTCGCGCGAGCCGTCGTCGGCCACAATCACTTCCTGCGGCAGCACGCGCTGCGCCAGTACGGAGCGCAACACGGCTTCCAGCGCGTCGGGGCGGTTGTAGGGGGGGATGATGAGCGACACGGTAAGCCGCTGGTTGGCTTCGTGCAGTTTGATGTATTTGTAGTAGGCGCCGCTGGCGTTGGCAAAGGCGATGGTGAAGCCGTCGCCGCCGTCGAGGATGCCGCGTTTCAAAATATAGTTTTTGAAAAACGCTGCCGCGCCGTGCCCCACCGCGCCGGGCACGGAGGCGCGCCGTTTGAATTGCTGCTGGGCGGCGAAGAGGTCGGTGTAGTGCTGCATTTTGCTGATGAGCTCGGCGGCGCCGTCGAATGAATAATGCAGGAGCGGATGGTTTTCAGGTAGCCTTTCCACGCTGCTGCCGGCGGGCTCGATCAGGGATTCGTGCACTTGGTTGTCGTTGAAGCGCACGGTGCGGCGGTGGTAGAGGCGCTTTACCCAGTCGGGATACCAGCCGCAGGTGCGGATGGGGCGGCCGCGGTAGTGGTTGAGGCGCGGCAGGGCGTAGATTTTGCCGTGCGCCTGCCAATCGAGGGCGCGGATGGCGGCGGCCTGCTCGGGCGGCAGGATTTCGTCGCTGTCGATGTTGAGCACCCAGTTGTTGCGGGCGAGGCCGGCGGCAAGGTTTTTCATAGGACCGAAGCCGATGAAGTCGTGATGGTGCACGGCCACGTTGGGGAAGCGGCGGGCGATGTCGAGCGTGCGGTCAGTGGAGCCGTTGTCGAGGAGGATGATTTCGTCGAAATCAGCCAGGGCAGCGAGGCTGGCTTCGAGATGGCGCTCGGCGTTTTTCACCAGCATGGTGATGCTCACGGGAATGGGGTTCATAAGGCTTCTCTTCTGGCGGTTGGGTGGGGAAAGGCTACCTGAAAAATATCGGCCGTGCTTGGCTTCGCTTTTTCGTTTTCACTTCGTTTATCGCACTTTTCAGGTAGCCTCTACGGCTTAACGGCGTTTGCGGGCGGGCGCGGGCGCTTGGCCGGCATACAGCACGAACACGGTGGGCTGTTTGTGCAGGTCGGGCAGCGCCGCCTGCGTGCGCCATCGGCCTGCCGACATGCTGAGGATGCGCTGCTCGGGCAGGGTGAGGTTGCTGGCGGCGCACAGCAGGGTGTCGGGGTGCAGGGTGGCGACGGCGTCGGCCAGCAGGGCGTTGTTGCGGTAGGGGGTTTCGATGAAGATTTGGCTTTCGTTGCGGCTGCGCGAATCGTGCTCGATGGTTTTCAGGTAGCCTTGGCGGCCGGCGGGGTCGGCTGGCAGGTAGCCGCGGAAGGCGAACTGCTGGCCGTTGGCGCCGGATGCCATCAGTGCGAGCATCAGACTGGAAGGCCCCACCAGCGGCCACACGGCAAAGCCGGCCTGGTGCGCCAATGCCACCAGCGCGGCGCCGGGGTCGGCCACGGCGGGGCAGCCGGCTTCGCTGAGCAGACCCATGCTGCGGCCTTGGCGCAACGGTTGCAGCAAACCGGGCAGCTCGTCGGGGGCGGTGTGTTTGTTCAGCGCGCGCAGATTAAGCTGCTGCAAAGGCGTGTTCAAGCCGAAATGGCGCAGGCAGGCGCGGGCGGTTTTTTCGGCTTCAACCACGAAGTCGGTGAGGCCGGCGAGCAGGGCTTGCTCCTGCGGCAGGAGGCAGGGGGGCTGGGGTGCCGAGCGGGGTGGGGATGAGGAACAGGGTGGGTTGCATATTTTTCAGGTAGCCTAGAGGCCGCATTAAAGGGTTTCCCGATAGGCGATTAAATCATCGGCGGTTTTTGTCGGGATAAACTGGGTGATTTGGTATTCGGCCAGCTTGGCTTGGTAAAACGGGTCTTCGGCAATCATGGCTTCCACCTGCGCCCGGCTCCCGGCTCGCATAATAATCACGCCGCCGGTGCGCGGTTCTTTGCGGCCGGAAAACAGGAAGTGGCCGGCGGCATAGTGGCGGTTGAGGTATTCAATGTGTGCAGGCAGGTACGCTTCGATTTCGGCTAAAGGTTTGATGTCATTCAAGGAAACAATAAACATAGCTTATTCTCCAAAAGGCAGAAGAGGCTACCTGAAATTTCAGGTAGCCTCAAGCTTACAACACCGCCACACCTTCGGCCTGCAAAAAATCAATCAGCCGGAAAATCGGCAGGCCAATCAGCGCGTTGGGATCGCTGCTGTCGATGCGTTCAATCAGCGCGCCGCCCAAACCTTCACTCTTGGCGCCGCCGGCGCAGTAAACGGCATCCGGTTCGCGCTCGAGATAGCTGGCAATCTGCTGCGCCGTGAGCGGGCGCATTTTCACGGCGGTGGTGTTCACATGGCGCTGCAGGCTACCTGAAAACGTGTTGAGCACACACAGGGCGCTGTAGAAATGCAGCTCTTGCCCGGCGGTGTCGGCCAGCATCTGTTGTGCTTTCGCCACGCTCATCGGCTTGCCCAACTGCCGCCCGCCGCAACAGGCCACCTGGTCGGCACCAATCACCAAATGCCGCGGATAACGCGCCGCCAGCGAGCGGGCTTTGGCTTCGGCCAGCCTCTCGGCGGTTTGCCGCGGCGTTTCGCCCGGCAGCGGCGTTTCGTCGCAATCGGGCTTGGCAGAGGTAAAACGCAGGCCGAGTTTGGCCAGCTGCTGCTGGCGGAATACCGAGGAAGAGCCGAGCACAATCAGCAGGGATTCGTTCATAAACCGTATTAAAATATTGACGTTTCAGGCGGCGGATTATATCATGGCGCGTTTATGTCAGACCCTATTTTGATTGATCCGCAAGCAGTCGCCGCGCAGGCGCAGCATTTGGCCGGCCAAATCCGGCTGAACGAGATGGACGAGCGCATCGCCCGGCACGAATGTTTGGCCGAGCGGGAAACGCCGGTGGACTTTGCCTTGCAGGGCGGCCGCGACAAACGCGAGCGGCTGTATTTGGATTTGTCGGTTTCCGCGCAATTGTCGCTGGTTTGCCAACGCTGCATGCAGCCGATGCCGTTTGTTTTAGACGAACGGGCGCGCATCGTCTTGTTCGACAACGAAACGGCCTTGGACGAAGCCATGGCCGCCGAAGAAGAACTGGAAGGCATGCTGCTGGAGCCGGAGCTGGACGTCGGCATGCTGGTGGAAGACCAAATTCTGATGACCCTGCCCTACGCCCCCTGCCACTCAGACTGCGAGCACGGCAAGCTGGCCGAAATCAATCAGGATCGCCCCAATCCCTTCGCTGCCTTGGCGGCGCTGAAAAGTGGTCGTTAATTATTTACTCAGGTTTATTTTCAGGAGTTTGCAACATGGCTGTTCAACAAAACAAAAAATCCCCCTCACGCCGCGGCATGCACCGCGCCCACGACGCGCTGACCGCCCCCGCCCTGTCTGTGGACAGCGCCACCGGCGAAGTGCACCGCCCGCACCACATTTCTGCCAACGGTATGTACCGTGGCCGCAAAGTGGTGAAAGCCAAAGACGAATAAGTCGGCCACAGGCAGATACCAAGCCAGCAGATTGCCCACGCAATTACTGGCTTTTTTGCGTTGCCCCGGCAAACTGCGGCAATTAGGCTGCCTAAGGGCAAATTGCATTTTCAGGTAGCCTTCCGGTTGCCGAGCGCCCTCTGCCTGTTTACAATTTGCCGCTGTTTACCGGCACACAGAGCCCGGCTCCGTTGCCGAGTTTGCCGCACGCCCCAACCAAGGATTGAAACATGTCGGAAAAAATCTGGTACACCTATGACGAAATCCACCAAGCCCTGCGCAGCTTAGCCCACAAAATTCAAACGTCCGGCACCCGCTACGACACCATGATCGCCATCGGCGGCGGCGGTTTCATCCCCGCGCGTATCCTGCGCAGCTTCCTCAATATCCCCATCTACGCCGTAACCACCGCCTATTACTGCAACGACCACAGCCACGCCACGCGCGATTCCGTGCAGAAAATCCAATGGCTCGATCCCATGCCGGAAAGCCTGAAAGGCAAACACGTTTTGGTGGTGGACGAAGTAGACGACAGCCGCGTTACCCTGCAATTCTGCCTCGAACAGCTGATGCAGGAAGACTTCGCCTCGATGGGCGTGGCTGTATTACACGAAAAAATCAAAGAAAAGAAAGGCATCCTGCCGCCCGGCATCGCCTATTTCAGCGGCCTCGTTACCCCCGATTGGTGGATCAACTACCCCTGGGATGCCGACGACATCACCGAACACAACGCCCTGGCCGCCCAACGCCAGGCCCTACCCTAAGCCCTGCCGGCTACCTGAAACATCCGCCGCACACGGTTTGCATTTTTCAGGTAGCCTCAATCGCACGGCCACAAGAAATAATGGAGAATAGAATCAGATGATTACCTTAGCCATCGATGCCATGGGCGGAGATGCCGGCCTCACGGTAACCATTCCCGCAGCGCTGGAATTCCTGCAAGCCAAACCCGATACCAAGCTGATTTTAGTGGGCGACGAACCCTCCATCCGCAACGCCCTCGGCGCGCACGCCGGCCACGAACGGCTGCACATCGTGCACACCACGGAAGTGGTCGGCATGGACGAAGCGCCGCAATCCGCCCTAAAAAACAAAAAAGACTCCTCCATGCGCATCGCCATCACCCAAGTGAAAGACGGCGCCGCACAAGCCGCCGTATCCGCCGGCAACACCGGCGCACTGATGGCCACCGCCCGCTTCGTACTCAAAACCCTGCCCGGCATCGACCGCCCGGCCATTGCCAAATTCATGCCTTCCAAAGGCGGCGGCTTGGCACTGATGCTCGACTTGGGCGCCAATGTGGATTGCTCGGCCGCGCAGCTGCTGCAATTCGGCGTGATGGGCGGCGAACTGTTTGGCGCCATGTATCCGCGCAGCAGCCAGCCGCGTATCGGCCTGCTCAACGTCGGCACCGAAGACATCAAAGGCGGCAGCGTCATCAAAGAAGCACACCAGCTGCTGCAAAACAGCCCGCTAAACTTCATTGGCAACGTAGAAGGCGACGCCGTATTCAGCGGCGAAGTAGACGTGGTGGTGGCCGACGGCTTCACCGGCAACGCCGTGCTCAAAGCGATTGAAGGCGCAGTTAAATTCATCGGCGGCGTAATCCGCGAAGAATTCAGCCGCAACTGGCTGAACAAGCTGGCCGCCCTGCTCGCCTTCCCCACCCTGCGCGGCTTCAAAAACCGGCTCGACCCGCGCAAATTCAACGGCGCCATCTTCCTCGGCCTGCGCGGCATCGTGATCAAAAGCCACGGCGGCGCCGACGTAGAGGCCTTCAAATACGCCCTGCTGGAGGCCTACCACGAAGTCGAATCCGGCTCCATGGCCAAAATCGAACAAGGCATCGCCACCCAGATGGCCCGCCTGAACGCCGCGGCAGAGCAAACCGAAACCCCCGCACCCCAGCCCCAATAAGGCAACCCGTCTCAACCCAAGGAAAGGATGGCGGCATCATGATGTGGCAACAACCCTGGATTATCGGCAACTGGAAAATGAACGGTCGCAGCAATACCGTTGCAGCCTTCGCCCAAGCCTGGGCCGAACAAAGGCTACCTGAAAACGTGGTAACCGGCATCGCCGCCCCCCTGCCCTACTTGAGCGCATTCCGGCAAGCCGCCCCCGCCCTACACATCGGCGCGCAAGACGCCAGCCGCTTTGCCGCCGACGGCGCCTTCACCGGCGAAACCTCCGCCGCCATGCTGGCCGACCTCGGCGCACAATTCGTACTGCTCGGCCATTCCGAACGCCGCCAATATTTCAGCGAAAACAACGAAATCCTGTCGGCCAAGCTGGATAACGTTCTGGCTGCCAGCTTAATCCCCATCCTATGCGTTGGCGAAACCCTAGCCGAACGCCAAGCCGGGCGCGAGCAAGCCGTTGTGGCCGAACAACTTGCCGTGTTGCGCGGCAAAGCCCTAACACACCTTGCTATTGCCTACGAGCCGGTATGGGCCATCGGCACCGGCCAAGTGGCCACGCCCGAGCAAATTTCCGACATGCACGCCTTTATTTACGCCGAGCTCTTGTCTTTCGCCAGCAAGGGTGCTAATATCCGCGCTCTTTACGGCGGCAGTGTCAATCCGCAGAACGCGCAAACGATTCTGTCCCTGCCCAAAGTAGACGGCGCGTTAGTCGGCGGAGCTTCTTTAAAAGCAGACGGTTTCGCAGCCATCGCCCAAGCCGCCGCACAATAAACAGTGAACAGACATGGAAGCATTTAAAACCATTATTATGATTATCGGCGGCTTTGCCTCGCTGGCAATCATCGGTCTTGTCCTGATGCAACAGGGTAAAGGCGCGGATGCCGGCGCCGCTTTCGGCTCCGGTAGCGCGCAAGGCGTATTCGGCTCGGCTGGCAGCGCCAACTTCCTGAGCCGCAGCACCGCCGTTGCCGCTGCCATATTTTTCTGCTGCTGCATCGCACTCAGCATCATCTCGAGCAAAGGCAATGGCAGCCGGCTCGGTTTGGATGACGCGCCTGTGCAGCAAGCCGCTCCTGCTGCCGCATCCCAGCCTGCCGCCCCGGCGCAAGCCGCCAGCCAGGCAGTGATTCCGGAGTAGCAGCCTCAACAATTTTTTCAAGCCGACATGGTGGAATTGGTAGACACGCTATCTTGAGGGGGTAGTGACCGTAGGTCGTATGAGTTCAAGTCTCATTGTCGGCACCATCAAACAAAAACAGCCCAAATTTTCGGGCTGTTTTTTTACGTCTAACGCCATCCAATGCAATCAGCCAAATTCAAGACAGGCAAGGCTTTCAGGCTGATTCAGCCTATCCTTTCCCCCTCCCTATTCAGCTAATCCCGTCTAATGCCGTCTAATTGAATTGCCCCTTTTATGGGGGTATGATTGGGGGTATCCGGAAAATACCCTCAAAAATATACCCCCAGAATGCCCCTGAACGACCGCCAAATCAAGAACGCGAAACCTACCGGCACAGGAAAAAAAGCTAAGCTGTTTGACGGTGGTGGCCTGTATCTGGAAGTTACCCCGGCAGGCGGCAAAATCTTCCGCCTGAAATACCGTATCGACGGCAAGGAAAAAACGCTGACTATCGGCAAGTATCCTGCCGTTTCCCTCTCCGAAGCACGGCAGGCTGCCGAAAACGCCCGCCGTCTGCTGTCAGACGGGCAAGACCCCGCTGCCGCCAAGCAACAGGAAAAACAAGAGCGAAAAGCTGCCGCCCTAAATACCTTTGAAGCCCTTGCCCGCCGTTGGCATGCCGACAACCTGCACCGCTGGCAGCCCGTTCACGCCGAACGTATCCTTGCCGATATGCAAAAAGACGTGTTTCCCCACATTGGGCAAATACCGCTGGCCGAAGTAAGCGTTTCCGACGTGAAACCCGTTATTGCCGCCATTGTGGCCCGTGCCACAAATGTAACCGCCGAGAAAGTGCGGCAATGGATAGGCGCGGTGTACACCTATGCCGCCATGCTGGAGATAACTGACCGCAACCCAGCCGTACCGCTACGCGGCCACTTCGAGAAAAAGACTACCCGCCACATGCCCGCCCTGCCCCGCGAAGAACTGGCCGAGTTTTACCGCCGCTTGATACCGGCCGATATTGAGCCGGCAAACAAAATTGCCCTGCTGCTGACTATGCTGGTGTTTGTACGCAATACCGAACTGCGCGGCGGGCAATGGGTGGAAGTGGACTTTTCAGCGGCGCAATGGATTATTCCCGCCGAGCGCATGAAGATGAAACGCAGCCATACTGTGCCGCTTTCCGATTGGGCGCTGGAGCTACTGCGGGAACTGCACGGCCTAACCGGCAATACTCCCTATCTATTTCCCAGCCGCACCAAAACTACCGGCTTTATCAGCGATGCCACCCTAACCCGCATCATTGAGCGCCTAGGCTACAAAGGCATAGCCACCCCGCACGGCTTCCGCAGTTTGGCAAGCAGCATCCTGAACGAACAAGGCTACAACCCAGATGCCATAGAACGCCAGTTAGCGCATGAAGAAAGCAACCGGATTAGAGCCGCCTACAACCGGGCGGAGTATCTGGCCGAGCGGCGGGAGATGATGCAATGGTATTCAGACTATCTGCGGGAGCGATACCGCCAAGCCCAAGCCTTGATTGCAACAGATGGGGCTACCTGAAAAACAAGACACCGGCAGGCGGGCTGGTGTTTTATTTCGCTTCGCATTATCCTTAATCCAGCCTAATGCCGTATAACGCCGTATTGCATGATAGAGGCAAGGCAGCGAAACCGACGAGCAAAAGGAGAACACCATGCCAGCCATCATCACAGACAACGCACTAGAGGCGCTGCAAAGCCTGAATTATCCCGATAGTGCCGACGATATAGAGCTGGTTCCCCCGCGCCGCTAAACCCATTTGAGGCTACCTGAAAACAGGAGGTGAAATGAGAACTTGGAAAGAACTCAGGCAATCCATATGGCAAATAAGTAGATTTGTTGCTCCTGCTACTGATAATTTACTGTCTGCATTAGAAAATTTATTAAAAAATAGGACACATGAACAAATTGAGTATGTATCAAATTTCATTATGGAAAGCATAGATTTTTATTTTGAAGAGAAAAAACGCATAGCAATTGATGAGTTAAAAGAAAATCTTCCTGTTGATGGAAGTCTAAATAATCTATTCGACTGGGGTTATGAAGAAGGGGAAGTAGTGTGCTACCCAACATTTGAAACAATTAAATATATAGAAGAGACATCATATTTGGAGACAGAAAATAATACAGAAGATTATGAAGCATTGTTAAATTATTTTTCTGAATATGAAATAGATGAGGAAGATAAAAATTTCCCAAATGGTAAGGAGTATGAATTTTTAGCTATTTTATCTTTGTGGCACCTTAATTATGCTATGGATAATTTTGATTTAAATAGGATTAAAGATGAAACAGAGCAAGAAGGATTCCCGTTATCGCTTGAAGAATGGAGAGTAGTTAGTAGAGAAAATGCAGTTGGTAATATATTTAAAGCTTGGAATATATTAAGAATTGCAGAGTATGATTTTTTATCAACACAAACAAATAAAGATAAATCTTTATTTTATAAAGAAGTAAAGGCAAGTGTGCTTAAGGAAAATGCAAGAAAGGCAGGTAAAGCCAAACAAAGCCCCTATGAAAAGGTAGGCACGATTGCTGCTGTAAACGAACTGCTTGAAAAGCATCAGGCATTGCTTGGACAACACGGCGGGAAGGCTGCATTGTGCAAAATGATAAGGGATTCAATCGCTGAAAGAGCTATCCCCGCTTACCGAGAACCAGCTGAAAAAACCGTTATGACGTGGATAAAAAATTTCCAAAATAGGAAATCAACTAGCTGACTTCCTGAAGTCAGCACGCTACTACCGGAAATCAACACGCTACTTCCTAGAAAGCCGCCCACGAGGCGGCTTATTCTTTGCCCCGTTATCCAACAACAGCTAACGAGGTATCAAACCATGCAACAAAGCATCATCCGCCCCAGACAAGCCGCCGCCCTGTTCGGTGTTTCCCTCTCCACCCTTTGGAACTGGAACAATCCCAAGCACCGGCTATACCGCCCCGACTTTCCCAAACCCTTCAAGATTTCTGCCAATACCACCGGCTGGCTGCAATCAGAGATTGACGGCTACATCTGCAAGCTGGCCGAAAACCGCTAGGGAGGCAGGCCATGCAAAACAAAAACCGCCCGAACGACAAGCATCCGAACGGCCAAACAAAGGGAATTACCACTACCCGCCATTCTACCATCCCCACGCAAAACCAGCGCATCCTCTCCGCCCTGCAGAGCGGGCAGAGCCTGACCGCCTACGATATGCACCAAATGGGCATTATGGGCTGCAACGCCCGCATCTGCGAACTGCGGCAGGCAAGGCCACAGCCTAGCCGCCATCTGCCGCAGGAAGAACCTGCCTGCCCCCAGCACCGTCTACAAATGGCTGGCCGAAAGCCCCGAATTTTCGGAGCGATACGCGCACGCGCGCGAACAACAGGCAGACTTCTACGCCGACGAAATCATAGAGATAGCCGACAACTGCCCGCCTGAAACCGGCGAAGTAGCGAAAGCCAAATTGAAGATAGACGCCCGCAAATGGAAAGCCGCCCGCCTTGCCCCGAAAAAGTACAGCGAGAAAACCGAACTAGACTTGAAATCGACAGACGGCAGCATGCCCCCCGATAAAGATAACCCGCGTCATCATCGACCCCAAGGAAACCCTTAGCAGGCCACCTGAAAATACCCAGCCGGAAATACAGCCTTGCTTAAAAACAAAGGATTAGCCATGACCCCGAAACAAGAACGCTTTGTCTGCCTGTATGTAGAAACTGGCAACGCCAGCGAAGCCTACCGGCAGGCATACAACGCTGGAAAGATGAAAGCCGAGAGTATCAACCGCAAAGCCAAGGAACTGCTGGATAACGGCAAGATTGCGGCAAGAATCGCTAAATTGCAGGCAACGCACAGGAAACGGCACGAAATAACGGTAGATACCCTGCTTGCAGAATTGGAACAGGCACGGCATACCGCACAGGAGGGCGGCAGCGCTTCCGCCATGGTAGCCGCCACCATGGGCAAGGCAAAACTGCTTGGCTTGGACAAACCCCAGCCCGAGAACGCAACGGACAGCCCGCCCGTCATCATCGAGCTGGTAGCCCCGCAAACAGAGGAGCATTGGGAAACGCACTAAGCATCCCCTTTGCAAAACATTTGACAGATTGAGCCTTGAGAAGCAGAATGCAGCCTCTCTCTCAACATACAGCGGAAATCTGCACCGCTTGCAGATTTTTTATCGCCATCACAATTCAGGTAGCCTGATTGGCGTGCGTGTGAAATTAACACGACCGTGTCAAAATCAGACGAACGTATTAAATTCATACGGCCTTTCAAGTTATGGCGGTGTGCGGTATCGGTAACGACCGCGCCGGACTGTATGCCGGAGAGAGCACCGCCCCCTATTCGGGCTTCTCAAATCTCAAAACATACAGGAGCTTTCCAAATGGAAGCAATTAATCAAACCGCGCAGACCGCGCAATATCCCATCCAAAAACCGACCACGGCATCCGCCTATCTGGCCGCCGTGGCTATTCCCAACAGCTGTTACGACCCTATGGCCTGCCGCTGGCATCCATTGGGCTTCTACCCCACCAAACAAGCCGCCCATACCGCCTGCTTGGCATTTATCGATACCCTGCCGCCAGAAATCTACGGTTATACCCCCTTTACTGCCTTAAAAGCACGGCAGCCCGGCATCAGTGGTTTTTACGACAAGCTGCTTGAACGTCTGAATCAGGGCAAATCCCAACACGCCTAATCCCCACACCTCACCCCCACAAAGCCCGAAGTGCACCCGCAATCCGCACATCGGGTGGGGCAGGCTACCTGAAAAGGACAAACATCATGAAATCTTATCCACGCACTGCAAAACCCATCAAACCCTATCATTCGCCCAAGCCGCCGAAATCCTGCCTGCTGGCCGTGGGTTATTGCCGGCCTGAAAGCCCGCTGGTGTATGAATACCGGCCAATCGGCCATTTCCCCACCAAAACCGCCGCCAAGCAGCGCATAGAGGAGCTGAAGCAGGAAGCCCCGGATTTGCTGTTTCTGATACTGGAAACCAACCCGAGCAAGCAGGCAGCCGTTTATCAGAAATTCGCCGCCGCCCTGAATGCCTAGGCAGCATCCCGAAAAGGAGCAGAGAAATGGGCAACCGAAAAAGAAAGGCCGAGAGATGGCAGGAGGCAGCGGAGAAACGCAACAGAGAGCCGTTTTTCCCGCTCCGCTACGACGTATTGCGCAGTCCCGTGATACAGACCCTGTCAGGCAACGCTGTGAAGCTGCTGACTTACCTGATGGCGCAATACAACGGCTACAACAACGGCGATTTATCGGCCACCGACAAAGAAACGGCAGAGGCGGGAGCGTTTAAATCGACCGCCACCCTTGCCAAAGCCAAGCGTGAGCTGCTGGAAAGCGGGCTGATAGCCGTATCAAGACAGGGCGGCAAGAACCAATGCACCTTATACGCCCTGACTTTCCTAGCCATTGATGATTGCGGCAGTAAGCTGGATATAGGCGAAACCCGCCGCGCCCCCGACGACTGGAAACGCAGGCATTACGAACTAAGCCCCGCCCCGCAGTTAAAGCAGCATTGAGAGAGAACAAGCCGCCCGCATGGGTGGTTTTGCATCTAGTTTGAACTATTTCCGTTTTGGAACTAGTTCGATTTTCCCAGCTGCCGGAATCCTGTATTAGCCACTATTAGACGCATGATGGCTAATTAGCTATTTACAGATAAGGCTACCTGAAAACCCGACACCAGCCGCCGCGCTGGTGTTTTGCATTCCCCGGTAGTTCGGATTGAAATCCGAGAGCCGGATTTATTTCCGAGCTTCGGAGTGAGGTTTTATGAGGTTTTGCCCGTGCGGCAATGTCAGGTTTTGTCAGGTTTTCCCGCCGCTGATTCGGGCAGAGCTGGTGAACCAAATGCACCACCTAGTGAACCTGCTGCACCAGCCGCGCCGGAAAACAGGACAAGTTTGCAGCAACCGGAGCAGGGGCAAAAACCTCGATAGCCACCCCCGAAAAACAGGGGCGGCTTGTGTGTTATACAGCAACAAATTCATTCAAAAAAAATTAATTCTTGTACTTCAAAAACTGAAGTAATTAAGCCGCTATTACTTCAATTTCTGAAGTAACGCTTGCCTAAAAAATGGGCAATTACTTCAAAAACTGAAGTAGTCAGGCCATTTTTGGCCTCCGAGTTACTTCAATTTCTGAAGTCCTATATATATAAGCCATATATACCCCCATTTTTTCTTTCACCCTCTTGCACAAAATATAGGCAGAAACACACGGGCGGCACACGGCGGAAAATTTCGGGCTACCTGAAAACTTTTCACCTGATAAATTTTCGGGTAGGCAGGCAATGGGAAAACCAACCTTGTCACACGGAAGCAAACCACCTGAAAACTTGGGGGGCGGGGAAACACACGGCGGCCATCCCCTGCCGACCTATTCCTTGCAGACTATCCGCCCGGCATCGGCCCTACCCCTGCCGACACCTGCAGGCCGACTGAACGGGAGCAGCCGCGCTGGGCTACCTGAAGCAGGGCAGGCTGCACCATGCCCCAAACCCTGCCCGCTTCCTTCCCTGCCGCCCGACACCAGCCCCCAACTTTGGGGCTTCCCTACGCATCAAGCCCTTGCAGGCCACCAACGGCACAGCACAACCCTTCGGCGTGCGTTTCCCGCATGACCGTGTGAAAATCGCATGACCGTGTGAAACTACCACGCCTGAATTATCCGAACGATATAAAAAGGGCGCGCCCCCGTTTCAAACCTTGCCGCAATCTTACCGTTGCCGCCTGCCAAACAAACCAATCACCACCCTGCCGACCGGAAACAGAAAAGCAGCGGCAGCACCTGCCAAAAACCAACAAGCGCATAAATGCCGCTATTTTACGTTTTAACGCGATTTATACCTTGCAGGCTAATACCCCCATTAGCGGGTAATATAAACACAATCCTAGCGCATCCTAGACCACCTAGCGCACGTTTTGGGATATTCCGCAGGGCGAAGGCAGCAGGATTCCTGAAAATCAGAACGGGGCAAGGCCTGTTTCCCTGCCCTCCTGCCGTCCCAAGTTTGGTTTTTTCAGGCAAGGCATCGGCAGGCAGCCCCACCCCCTGTCGTTTGCCGCCCGCTACCCGACACCAGCCCCGAGCCATGCAACCGATTAAAACCGCCTTGCCGAACCGCATTTGCAAAACAACCCCACGAAAGCTCCATTTGAAACATCAATCCCATGCAATCCCAATATGCAGAATTTGCACATGCAGAATTTGCACCTTCGGAATGCGGGCCTCACGCGCGCGACAGGGGAAAGATTTTGACTTGTGCAAATGGGGGTATATTTGGGGGTATATCAACACAACATGAAAATAAAATATCTTATAAACAATGCATTAAATCACTAATTCAAGTCTCATTGTCGCACCATCAAGCAAAAACAGCCCGATTTTTCGGGCTGTTTTATTTTGCATTATGGCTACCCGATTTTAGTTTCGCAGAAACTCCGCTGCGCTAAGTTTTCAGGTAGCCTTTCTATTCTTTCCCCACCCTTCTCCTTATTCTTTCAAACACTTTACCAAAGCCCCGAAGAGCGGCGAATCTGCCCGCCGGTCGGAATAGTAGAGATGGTAGCCCGTGTAGCTCATGCGCCAGTCGGCCAGGATTTCGGTGAGGCTGCCGTCGGCGAGTTCTTTTGCCACCATGTCTTTAGGCGTCCACGCGATGCCGATGCCTGCTTGGGCGGCGGAAACCAACACGGGCGAGGCGTTGGCGGTGAAGCGGCCTTGCGGGCGGATTTTGGCGGTTCTGCCGGTAATCGGGTCGAGGAATTCCCAAGCAAGCGTGCCGCCGGAAGACAAAGACAGGCTGATGCATTGGTGTTCAGTCAGCTCAAACGGCGTTTTGGGCGTGCCATATATTTTCAGGTAGCCCGGGGCGGCAACGGCGCACATCTGCATATCGGGCGACACGCGCACGGCAATCATGTCTTTTTGCACATCATCGCCCAAGCGGATGCCCGCGTCGAAGCGTTCGGCCACGATGTCGGAAAAGCGGGTTTCGCCAACCAGCTCCAAAGACACCAGCGGATATTACTGCATAAATCGCATGAATTTGTCGCGCAGGACGACGTTGAACACGTGCTCCGTGCCGTTAATCCGCAATCTGCCGCGCACTTCGCCGTCGGTTTCGCCCAAATCGTTCATCGCGCTGTCGATGCCGTCAAACAGCGGCAGCAGTTTTTGAAACAGCCGCTCGCCCGCTTCGGTGGTGGAAACGCTGCGGGTGGTACGCTGGAGCAGCTTGACTTTCAAACGGCTTTCCATGCCGCGTATGGTGTGGCTCAAGGCCGATTGCGACACGCCCACTTGTTGCGCGGCTTTGGTAAAGCTGCCCGCCTGCGCCACGGTAACAAAGGCGCGCAGGTCGTTGAGGTTTTCTTTCATTTGATTGCTCCGAATACTGATTGCTCCGAATACCGGTTTCATGAAATCCGCTCATAAGCCTAATCAAAAATCACCGGCTAATCAAGCACACAGGCGCCGCCTATAATGCACTTATCCCAACCAACCCAGGAGCCACAACACCATGCAGCATGTTTTAATCCTCGGCGCAAACGGCGGTTTGGCGCGCAGCGTGATCCCCGTGCTTTTAGACGAAACCGATGCCGAGCTCACCCTGTTTTTGCGCCATGCAAAGCGCCTGCAACACATGGCGGGCGGCCGCGTGCAAATCGTTGAAGGCGACGTGATGGACACCGGCACGCTAACCGCCGCCATGCAGGGCAAAACGCTGGTTTACGCCAATCTTTCAGGTAGCCTCCAAGAGATGGCGCGAAACACCGTGCGCGCCATGCACGCGGTGGGCGTGAAGCGGCTGGTGTGGATTAGCTCGATGGGAATTTACGGCGAAACGGGCGAAAGCCACGGCGCGATTTGGGAGCCCTACCGCCAAAGCGCGGCCGTGATCGAAGCTTCGGATTTGGACTACACCCTTATCCGCCACGCCTGGTTTACCTGTGCCAAAGAAATCAACTACCGCCTGACGCTAAAAGGCGAACCGTTCCAAGGCAGCCAGGTTTCCAAGTGCAGCATCGCCGACTTTATCGCCAAATTGGTGCGCGAGCCTGGGCTTTATGTGCGCGAAAGCGTGGGGATTGCCAAGATGTGAGCTTTAGGGGCTACCTGAAAAATCAAGCCGCGAACAAAATGCCCGCGGCTTGGTTTTTCAGGTAGCCTCTTCTTCCGGCAACACCTCCTGCAAAGCCTGAAACAGCTCCCGCTCTTCAAATCGCGCATGGCCGCGCAGGGTTTCGGCAAAGTTTTTCAGCCAATCCGGATTGTCCAGCTCGGGCGCGGCCAGCATTTGGCGCAGCAGCGCGTGATCGCTTTCAAAGCGCTGCCGCATGGCCGTTTGCGCCAGCTTGCCCCACCACGGTGCAAACAGCCGTTCTTCTTCGGCAAAGTGCGCCAGCAGGTCGGCTTGGTGGCCGAGGAAATCGGCGCGGTGGTCGGCGGCGGGGTCGCGCAGGATGCGGGCGCACATGGCCAGCGAATGATGATGGTCTTGCGACAGCGGAATCAGCAGCGGGTGGCGTTTCATGGCATGCGGCCTTTCAGGTAGCCTTTCAATGGTGGAAACATTATAGCCAGCGCCAAGCAAATCCGAAACCGCCGCCCGTTTCGTGATAGACTGCCCGCCGTTTGCAACCTCCGTTTTCCCCAGAATGACTCCGAACCGACTCGTTATCGCCAGCCGCGAAAGCGCCCTGGCCATGTGGCAGGCCGAACATATCCAATCCCGCCTGCGCACCCTCTACCCCGGCTGCGAGGTATCCATCCTCGGCATCACCACCCAGGGCGATCGCATCCTCGATAAAACCCTCTCCAAAATCGGCGGCAAAGGCCTGTTTGTGAAAGAGCTCGAACAAGCCCTGGCCGACGGCCGCGCCGACCTCGCCGTGCACTCCATCAAAGACGTGCCCATGGCCTTGCCCGAAGGCTTTGCCCTGGCCGCCATCTGCGAGCGCGAAAGCCCCTTCGACGCCTTCGTGTCCAACAACTACCAACGGCTGGAAGACCTGCCCGACGGCGCCATTGTCGGCACCTCCAGCCTGCGCCGCGAAGCCCAGCTGCGCACCCGCTTTCCCCGGCTTCAGGTCGCCCCCCTGCGCGGCAACGTGCAAACCCGCCTCGCCAAGCTCGACCACGGCGACTACGCCGCCATCATCCTGGCCGAAGCCGGCCTCAAACGCCTCGGCCTGCACAGCCGCATCCGCCACACCCTCTCCCCCGCCGACAGCCTGCCCGCCGCCGGCCAAGGCGCGCTCGGCATCGAAATCGCCGCCCACCGCCGCGAGCTCATGCCCCTGCTCGCCCCGCTCAACCACGCCCAAACCGCCGCCTGCGTCACCGCCGAACGCGCCCTCGCCCGCGCGCTCGGCGGCAGCTGCCAAGTGCCGCTGGCCGCCTACTGCACCGACCAAGCCGGCCTGCTCACCCTGCACGGCCTCGTTGGCCACCCCGACGGCTCCGTTATCCTGCGCGCCCAAGCCCAAGCCCCGAGCGAATACGCCGACACCCTCGGCCGCGCCGTGGCCAAAAAGCTCGCCGACGATGGCGCGCAAGAACTCATCGCCGCCGTACTGGCCGGGCAGGCTACCTGAAAACCGCCCACATCAAATGCAGACGGCTTTCCCCTAAGCTCAAAAATTTTCAGGTAGCCTCAAATAAAGGCTACCTGAAAATAAAGCGCAGTTTCTGTGAAGCTAAAATCAAACCATTCAATCTGTACACATTCAAGCTTCTTCATTATCTCCTATCCTACGGCCTATCCGGCGCAGAAATCCGAGCCACACTACACAATACCGGTGTTTGATGGTGCGCAGTATGTGAATGGAACAGCGTTTCACACTGTACCCGCGCCATTCTGCCTTTGAACTGCCGATACTGCCGGAAATGCTCGGGAGATGACATAGCCAACTGCATTATCCTCACGCCTGTTTCCGGCGTGTCTATACCATCATCATCCCCGGGTTTCGGCACAACAGTTATCGGCTTATCCAACACAATAGCCATCCAGCCCCCGCGCATCGTCTGTAATTTCCCAGTAAATGCTACCCATTCTCCATACTTGTACTCATAAGCCAAGGCAGGCAGGGATACACACAAGAACAACAAAGCAAGCAACCTCTTCATTCTCCATCTCCTTAACACAATCAAACACTCTGCCATCATACTCCAAGCTAACGAAAAAGGCAGCCAGCGATGTTCTTTCTCCCTACCTATGTCTCAGTAAACTGCTAAACACCTCCATCACGTCCTCATTAACCTATTGTTCACCCCCTATCCGCACTAACGCCGCACACAAAAAGGCTACCTGAAAACTATTTTTCAGGTAGCCTTTAGCGCAATCGGGCAAACGCTTTATTTAATCGCCATCAGCCTTTGGTAAAGCTGGGTCATCAGGCGGCTGGTGTGCGCGTCTTTGGGCAGGATGACGTAGCTGTTGGCCATGGCTTCTTCGCTGGGGAAGATGGATTGGTCGTTGCGGTATTTCTCGGGCATCAGCTCACGCGCGGGCTGGCTGGCGGGAGCGTAGGTGACGAAGCTGCCGTTGGCGGCGGCCACTTTGGGGTCTAGGGTGTGGTTAATATATTTGAGGGCGTTGGCGGGGTGGTGCGCGTCTTTGGGGATCATCAGGGAATCAATCCACACGGCCAGCCCGGTTTTGGGCACGAGCACTTGGATGTCGATGCCGTTGCCGGCTTCGATGGCGCGGTTGCGGGCGATGTTGAGGTCGCCGCCGTAGCCGATGGCCACGCAAAGGTTGCCGGCGGCCAGGTCGTTGATGTAGGTGGCGCCGGTGAAGAGGCGGATGTCTTTGCGCACAGCGCGCATGAGGTCGGTGGCTGCTTGCAGGTCTTCGGGCTGGGTGCTGTTGGGGTCTTTGCCTAAGTAGCTGAGTGCCAATGGGTATTGCTCGAGCGGGCTGTCGAAATAGGAAATGCCGCAAGATTTGAGCTTGGCGGTGTATTGCGGGTTGAACACCAAATCCCAGGGGTTTTCGGGCAGAGGGGCGCCGCCCAGGGCTTTCTGCACCATTTGGGTGTTGATGGCGAGGGTGTTGATGCCCCAGAAATAGGGCACGGCGTATTTGTTGCCGGGATCCACCTGCTCCATCAGCTTGAGCAGGTGCGGGTCGAGGTTGCCGTAGTTGGGGATTTGGCTTTTGTCGATGGGCTGGTAGGCGCCGGCCTGTATCTGGCGGCCGACGTTGGCAATGGAGGGCACCACCAAATCGTAGCCGCTGCTGCCGCTGAGCATTTTGGCTTCGAGGGTTTCGTTGTTGTCGTAATAGGCGGAGCGCACGGTGATGCCGGTTTGCTTGGTGAACTCGGTGAGCGTGGCGGGATCGACATAATCCGCCCAGTTGTAGAGATTGAGCACCTTGGCGCTGTCGGCGGCAGGCGCCGAGGCGTTGTTGTTTTCCTGTGCGCCGCCGCAGCCGGCCAGCAATCCGGCACACAGCGAAACCAGAAGCAGTTTTTTCATCGTTATTCCTTCCTTGGGGGCGGAGCGCGGTTTCCGCCAAATCAAATTTTGCCTATTAAACTTGGAAAGCTCTGCCTAGGCAAGTATTTTCTTTATCCGAACAGCAGATTGGCACTTCATGGCGCGGCATCCGCCCTTTGGCGGCAGGGTATATCCGGATTTTCAGGTAGCCTTGGCTATGGATAAAGCACATGTTATAGAGTATCATGCCGCCCGTTACAACATAACACGGCCACCGCTATGCACTCCTGGTTACTCGACAGCCTCCCCCGCCGCCTGCTTCTGGCGGCCGCACTCATCGCCCTGATGCTGGGCGTATTCGCCTGGACGGGCGCCGCGCTATGAGCATCGTGTTCGACAACCTCACCGTGAGCTACCGCCGCCACCCCGCCGTGCACCACATTTGCGGTGAATTCGCACCCGGCAGCATGTGGGCGGTGTTCGGCCCCAACGGCGCGGGCAAATCCACCCTGCTCAAAGCCATCATGGGCCTGCTGAAAACCAGCACTGGCGCCGTGCACTGGCAAGGCCTCGAGCGCCGCGACATCGCCTATTTGCCGCAGCAGTCCGACATCGACCGTAGCCAGCCTATTTCCGTGTATGAGCTGGCCGCCATGGGCTTGTGGTATGAAATCGGCTTTTTCGGCGGCGTCAAGCCCGCCCAGCGCGAACGGGTGCACGCCGCGCTCGAACGCGTGGGCATGGCCGACTTCGCCCGCCGCGGCATCGGGCAGCTTTCCAACGGCCAGTTCCAACGCGTGCTGCTCGCCCGCATGCTGGTGCAAAACGCCAAATTCCTGCTGCTCGACGAGCCCTTCAACGCCGTGGACGCGCGCACCACCTACGAGCTGCTCGACGTATTGCGCCAATGCCACCAAGACGAAGGCCGCGCCGTAATTGCCGTGCTGCACGATTATGAGCAGGTGCGCGCCTATTTCCCCCACACCTTCCTGATTGCGCGCGAAAAAATCGCCAGCGGCGCCACCGCAGACGTGCTCACCGAAGGCTACCTGAAACAGGCCGCCCACGCCATGCACCGCCATGCCGACAGCCGCGAATGGTGCGAAGCCTAGGTTTTCAGGTAGCCTATTTTCAGGTAGCCCATGTTTGCCGCCCGAGTGATTTTTTTCCAAAACCGCAGCGAAGATTTCCCCGCTGGAGCTTTTCCGCAGCGCATCCGCAGCCGGCCGCACTTTCCCGCCGCAGGCTACCGCCCACACTTCGCGCCCAAAGGCAGCCGCCAAATGTTCGGCATCGTGTTTGCCGAGTTTGAGCACAGCCGGCTAGGCAAACCGCTGCAAGCCGGGCTGGATTATCTCTACCCCGGCCGCGTGGATTATTCCGCCCTGCGCCCCGGCACAGAATTTTGGATTATGGAAGGCGGCACCGCCGTGGGCGAAGGCGTAATCACTGCCAATGACAGCCCGCCCGCCAAACAGGCTACCTGAAAACCGAATCGAACATCATGCCGCATATTCAAGGGCAGCCCCAACCAACAGAAAATGATGACATCAGCAGAATTAGTAAACCATTATCGAACCAAGCTAAACAGCTTACCCGAAGCCGCATTGATTGCAGACATCCCCGATGGCGCGCGCGATATTCCTCATCCATTGAAACAGCTGCTGATTCAAGAGCACCAAAATTTCCTGGCAATATGCAATGGCGGCTCGTTTGGGGATATTGTGCTTTGGAGCACGGCAGAGATTTTGGATAGGCAATACCGCGTTGAAGAACGCCTTAAAGGGGCGGTGTATGAAATCGGCCAGGTTTTGTATGCGCCGATATTTGCCGACATCCGTTCCGGGCAGATCAATTTTGAAGTAGATAAGCCGATAAGCTGCCCATTCAACGAATTTATCGCCCACTATATTTTTGGAGGGAAATATCCGGATATTTTCTCCAATGCAGCGGAAGATGATATGTGGTTTGCGTTTTTAACTAACAATCAACCCAAGCCGCCAGCATTAAAGGCTACCTGAAAACTGACACCGCCGCCCATTCCCACCACTCACTTGAGCCAAACACACACCATGACCCTATCCCAGCTCCTCATCGAACCCTTTGCCGACGATTTCATGCGCTATGCGCTCGCCTCCGTGCTGTTTTTGGCCGTGGGCGCGGCGCCGGTGGGCGTGTTTTTGGTGATGCGGCGCATGAGCTTGGTGGGCGACGCGCTCGGCCATGCGGTGCTGCCCGGCGCGGCGGCGGGCTATATTGCCGCCGGTTCGCTCAGCCTGCCGGCGATGAGCCTGGGCGGTTTTGCCGCCGGGCTGGCGATGGCGCTGCTCGCCGGCCTAGTGAGCCGGCACACGAATTTGAAGGAAGACGCAAACTTTGCCGCGTTTTATCTGGCCAACCTGGCCTTGGGCGTGGTGCTGGTGAGCAGCTACGGCAGCAATGTGGATTTGCTGCACCTGTTGTTCGGCTCGGTGCTGGCGGTGGACACGCCTTCGCTGATTCTGGTGCTGTGCGTGAGCGCGGTGTCGGTGCTGATGCTGGCGGTGATCTACCGCCCGCTGATGCTGGAGAGCATCGACCCGCTCTTCCTGCGCGCGGTAAACGGGCGCGGCGGGCTGTGGCATGTGCTGTTTCTGATGCTGGTGGTGCTGAACTTGGTGGCGGGCTTTCAGGCCATCGGCACGCTGATGTCGGTGGGGGTGATGATGCTGCCGGCGATTACGGCGCGGCTGTGGGCGCGCAGTATGGGCGGGCTGATTGCGCTCGCGGTGCTGATTGCGCTCGCGTGCAGCTTCTGCGGGCTGCTGTTTTCCTACCATGTGGACATCCCTTCGGGGCCGGCGATTATTTTGTGTTTGGGCGGCGTGTATGCGGTGTCGCTGTTTATCGGGCGCGAGGGCGGGATGCTGCCGAAATGGTGGCGCGGGCGGCATTTGCGGGTGTGAGGTTTGCTGTGCCCAACTGCACCCAACCAGCTTTAAAGGCTACCTGAAAATTTTCAGGTAGCCTCAAGGAAGAGCCAAACGGCTCGTTGATACAAGCCAATCAAAAGGAGCAAAAGATGAAATTGAAACATTGGAAACTCGGCCTCATCGCCGCCCTCTTCTCCGGCAGCCTCTATGCCGCGCCGCTGGAAGTCGTGTCCAGCTTCAGCATTCTGGGCGACGTGGCCAAGCAGGTGGGCGGCGAGCGCGTGAACGTGAGCAGCCTAGTCGGCCCCGACCAAGACGCCCACGCCTACAACCTCACCAGCCGCGACATGCACCGCATCCGCAACGCCAAGCTCGTGCTGGTAAACGGCCTCGGCTTCGAGCAGGCCGCCGTGATGCGCGGCATCCGCCAAAGCGGCACCCCCTTTGCCGAAGCCACCAAAAACATCCGCCCGATGAAAGCCGAAGAGCACGACGACCATGACCACGATCACGGCCACCACGGCCACGATCACCACCACCACGGCGAATTCGACCCCCACGTATGGAACGACCCCGTGCTGATGAAAACCTACGCCCAAAACGTAGCCGACGCCCTCATCCGGGTCGATCCCCAAGGCCGCGCCTATTATCAGCAACGCCTCACCAACTACCAAGGCCGCCTCGACGCCATGCACCAATGGGCGCAAACCCAATTCAACAGCGTGCCCGCCGCCCGCCGCAAAGTGCTCACCGGGCATGACGCCTTCAACTACCTGGGCAAACGCTACCGCGTGGAATTCATCGCCCCGCAAGGCGTGAGCACCGAAGCCGAGCCCTCCGCCCGCCAGGTTTCCGCACTCATCCGCCAAATCCGCAGCCAAAACATCCGCGCCGCCTTTAGCGAAAACATCAAAGATTCGCGCATGGTGGAACGCATTTCCCGCGAAACGGGCATCCGCGTAAACGGCAAGCTCTACTCCGACGCCCTCAGCCGCGGCGCCCCCGCCGCCACCTACGAGCAGATGTTCCGCCACAACGTCAGCTCACTGGTGAACGCGATGAAGCAGTAATTGCTTTGAAACCGGTTTGAACCGGGCATAGTAAAGGCTACCTGAAAAATAGTTTTCAGGTAGCCTTTTTGCATGCCGCAGTCGCCCGGGCATTCATGCTCGACAATCCTGCGTATGGTGTGGAAAACATTCGGCCTGCATACCCGGCCTACTTTTTTCAGGTAGCCTCTGCGGGCTGCCGGAGGCTACCTGAAAATTTCCGCACCGTTAACGCACGGCTTTCGGCCTTATCTGACTTTTGTGTACATAGCCATAAGTGTCGCCGCCTCTGCCTTGCACACCCACATAAAGCCAATCACCTCTGCGATTGGCGGGGCGCTCGATCAGAGTGGTGCCGTTGGGGATGCGTTGCTGTATTTCGGCGCGGATGTTGGCATTCATGCGCAGGTTGGCCGTGCCGTCGGCGCTGTGCACGATATAAACGTGGCGCAGGCTAACCTGGCTTTGGTGCACATAGCCATCGATGAGGCGCCGATCTTGCGGCTGGTACGGGCGCAAAGCCAGCTGCACACGGTACCACGCGCCATTTTTGCCGAGGATGGCGACCTCGCCCAAGTTGTCACACACGGCAAGGATGTCGGCGCGGGTGGTGGGCTGGGCGCGAATGTTTACGGTTTCATCGCCGTCGGTAACCAGATAGGTGGAGACAGAAGCGGGGCTGGGCAGGACGCAGCTGTCGGTGTCGGCACCGGCGACAGCGGAAGCGGAAGCTGCCAGCAGCACGGCGCTGAGGGCGGCGGTTCGGATGGTTGGGGAAGAAATCATGGGCTTGCTCCTATACGGGGTTGGGAAAATCTGGCGGCATTATCAGCCATCATGATGGCTGATATGTGCCGGATAAATTTCAGGTAGCCTGAGCCTGCATGGCAACACAGGCTACCTGAAAATGCGGTGCGGCCTTGCTTCTCAATTTTCGCGCTGCAACTGGCTTTTGTGCACAAAGCCCATCACCGGCTCGGTCACAAACAGCCAGCTGCCCATGCTCTGCTCAGGATACACCCACACCCGCGTACCCCTGCGCAGTTGGGCAATCGGCGGCTCGTCCATATAAACGCCGCTTTTATAGGCTTCGCGCACATTGGCGTAGCCGTCGCGGCTGCTCACGATATAGCTGTGCAGCAGGTGCACCACCTGGCTCTTGTGAATATAGCCTTCTATGTAGCCGCTGTGCCGGCGCTGCACGTGATACCAGTTTCCCTGTCGGCCCAAAATTGCGAATTTCTCGTTGCGATCTAGTTGCACCAATATCCCGCTTTGCGTGGTGGGCTGCGCGCGCAGGTTTACCCGATTGTCCGGCTGCATATGCGGATCAGTTTGCGCTACCGCAGATAAAGAGAACGCTGCCAGCAAAGCCATAGCGGAAGGCTGCCAACGTGATACGGAAGAAAACATAAGACACCTCCTCAGTTAATCGGCTACCCACAAACATTTCTTTACATACAGCCATCATACCTAAAATACTGGCCGAAATAAAGTTTCAGGTAGCCTGCATGGTGATACAGGCTACCTGAAAATGCAGCTTCAACACAGTTGAAACGGGCAAAGCGAGTTTCTACGCAACTAAAGCAGCGGTGTCCGCTTCTGTGGAGCAAAAACGGTGCACGGCTGCGCCGTCAATCAACGCTCAATCTGGCTCACATCCCTTACCGCGCCCCGGTCGGCCGAGGTGGCCATGAGGCCGTAGGCGCGCAGGGCTTGGGAGACGTGGCGGTCGCGGTTTTCCGGCTTCCAGGCTTGGCTGCCGCGTGCTTCCATTTCGGCGCGGCGGCGGGCGGGTTCTTCGTCTGATATGGCGAGGTGGATGCGGCGGTTGGGGGTGTCGATTTCAATGGTATCGCCTTCGTGTACGAGACCGATTGCGCCGCCTTCGGCGGCTTCGGGGGAGGCGTGCCCGATGCTTAAACCGGATGTGCCGCCGGAGAAGCGTCCGTCTGTGAGCAGGGCGCAGGCTTTGCCGAGGCCTTTGGATTTCAGGTAGCTGGTGGGGTAGAGCATTTCCTGCATCCCCGGGCCGCCTTTGGGGCCTTCGTAGCGGATGATGACGATGTCGCCGGCGACGATTTGGTTGCCCAAAATGCCTTCTACGGCGGCTTCCTGGCTTTCAAACACGCGGGCGCGGCCGGTGAACTGCCAGATGCTTTCGTCCACGCCTGCGGTTTTGACCACGCAGCCGCGTTCGGCGATGTTGCCGAAGAGTACGGCCAAGCCGCCGTCTTGGGAGTAGGCGTGGGCGGCGTCGCGGATGCAGCCGTTGGCCCGGTCGAGGTCGAGCGTTTTCCATTGGCGGTTTTGCGAGAAGGCTTGGGTGGTGCGGATGCCGCCGGGTGCGGCTTTGAAGCGTTCGATGGCTTCGGTATTGGCGGGGTTTTCGATGTCCCAGCGTTGGATGGCTTCTTTCAGGCTGCCTGAATGAATAGTGGAGACGCGGGTGTCGAGTTTGCCGATTTGGTCGAGCTGTTTCAAAATGGCCATGATGCCGCCGGCGCGGTGCACGTCTTCCATGTAGTAGTCGTGGTTATTGGGCGCGGTTTTGCACAGGCAGGGCACGACGCGGCTGAGGCGGTCGATGTCGGCCATTTTGAAGTCCACGCCGGCTTCTTGGGCGACGGCGAGCAGGTGCAGGATGGTGTTGGTGCTGCCGCCCATGGCGATGTCGAGGTTCATGGCGTTTTCAAAGGCGGCTTTGGTGGCGATGCTGCGGGGCAGCACGGTGTGGTCGTTTTGCTCGTAGTAGCGGCGGGTGATGTCTACAATCATGCGCCCTGCTTCGAGAAACAGCTCTTTGCGCCCTGCGTGGGTGGCCACCAGCGAGCCGTTGCCGGGCAACGACAAGCCGAGCACTTCGGTGAGGCAGTTCATAGAGTTGGCGGTAAACATGCCTGAACATGAGCCGCAGGTGGGGCAGGCGTTTTGTTCGATTTCGCTCACAGCGGCATCGGATACGTTGTCGTCTGCCGCATCAATCATAGCGTCAATCAAATCCAAACGGCGGTCGGCGGCAATATTGATAGCACCGACCACTCTGCCCGCCTCCATCGGCCCGCCGGAGACGAAGATGGTTGGGATATTGAGGCGCATGGCGGCCATCAACATTCCAGGGGTGATTTTGTCGCAGTTGGAGATGCACACCAGTGCGTCGGCGCAATGGGCGTTCACCATGTACTCCACGGAATCGGCAATCAAATCGCGGCTGGGCAGGGAGTAGAGCATGCCGCTGTGCCCCATGGCGATGCCGTCATCGATGGCGATGGTGTTGAATTCTTTGGCAATTGCGCCGGCTTTTTCGATTTCGCGGGCAACGAGCTGGCCCATGTTGTGCAGGTGCACATGGCCGGGTACGAACTGGGTGAAGGAGTTGGCGATGGCGATAATGGGTTTGCCGAAGTCTTCGTCTTTGACGCCGGTGGCGCGCCAGAGCGAACGCGCACCCGCCATGTTGCGGCCGTGGGTGGAGGTTTTGGAGCGGTAGTCGGGCATTTGGGTGGTCCTTTGTTGGGCACGATGGTTTATAGAATAGTTGAGGCTACCTGAAAACGCCGGCTTCCACGCTTAGTGAAAACGGATTGGGCGCTTGGTTTTCAGGTAGCCTTTCGGTTGGGACGTATTTTAGCCGAATAGGGCGGGCTTGTTGCAAGTGTTGACTCAAAACGCTATGCGCCATTTGTTTTATATTTTATCCATATTTTTGCAATTTTATTCCACAAACTCTGTTTTCAATATGATTCCAAACCGTTTTCAGGTAACCTAAAACACAAATCGAGCAAATTCCTGCCTGTTTGAATCGGGTGTTTCCCACGCCGAGATTGCCTTGGCGGTCGGAAAATGATAGTTTGGCGGCTTCTTTACAAAAATTGTGGCACAAACTGCCAATGCAAAATTAGAGGAAACTGAAGTGAAAGAAGCAAAAGAAGCCTTGTTGGAAATGCGCCCGCGCGAGGCGGCGGTGATTGCCGCGCTGGTGGTGGCCGTGATGGGTATCACCATGATTCAGTTTGGCTGGGTGCCGCATTTGTCGGTGATTTTGGTGTTGTGCACGCTCTTGGTGTTCGGCAAAAGCAAGGGGCTGGAATTCGGCCAAATGCAGCTGAGCATGGCGCGCGGCGTGCTCTCGGGCATCGGCGCGATTTATCTCTTTTTCTTCATCGGATTGCTGGTGTCCGCGCTGATGATGGCGGGTTCGATTCCCACGCTGATGTATTACGGCTTCGAGCTGATTTCGCCGCGTATTTTCTATCTTTCCGCCTTCGTGCTCACTTCACTGGTGGGCGTGGCCATCGGCAGCAGCCTCACCACTTGTGCCACCCTGGGCGTGGCCTTTATCGGCATGGGCACGGCGCTGGGCGCCAATCCGGCCGTGGTGGCTGGGGCGGTGGTGTCCGGCGCGTTTTTCGGCGATAAGATGTCGCCCTTCTCCGACACCACCAGCATCGCCGCCTCCATCGTGGGCATCGACCTCTTCGACCACATCCGCAATATGATGTACACCACCGTGCCCGCCTGGCTCATCACCGCCGTGTTGCTGTGGCTGCTCTCCGGCCACACCGCCAATGCCGACCTCGGCATGGTGGCCGCCTTCAAAACCCAGCTTCATGCCAGCGGCCTGGTGCACGGCTACACCCTGCTGCCTTTCGCCGTGCTCATCACCCTCGCCCTGCGCCGTGTGAACGCCATCTACACCATCATCCTCACCATCCTGGTGGCGCTCGCCCTCACCTATCTGCACAGCAGCCCCAGCATTGAGCAGCTCGGCGGCTACTTCTTCAACGGCTACCAAGCGCCCGAAGGCAGCGATTTGGGCGACGTGGGCAAACTGATTTCACGCGGCGGCATCAGCAGCATGTTTTTCACGCAAACCATCGTTATCCTCGCCCTCAGCCTCGGCGGCCTGCTCAACGCCCTGGGCATCCTGCCCGCCCTGCTCTCCGGCATCAGCCACATGCTGGTGAACGCCGGCCGCGCCACCTTCACCGTGGCCGCCACCTCGCTGGGCGTAAACGTGCTCATCGGCGAGCAATACCTCAGCCTGCTCCTGGCCGGCAACACCTTCAAACCGGTATACCAACGGCTCGGCCTGCATCCTCGCAACCTCGCCCGTACCGTGGAAGACGCCGGCACGGTAACCAACCCGCTGGTGCCCTGGAGCGTGTGCGGCGTGTTTATCCACCACGCGCTGGGCGTGGCCGTGATCGACTACCTGCCCTATGCCTTCTTCTGCTACCTCAGCCTGCTGCTCACCCTCGTGTTCGGCTTCACCGGCATCACTCTGAGTAAAAGCGAAGCCGCGGCATAAAGCACACGGCCAAACCAAAAGGCTACCTGAAAGCGTGAGCTTCAACGCAGTTAAAACGAGCAACGCGAGTTTCTGCGAAGCTAAAATTTTCAGGTAGCCTTTCGCGCCCACGGGCCAATCGGCCTGCCTTGGCTTTGCAACTGCCGCCGTATCTCATCATGCCGAAACCAGAAAAACCTGGTTTCAGGCTACCTGAAAATATCCCCACCGTTTTTCAGGTAGCCTCTTCCTCCCCAAAATCAAACCGCCCGAGCCGAAGCCCGGGCGGTTTCTCAAACGGACGAACCGTTCAACCCAAAAACATTTTGGCAAACATCAGCCCCAGCACCAGGCTGAAGCCCATGCTCAAAAGCCCGGGCAGCATGAAGCTGTGGTTGAAAATATACTTGCCGATTTTCGTGGTGCCCGTGCTGTCGAAATCGATGGCCGCAATAATCGGGCCGTAGTTCGGGATAAAGAAATAGCCGTTCACCGCCACAAACGTGCCGATGATAATCGGCGCGGGCACGCCCAGCGCAATCGCCACCGGAAACAGCGTGGCCACCGTCGCCCCCTGGCTGTTTACCAGCACGGAAAGCACAAACAGCGCAAAGGCAAATGCCCAAGGCGCGCTTTCCACCAAGCCCGATACCGCCATTTTCACCTCGTCCAAATGCCCGTGCATCAGCGTATCGCCCAGCCAGGCCACGCCAAACACGGCAATCACCGCGCGCATACCGGCATGAAACACCGAGCCCTGCGTAATCGCGTTGCCGTCCGGCTTGCAGGTGACGATAATCAGCGCCGCCGCGGCCAGCATCACGATTTCAATCGTGTGCGCCATGCCCATCGGCTTGTCGTTAAACACCGGGCGCAGCGAAGGCAGCGCGCCGAGCAACACCACCAAAATGGCGGCAAACAAGAAAATCCCCACCGAAATCTTAGCCTTGGCGCCCACTTCCGTATCCGCTACCGCCGTTTCCGCCTCATACAGCTTGCGGTAGGCCGGGTCTTGCAGGCGGCGCTGGTATTCCGGGTCGTCTTTCAGCTCCTTGCCCATTTTGTTCACCAGCACGCAGGCAATGCCGATGCCCAACACCGTGGAAGGAATGCTCACTTTCAGCACGTCCGCCATCGTGATGTGCTGCGGCTCCAAATAGCTCACGCAAGCCACCACCGCCGCCGCAATCGGGCTGGCAATAATGGCAAACTGCGAAGCAATCACCGCCATCGAAAGCGGCCGCTCCGGGCGGATGCCGTTTTTGCGGCTCACTTCCGCAATCACCGGCAGCACCGAATACGCCACATGCCCCGTGCCGGCCAGCACGGTGAAGCTATAAGTAACCATCGGCGCGATAAAGGTGATGTATTTCGGATTTTTGTGCAGCACACGGGTAGCGATTTTAATCATATAGTCCAAACCGCCCGCCGCCTGCATGGCTGCCGCAGCCGACACCACCGCCATAATCATCAGCATCACATCAATCGGCGGGCTGGTGGGCTCCAGGCCGAAGCCGAACGACAGCACCGCCAAACCCACGCCGCCAAACACACCCAGGCCGATGCCGCCCACGCGCGCGCCGGCCAAAATGCACAGCAGCACCACGGCAAACTGGATGAAAAACTGCATATGTTGAGCAAAAAAGCCCATGTTGCCTCCAAAAGTAAATTTATGTATGCAAAACGAAGGCCGCAGTTTAGCAAAAATTAACAGCAAATAAAACAAGTTTTATGCCAGCCATGCCGCAAACCGCCCGCCCCTCGCCGAAATCATTTTTCAGGTAGCCTCACACGCAGAACGAAGGCTACCTGAAAACGCCAACAAAAATCCCACGCCAAACAGCGTGGGACAAATGGAGCGGGTAACGGGAATCGAACCCGCATAGTCGGCTTGGGAAGCCGGTGCCTTACCATTAGACGATACCCGCAAAACAGGAGTGTGCGCAGTATAGCAGAAGCCGCCGCACCTGCCCATGCCCGCATACCGCCTAATCGCGGAAAAACAGCTCGCGCAAAAGCCCATCCCGCGACGCCGCATCGCCTCCGGCCGCACACACCCAATACTCCCCTTCCGGCCGAATACAACGCCATTCCAGCTTCGCCCCTTCCTCGTTTCTGCCCGAAGCAGACAAAGCCTGCCCGTCCCGCTTCGCCTGCGGGGACTATTTCAGGCTTCAACAACACCGTATCCTTCCTCCACATCTCCCCCCTCGCCAACCCCGAAAGCTGCGCCAGAAACCCAAGCGCCTGCAGCCGGCACGGCCTGCAATACACCTACGGCAAAGACGGCCGCCTGCAACAAATCCAAATCTACGACCACAGCATCATCCTCAAAGGCGAAAACAGCTACACCTTCCTCGCCAACGGCACCGCAAACGTATACGACCACAAGAGCAACAACGACACGGCAAACTTCAACAAAACCGACAACATCCCCGCCAGCGAAGCCCTGCGCCGCCTCACCACCCAGCCCCTCCAGCTCGCCGCCCAAGCAGCGCAACTGCCCGCCGGCTGCCTTCGCGTGGCATCCCTGCCCGAACCGGCGTTTTGGCGAAATTTGCTTTGCCTGCTTTCACTGTGTGGCAGCTTACCGTTTTAGCGAAACTCGCTTCGCTGGTTTTAACTTCGTTGAAGCTCACGCTTTCAGGTAGCCTTTATGCTTCCAGCCAATCAGCCAGGCTGGCGAGCCCGTCGAGCATGGCCAGGTGGGGCACGGTTTGCAACTGCGCGGGGGTGTGGGCGCCAGTGGTAACGGATACGGCGGGGCTGCGGGCGTTGGCCGCCATCTGCAAATCGTGGGTGGTGTCGCCGATCACCAGGGCTTCGCGGGGGTGCACGCCGAGCTCGTTGCAAATGGAGAACACCATGTCGGGCTGGGGCTTGGAGGCGCATTCGTCGGCGGTGCGGGTGGCGAGGAAGAGGCTTTGGGTGTTGGTATCTGCCAGCCCGGTGTCGAGTTTGCGCCGGCTGCGGCCAGTGGCGACGGCGAGCCAGTAGTGCTGCTGTAGCCGATGCAAAACATCGTAGGCGCGGTCGAATAGAATATCGGGGGGGCTGTGGTGGAATCGGTCGGTTTGGTACACCCGGCCGACTTCGGCAATTTGTGCGTCGTTCAAATCGGGGCAGAGGCGGCGCAGTGCGTCGTGCAGGCCAAGGCCGATGATGTCTCGGATGGCGGCTTCGCCCGGCGGCGTGCGACCGAATTCGCGGAACGAGGTTTGTACGCGGCTCACAATTTGGGCGGGGGAATCGGCCAAGGTGCCGTCCCAATCGAAAATCAATACGCGGTAGGGTTTCATGGGGGTTCTTTCTATTGGGTTGGATTGGGGCTACCTGAAAAAGCATGGCGGTATTTTTCAGGTAGCCTGATTGCGGTTTGCGCGCCGGGCGGATTATCCGCCATACAGCACCATCTCGCCCGATTTGTCCTCTCCCTCGGGCGCGTTTTCCAGCAAAAGATGCAGCAGGTGGTCGATGACCAAATCGTTGGGCGTGCTGCAATAGGGCGGTTGGCGAAATAGCGGCTGTGGTGGCGGTATTGCCGTTTGATGACGGCGGCGTCCTGCAACAGCAGGCATTCAACAAAGGGGCGGAACAGCAGGGCTTTCACGGCAAGCAGCAGGCGGGTTTGGGGGAAATGCACGCGCACGCTCAGGCCGATTTGGCCTTTGTCCTGCGGGATAAAGAAGGCGGAGATGCGGTATTCGCAGCCGCGCGGGGACAGGTAGTCGATGCGCGCCAGCCCGGGGAAGGTGAAGGCGGCGTCGTTTACGGTGATGCCTTGGTCGAACAGCTTGTTAATCAGGCCGTTCTGCCGCTCGTGGAGGACGTAGCGGGTGGCAAAGCCTTGGCGTGGCGGCTCTGGCTCACGGTCATGCCCTGCCGTCCCGCGCCGCGCAGCAGGCCTCGGTGGATATAGGGCGTGTGGGTGGGGTCGAGGAAGTTTTCGATGGCGTGGATGAAATCGCCTTCCATCTGTTTGGCGGCGTTTACGGTTTCAAAGCTGGGCGGCGCGTCGAAATCGGCATAGGGCGCAAACGGCACGTCGGGCGCAAGGCACACCCACACCCAGCCGCCGTGTTCGCGGCAGGGATGGGCGGGCACGGCGGAGGCCTCTTCGCAGGCGCACATTCCGCCCGGCACGGCGCACACTTTGCCCGCCGCGTCGAACTGCCAGCCGTGGTAGCCGCATTGCAGCCGCCCCGACACGATTTTGCCCGCTCTCAGCGGCACATGGCGGTGCGGGCAGCAGTCGTCGAAACACACCGCCTGCCCGCCAAGCCGCGCCAACACCAGCGGCTGCCCCAACAGCTTGCGGGCAAGGGGCTTGTGTTTGAGTTTGGCGGAAGGCACCAGCGGGTACCAGGCGCGTTTCATTTTGGCGATGTTCATGCGGTGTTCCTGTGGTATTAAAAGCTGCTTGAAAACGGAGTTTCCGAAGGAAGCGAAGTTTCTGCGAAGCTAAAACGGAGTTTCTGCGAAGCTAAACGGCGTTTCCGGTTTTCAGGTAGCCTGATTGCGGTTTGTGTATATTCGGGCGGTTTGCCGCAGGTCGGGCAGCAATGCTGGCCTATCCGACTGCGGATTTGGAGGCTACCTGAAAAACAATGCCCTCTTTTTCAAGTAGCCTGAATTGCGCCCCGCCGCCTTAAAACCTGTCTTTAACCTTGTCGAACTCGATTGCAAAATCGCCCAGGCAAAACAGATATTCCCGCTCGAAATCGGGCGTGTCCCAGCCTTCGATATATTGCAGGAAGGAGAAAACAGCGGGGTCGGTTTCCGCGCCGGCGGACTCTATCCGCCCAAGCAGGGCGGATGCGCTTCGGGAGGCGGCTTCTCTGGATATGCTGCCGTCCAATACCGCTTCGGCCAATTGTTTGATTGCCTGGTTGGTTTCTCGGCTGATGTCTGCCATACGCATTCCTTTCGGATAGGGCATTGCCTGCCGCTTCCGTTTTGCCCTCCCGTGGGAGTATATGTAGGTTGGGTTGCAAAACCCAACAAAACCTTTGAATTGTCTGAAATGTTGGGGCTTGACCCAACCTACCCTGCGGGCTTGGAGGCTACCTGAAAAACGATGTCGGTTTTTTTCAGGTAGCCTCCCGTTTCACAGGCCGTATTTCAGCAGCGTTTTCTTGTAAAACGCATGGCTCAGCGCGTGCAGCAGCGTCCAAATCGCTCGGCGCGGCGGCGGCAGGTGGCGGGTATAGACCGCCATGTATTCGATGGCGGGGGCGGCTCCGCGCACTTTTTTGAAATCGGGCGCGCCGGAGCTGAAATTCAACACCAGCCCGGCTTCGTGCGCGGTCTGCATCGCCTGCGCCATGCAGCGGCGGTACAGCCCTGCGCATTGCGGCACGGCATCGTCGTAGCCCACGATGGGGGCGGTGGCGGTGTCGCTGTCCTTCACAATGCCGGACACGCCCGCTCCCGCGCCGGTTTCCGCGTCGCGCAGCAGATACAGGCTCAGGATGCCGCGCGCGGCGGCTTCACGCAGGAAGCGGGTGGCGAACTGCACGTTTTGCTGGGAATATTTGTGCAGATACAGACGGTTATAGCAATATAGGGCTGCCTGAAAATCGGCTTCGGGGCTGCTTGCGTCCAAACGTTGGAACACATAACGCCCGTCGTGCAGCAGTTTGCGGTCGCGGCGGGTGTTGGCTTTGGCGCAGGCGTGCGGCCAGTCGTCGATGATATAGACTTGGCGCGACACCAGCATCTGCCAGCCGAGCCGTTGCAGGCGGGCGATTAAATCCGCGTGCTGGCGCACGTTGAGCGAGCGGACGGAGAGGGCGTGGCGCGGCCATTTCTGCACGGCGGCATCGGTCAAATCCGCCATGGAGGCTACCTGAAAACGCTGCGAGAAGCTGTTGGTGGAAAGGCAGTAGTTGTTGAGCGTGGCCATGCGGTCGATTTGGTTGGCGCGCAAAATACCACCCAAGCCCGCCAGCAGACCTGCCGCCGCCATGCGCCGCAGCGGCGGCAGTTTCACCAGTTCGTCTCGGGCGTAATCCACAATGGCGGCGTGCGGCGAGGCGGTGTAGCAGTTGGGCGTGGTGCGGTCGATGACGGTGCAGGGGATGTTCAGGCTGCCTGTGTCGAGCTCTTCGGCGCGGGCGTTCATGTTGGCAAACAGTGCGTGCAGCGGCACGTCGCGAAACAGCGCGGCAAAGGCGCGGGACAAATCAGTTTCCATCGCCGTCGAACTCGATGTCGAAGGTGCTGGCGTTGGTGAGCGGCTTGCGGTATCTCGCGCTGCGCCAAACCATCTCGCCCAAGGCCAGCCATTGCGCGTAAAACGGCAAATCGGCAATCACGTCTTGGGCACGGCGGTAATCCTGCCAAAGCTCGGCCCATGTTCCGCGTTTCCATGCCTGCACGCCGAACAGCAGCGGCAGGCTCGCGCCCACGCGCAGGGGGCGGGGCGGGGGCGGGTTTTCCTGCGGCACGAGGCTGCCTGCCGCATCAAACGCCAAACGGCCGCGCAGCAGGTGCAGCCCGCTGGTGGCGCGGGGGTTGCATTCGATGAGCCACAGGTCGCGCCCGTCGTCAATAAAGTCGAACGCCGCCTGCCCGTGGTAGGCGTTTTGGGCGGCAAAGCGGGCAACAAACTCGTCCAAGCGCGAATCGTGCAGCGGCTCGAAATAGGTGGATGCCGCGCCGTTGAGCAGGTAGCGCGGGCGGTAGGCGGCGTGCGCCAGCACCTTGCCGCGCTCGCACACGGCATAGTTGCACACGCCCTGCCCCGCGATGAATTCCTGCTGCACCCAGGGATAGTCCGCGCCGATGCGGAGGTGTTTCAGGCTGCCTTCGCGCACGCCGCGCACCACCGAACGCCCGAAGCGGGAATACACGGGTTTCAGCACCGTTTTGCGCGTATCGTCGTCCAAGCGCACTTCATCGGGCGAGGCCACGCGCCGCGTTTCGGGAAAGCGCACCGCCGTGCCTTGCGGCATCCGCGCGAAAAAGCGGAATTTGTCGTGCAGGGCGAACAGGGTTTCGTTGTCGGGCATCCGGCATTTCGCCCGTTCGGCGGCGGGTAAATCCAGCTTGGCGAGATAGAAAATGTCCTCGCAGGTGGGGATGACGCAGTCGGCCTGCGCCACCAGTTCCGCCATGGCTTGCGCGTAGCCCGCAAAATCGAGGCGCGGGGGCGGAATGCGGCGGTATTCGCCCAAGCCGGCAAACGCGCCCACGGGAAAGCGCAGGCTGTCGCAAAACACGACGCGGTGGCCGCCGCTGCGGGCGAAGCGCGCCCATTCGAGTGCCACGGGGGCACGGGGGGAGGTGATGAGGAGGTTCATTGGGGGGGCCTAGATTTCAGGTAGCCTTTGGTGGGTGGCATGGCAACGCGGTTTGATTTTTCAGGTAGCCTTGAACACGTTTCCATTTCATTCGGGGCAGGATTTAGTTTTTCAGGTAGCCAATTTCCACAGCCAAAGCAGCAGAGGCACAGCAAAAACATACCTCGTTGCAGCAGAGTATTACGCCGTACAGCATCAACACATACGGCCGCAGCTCCGCATAAGCCGCCGGCCGGATATACGGATTATCCGCCACCTCGGCATGCCGCCACACCAGCCGCTCCACCGGCCGTGCCCGAAAACTCATCCCGCGGCCCATCATCGAATCCGGCAGGAAATAATCTTCCTTCACCTCCCTGCCCGGCGGCGCGGTGTGGCGATACCAGGCCAACAGCGGCGCGGCATATTTGTCCACATGCAGGCGCAATCCCAGCTCGATAATCAGCAGCAGCACGATGCCGCCGACGCAGGCGAAAAACCAGCTCATCGCGTTTCCTTATTTGGGTTCTGCCGCAACCGATATTTTTCAGGTAGCCTTCAATGCCCGTATTCCGGCGCGGCTTGATTTTTCAGGTAGCCTCTTTAAAGGCTACATTCTAACTTATTTCCCCGCCGCAGCCGCCCGCCCCTTTCAGCCCGTCCGCTCTTGCCTTACAATGCCGCCCATTTCCCACACGCACACCCGCCATGATTGCCCACTTGATTGATTTCGTCCTGCATATCGACCAACACCTCATCGAGCTCACCCAAAGCTACGGCGTTTGGATTTACGCCATCCTATTCCTCATCGTGTTTTGCGAAACCGGGCTGGTGGTCACGCCCTTCCTGCCAGGCGATTCGCTTTTGTTTGCCGCCGGGGCGGTGGCCGCGCTGGGCGGCATGAATGTGCACTTGGCGGCAGCGCTGCTGCTCGCCGCGGCGGTGATTGGCGACGCGGTAAACTTTGCCATCGGCAAATATTTCGGCGAAAAGCTGTTTTCCAAACCCGATTCGCGCATCTTCAAACGCGAATATCTGGATAAAACCCACGCCTTCTACGAAAAATACGGCGGCAAAACCATCATTCTGGCGCGCTTCGTGCCGATTGTGCGCACCTTCGCGCCTTTCGTGGCCGGCATGGGCGACATGCACTACGGCCGCTTTATCCGCTACAATATCATCGGCGCCGTGCTGTGGGTGGGTCTGCTCACCTATGCCGGCTATTTCTTCGGCGAGCTGCCGGTGGTGAAAAACAATTTCGGCCTGGTGGTGATCGGCATCATCGTGATTTCGGTGCTGCCGATGGCGGTGGAAATCGCCAGGGCCAAGTGGGGCAAAAAAGGCTAGTTTGCCCGCCCCGGCTGCCGATTTGTGCCGCGCGCATTTTTCAGGTAGCCTTCCCGCCCGCTTCCCCGCACCGAAGCTTTGTTTCTTAAAGAGAAAATTTTTCAGGTAGCCTCATCTTTTCCGGCAGCCTCATCCCGCTATGATTTACCCCTGGCAACAATCCGCCTGGCAGCAGCTGGCCGCGCAGTGGGCCAACCGCCCCAACGCCTGGCTGTTCACCGGCCGCCGCAACACCGGCAAAACCGCCTTCGCCCGCCATCTAACGCAGGCGCTGCTGTGCGAGCAGCCGCAAGCCGGGCACCAGCCCTGCGGCAGCTGCCCCTCCTGCCACCTGTTCGCCCAAGGCAGCCACCCGGACTACTACGAGCTCACGCCCGAGCTGCCGGCCGAAGGTGAAAGCGGCCGCAAATTGCTGCAAATCAAAATCGACGCCGTGCGCGCCGTGCTCTCCCCCCTGCTGCAAAGCTCCGTGCGCGGCGGGCTGCGCGTGGTGCTGGTGCAGCCGGCGGAAACCATGAACATCCAAGCCGCCAACGCGCTGCTGAAAATGCTGGAAGAGCCGCCCGCCGCCGTGGTGTTCCTGCTGGTAACGCACAACAAAGACCGCCTGCTGCCCACCATCAAAAGCCGCTGCCGCCCCTTCCTGCTGCCCGCCCCGAGCGCCGAAGAAGCCTTGGGCTACCTGAAAACGCACGGCTCGCACGATGCCGCCCAGGCCGAAGCCCTGCTCGCCTTCCACAGCGGCGCCCCCCTGTTTGCCGCCGAGCCCGAGCAAGACGCCCTGCGCGAAGAGTTGTGCCAGCTGCTGGCCAAGCCGCGCCTGCTCGCCATGCTGGATTACGCCGCCGCCTTCGACAAGCAAAAATGGCCGCTCGCCGTATTCCTGGATTGGCTGCACAAATGGCTGGCCGACACCGCCCTCGCCCAGCAGCAGCTGCCCCCGCTGTATTACCCGCAGCACGAAGCCGCCCTTTTTCAGGTAGCCTCCCGCACGGCAGGGCAGCCCCTGTTTCAATTGGTGCAGCGCCTAAACCGCCTCAGCCCTTACGGCCGCCACACCTTAAGTGTTAGAATGCAGATTGAAAATTTGTTAATCGACTATCTCGCCTTCTGGCAAAACAAACCCTCTACTTACTAAACAACAAGGACATACCATGAGCACACCCGCCGAGCAAGCACCCGGCCGCATGATGAGCGTGAGCCTCAAAGACAAACCCACCGCCTACTACAGCTACATGCCCTTCCTCGAACACGGCGGCATCTTCGTGCCCACCAACGATCAATTCACCATGGGCGAAGAAGTGCTGCTGATTCTCGAGCTGTTCGACCAGTCTGAAAAATACTTCCTGCGCACCCGCGTGGTGTGGATCAACCTCAGCCGCACCACCAGCGGCCAGCCGCAAGGCGTCGGCCTCGCATTCGGCGACGACGAAACCGCCATCAAGTGTAAAAACTACATCGAAGACCAACTGCCCGGCCTGCTGCACACCGACCGCGCCACCTACACCATGTAGCCATGCTCATCGATTCGCACTGCCACCTCAACTTCCCCGAGCTCGCCCAAAGGCTACCTGAAATCCTCGGCAACATGGCCGAAGCCGGCGTGGGCAAAGCCATCGCCATCAGCGTGAGCCGCCAGAGCTTCGAAGAAGTACACGCCATCGCCCAAGCCCACCCCCACATCTACGCCACCGTCGGCATCCACCCCGACGACCCCGAAGCCCAAGAATTCAGCCTGGATGAGCTCTTGGCGCGCGCCGCCCTGCCCAAAGTGGTCGGCATCGGCGAAACCGGCCTGGACTACCACTGGTGCAAAGGCGATTTGGCCTGGCAGCACCAACGCTTCTCCCTACACATCGAAGCCGCCAACCGCAGCGGCCTGCCCCTCGTGGTGCACACCCGCGATGCCGCCGACGACACCATGCGCCTGTTGCGCGAGCACCAAGCCCACGCCGGCGTGATCCACTGCTTCACCGAAGACGTGCGCATCGCCAAGCTGGCCTTGGATTTGGGCTTCTACATTTCCTTCTCCGGCATCGTTACCTTCAAAAACGCCACCGCCATCCAAGAAGCCGCCCGCTACGTGCCGCTCGACCGGCTGCTGGTGGAAACCGACTCACCCTACCTCGCCCCCGTGCCCAAACGCGGCAAAACCAACGAGCCCGCCTACGTGCGGCACACTGCCGCCTTCGTTGCCCAACTGCGCGGCGACACCCTGGAAAACATCGCCCAAGCCACCACCGCCAACTGCCTGCGCCTGTTTCACAAAATTCCAGCAGCTTGATTAGTCCGATTCAATCGGCTTATCCGCCCAAAGGTATGGACGCAACAAAAGGCTACCTGAAAATTTTCAGGTAGCCTTTTACTATAAACCAAACCGGCTTAATCAGCTTGTCGGCGAATCACCGCCGGAATCTCGAAATCGTCCAGCACAGATTGGTTGGCAAAATCGGAAGCGGCCAAATTCATGGTGCGGGCGGTGCGGCCGGAACGGATCACGCTGTCGATTTCCGGGAAGCCGCCGTCGGTGCCGGTGGCTTGGGCGGCTTTCACCATACGCAGATTGCTGCTCTGGCTGTTGTCGCCCTGCTCTTTCAGGCCGGTGGCGATGATGGTAACGCGGATTTCGCCTTCCTGCATGGCCGCATCTTCGGCCGTGCCGTATTTCAGCTCAGCATCCGGGTGGGCATATTCGCTCACCACCGACATGATTTCTTTATATTCTTTCATGGTCAGGCCGTCGGGGGCGGTGGTGATGTTCACCAGCACGCCGCGCGCGCCTTCCAGCGTTACGTTGTCCAGCAGCGGGCTGGCAATCGCCTGCTCGGTGGCTATACGGGCGCGGTCGATGCCCTGCGCGAAGCCGGAGCCCATCATGGCCATGCCCGTAATGCCCATCACGTTGCGCACGTCGGCAAAGTCCAAGTTGATCATGCCCGGGCAGGTAATCACTTCAGCAATACCGGCCACGGCGTTGCGCAATACGTTGTCCGCGGCGCGGAATGCCTGGCGCACGGTTACGTCTTCGCCCAATGCGGTCATCAGCTTGTCGTTCGGGATAACAATGAGGGAATCCACCTGGTTTTTCAGGGTATCCAAGCCTTCTTTGGCAATCTGGATGCGTTTGCCTTCGTGCTCGAACGGGCGGGTTACCACGGCCACGGTGAGGATGCCCAGCTCGCGGGCGATTTCGGCCACCACGGGAGCGGCGCCGGTGCCGGTGCCGCCGCCCATGCCGGTGGTGATGAACAGCATATTGGCGCCCTGAATGGCATCGGCGATGGTTTCGCGGTCTTCCTGCGCGGCGGCACGGCCGGTTTCAGGATTGGCGCCGGCGCCCAAGCCTTTGGTCAGGTTGGTGCCCAGCTGGATGCGTTTGGGTGCTTTATTGCTCTGCAAGGATTGGGCATCGGTATTGGCGCTGATGAATTCGACGCCTTGTACCGTGTTGTCAATCATGTTGTTAATGGCATTGCAGCCGCCGCCGCCGATACCGATAACCTTAATGACCGCGGGGCTGGCTGCGGATTCGACAACATCATAAACCAATTGCATTTAACACTCCTTGATTGTGCCCGGAAGGCTACCTGAAAACTGAAATCGCCCGTATTATAAAGGTTTGAACGGATTTTGTGTGCAAGAATAAGCAAAAAGGCTAGAAATTGTTTTTCAGCCACTCTTTAAGGCGGTAGAAGACAGAATCGCCCTCGCCGCCCTGCCTGCCGGCGGGATGCGCGGCGTGCTGGCTGCCGCCTTGTTCCGCCGCGGTCTGCAACAGGCCGATAGCGGTGGCGTAGCGCGGGTTGCGGATGCGCTCAGAGAGGCCGCCCATTTCCTTCGGCACGCCGATGCGGGCGGGCAGGTTGAACACGTCTTCTGCCAGCTCCACCACGCCGGAGAGCAACGAAGCGCCGCCGGTGAGCACCACGCCGGAAGTGAGCACTTCTTCGGGGAAGCCGGAACGGTGCAGCTCGTTGCGGGTGAGCTCCAAAATTTCTTCCACGCGCGGGCCGATCACGCTGGCCAGCACGCGGCGCGAAATCTGGCGCGGCTGGCGGTCGCCCACGCTGGGCACTTCGATCATTTCGTCCAAGCCGTCGCCGGTGGCCAATGCCACGCCGTGGTTGATTTTGATGTATTCGGCGGCGCTGTAGGGCGTGCGCAGGGCTTGCGCCAAATCTTTGGTGATCAGGTCGCCGGCCACCGGAATCACGGCGGTGTGTCGGATGGCGCCGTTGGTGTAAACGGCAATATCGGTGGTGCCGCCGCCGATGTCGATCACGCACACACCCAATTCTTTTTCGTCTTCCGTCAACACTGCGCGGCCGCTGGCCAGGGGCTGCAAAATCATATTGTCGATATGCAGGCCGCAGCGTTCAATACATTTCTGGATGTTCTGCATGGCGGTAACGGCACCGGTAACGATGTGGATGCGCGTATCCAGGCGCACACCGCTCATGCCGATGGGCTCGCGCACGCCGGGCTGGTTATCGATGATGTATTCCTGCACCACGGTGTGCAGAATCTGATGATCCGGCGGGATATTCACGGCTTTGGCGGTTTCGATGGCGCGGTCGATGTCGGCCTGCATCACTTCGCCTTCTTTGATTTTCACCACGCCCTGCGAGTTCATGCTGCGGATATGGTTGCCGGCAATGCCGGTAACCACGCTGCCGATTTGGCAGTCGGCCATCAGCTGGGCCTCTTCCATTGCCTGGGTGATGGCTTGGGCGGTGGCATCGATGTTGGTGACCATGCCGGCTTTGAGCCCGTGCGAGGGCGCTTGGCCGAAGCCGATGATGTGGATTTCGTCGTCATCTTGCACTTCGCCGATCAAAACGATGGTTTTGGAAGTGCCGATGTCCAGCGCGCCTACCAGTTGTTTGTTGTTTGCCATGATGTTTGTCTCGCTTGTTGCTTAAATTATCGGATTGTTGAAATGGTTAGTCGGCCGCCTGATTGCGGGGTGTGGTTTCGTTGTCGTTTTCGTTATCGTTGCCTTCGTTATCGGCGCCTTGCCGGTAGCGTACGGCAAAGCCGTCGCGGTAGCGCAAATCCACGTAGCGGATGTCGGCAGCGCGATCTTTCAGGATTTCGTGCCAGGCCTGCACGAAACGGCGCAGGCGCATGGACGCCTCATTGCGCCCCAAGTGCAATTGGATGCCGTTGCCCAAGGTCAGCACCCGCGACGAGCGCGGGCTGTAGTCCATCCGGCTGATGCTTTGGCCGGTAGGCGCCAAAATGGCCTGAAATTCGGCAAATTCGTCCACCATAATTTTACGCATTCCCGGCGTGCCTGCAAATATGGGAAAGTTTTCGTCGCTCGGCGCATCGAAACCTTTGCCTTCGCTGTCCACCAAGCCGCCGCCTTCCCAGCGCGCCACGGGTTTGCGCTCCACCACCTGAATCTGCACCGTATCCGGCCACAGGCGGCGCACTTCGGCTTTGGCCACCCACGGCAGCGCTTCAAACGCCTGCCGCGCTTCGTTTAAATCGGCTTTGAAAATATTGCCGCGAATATGCTGGCTGGCGGTTTGTTGCAGCTGGGCGGCGCTCAGGCGCTGGAGCTGGCCGTCGATTTTCACCAGTTTAACAGGGAAATACGGCGAATTCATCATCCACATCACGGCAGCCGTCACCAAGCCGATGCCGGCCAAGAGGTAGAGGCTGCTGTTGATGCGTTTTAACGCGCCGGCATTATCCCAAAGTCGCATGGCTCAGCACTTCAACGCATAAGTCGGCAAAATCCAAGCCGGTTTGTGCGGCGGCCTTGGGCACCAGGCTGTGGCTGGTCATGCCGGGCACGGTGTTGATTTCCAAGAGATACAGCTGGCCTTCCTTGCTGCGCAGAAAATCCACCCTGCCCCAGCCGCGCCCGCCGATGGCTTCGAAGCCGGCTTTGGCCAGGCGGCGGATTTCGGCTTCGCCTGCCGCGTCCAAATCGCTCGGGCATTGGTATACCGTGTCGTTGCGGAAATATTTGGCGTCGTAGTCGTAAAACTCGGTGGCGGGGATGATGCGGATGCTGGGCAGCGCCTGCTTGCCGAGCACGGCGCAGGTGTATTCGCCGCCGTCGATGAAGCGTTCGGCGATGATTTCGCCGTGCAGGTGGCGTTCGCGCAGCTCGCGGTACACTTTGGGCAGCTCGCCGGCCTGCTTCACTTTCACCACGCCCACGCTGCTGCCTTCGGCGGCGGGCTTCACAAACATCGGCAGCCCAAGCTCGGCTTCCACGGCGGCAAAATCGCTGTCGTCGTGCAGCACGGCGAAATCGGGCACGGGCAGGCCGAGCGCCTGCCAAATCAGTTTGCAGCGGTATTTGTCCATACCCAGCGCGGAGGCGGCCATGCCGCAGCCGGTGTAGGGGATGCCGATGGAATCGAGCAGCGCCTGCACGGTGCCGTCTTCGCCGTAGGTGCCGTGCAGCACGTTGAAGGCTACCTGAAAACCCTGCGCCTTCAGTTGCAGGATGTCTTGCTCTTTCGGATCGAACCGGTGGGCGTCGATGCCCCGGCCCTGCAAGGCGGCCAACACGGCGGCGCCGCTGTCGAGCGACACTTCGCGCTCGGTGGAAAACCCGCCGTTCAACACGGCCACTTTGCCAAACTGCTTGTTCATTTGCTTTGCTTCTTTCTTGCTAAAACTTTTTTCAGGTAGCCCCTTTGCCAGACGCCCGTCTGAGAGGCTACCTGAAAACTTAAAACCGATAATGCCGCCAGTTCGGATCGTATTCGCAATCCACCTGCGGCTTGAGCTGCGCAAACCGTGCGCATATCTCCTGCGCCTTAGCTGCCAGCCGTTCCGGCTCACCGGTGGCGGCAAACACGGTGCGCTCGCCGCGCGTGAGGTTGGTCACAGACAAGGTAACGATGCCCTGCTGCTGGTGGGCGGCTTCGGCATCGAGCTCGTCTTGCAACTGATAGGCGGCGGTGAGCCCCTCTTCGCCGTCGATGCTGCACTGTACCGACACCACCCAGCCCATGTCCGCGCGGCCGAGCAGGCCGTTGGCCGATTCGTTGCGCAGCAGCACCAGCGCATCGCGGCCGGCTTCTTCGTCTTCGTCGCACTGGTAGGCGGCAAACTCCCATTCCGGCTCGGGATAGAGCGCGTCGCGCCCCAAGGCTTTCCACACTTCGTCTAATTTTTCAGGTAGCCTGTTGAGCGGCACGGCATCCGGCGGCACGGCATCTACAAAATCCAGCGCGCCCACTTTCACCACCGCGTCCCACTCGCCCAGCACATGGTCGAGCATGATGATGGCCAAGTGCTGCACCGCAGCCTTGTCTTCTTCCTTCGGTGGGGCGGCAAACGCCATTTCCAGCGCCGGCAAACCCTGCCACTCCTCGCAGCGCACCAAAATATCCGCCGCGCGCAAATCCACGCCGTTCATGCGGATGGCAAACTGCTCCGAGGCACCCACCCGCTGCCGGAAGCACACCACCGAGCGCTGCGTGCCCTCCGCCGCTTCGGCCACCAGCGCCAGCACCTGCGGAAACCGCGCAATCACACCGTTGGCGCTGAACACCAGCGCGCCGTTGGCCGGCTCTCCGTCCAGCTCCACCACCACTTCCGGGCAGTGGCGTTGCAGCAATTCGTTGGCTTCGGTTACGAAGGCCACGGCATCGGCAAGCGCCGCCAGCCGTGCTTCTTCCTGCTGCCAATCCGCCCAGAAGCGGCGGGCGTTGGCATTTAATTCATCCAAACGTACGCGGTAGGAGCGGGCGTTGCCGCCGGATTCTGACGAACTCATATTTTGTCCTTGCAAAGGCTACCTGAAAATTGTTCAGCACAGCCTGAACTATCCACAATCAGGCTACCTGAAAGCGCCAGCTTCTGCGAAGCTAAAACTACGCCGCGCCCGCCAAATCGCGCAAAGCCTGCGGCACCTTGTTGATGCTGCCAGCGCCCATGTTCAACAGCAGGTCGCCGTCTTGCAGCAGGGTGAGCAGGGTACTCGGCATATCGGCCACATCGGCGCAGTAAATCGGCTCCAGCCGCCCGGCCACGCGCAGGGTGCGGATGAGCGCACGGCTGTCGGCGGCCACAATCGGATCTTCGCCGGCGGCATACACATCGGTGAGCACCAAGGCGTCGGCGGTGTTCAGCACGCGCACAAAGTCTTCAAACAAATCGCGGGTGCGGGTGTAGCGGTGGGGCTGGAAGGCCAGCACCAGGCGGCGTTCGGGATAGGCGCCGCGCGCGGCGGCCAGGGTGGCGGCCATTTCGGCGGGGTGGTGGCCGTAGTCGTCGATCACCAAGGCGCTGCCACCCTGGGGCAGCTTGATTTCGCCATAGCTCTGGAAACGCCGACCCACGCCGCCGAAGCCGGCCAGCCCGCGTTGGATGGCTTCCACATCGGCGCCGCACTCCAGCGCCACGCCGATGGCGGCCAGCGCGTTGAGCACATTGTGCCGCCCCGGCGCGTTCAGGCGCACGTCAAACGGCGCGATATCGCGGTTTTTCAGGTGCACGGTGAAGCACATCTGCGCGCCTTCGTTGCGCACATTGTCGGCATAAATATCCGCTTCGGGGTTGAAGCCGTAGGTGGCGAAGGGCTTTTGGATACGCGGCAGGATGGCACGCACGTGCTCGCTCTCGATACACAAAAACGCCTTGCCGTAGAACGGCATACGGTGCACAAACTCCACAAAGGCCTGATGCAGCTTGTCCACGCTGTGGCCGTAGGTGTCCATGTGGTCGGTGTCGATATTGGTCACCACGGTGATCACGGGCGTGAGGTAGAGGAAGGAGGCGTCGGATTCGTCGGCTTCGGCCACGATATATTTGCCGCCGCCGAGCTTGGCGTTGGTGCCGGCCGCCATCAGGCGCCCGCCAATCACGAAGGTGGGATCAAGGCCGGCGGCGGTGAGGATGGAGGCGGTGAGGCTGGTGGTGGTGGTTTTGCCGTGCGTGCCGGCGATGGCAATGCCTTGGCCGAAACGCATAATCTCGGCCAGCATCATGGCGCGCGGAATCACCGGAATCTTGGCCGCGCGCGCCGCCAGCACTTCGGGGTTGTCTGGCTTGATAGCGGTGGAAGTAACCACCACGTCCACGCCTTCGATGTTTTCCGCCGCATGGCCGTTGAACACTTTAATGCCCATATCGGCGAGCTGGCGCGTTACCGGGCTTTGCGCCTGGTCGGAGCCGGACACGTCGAATTCTTTATACAGCACCTCGGCCAGGCCGCACATACCGGCGCCGCCGATGCCGACGAAATGGATGCGTTTGACACGTTCTTTCATAATCTGCCAACTATTCTTGCGGCCGCCGCGCGGCAGCCGGTGTGTAAAAAAGTGTTATTGTAAATGCCGCCGCCCAATCATGCCATGTTTTCCACAAATTAACACACGGCTGAAGAGGCTACCTGAAAACTTCTACGCCGATTTTCAGGTAGCCTACTATTGCATCTTTCAGGCTAGTTGAAAGCATGGGCTGCAGCGCAATTAAAACGGGCGAGCGAGTTTTTACTAAGCTAAGGCAGCTTCTCCAGCAGCGCCGCCACTTCCCCGCGCGAAGCAGTAAACAGCTTCTCCCGCAGCTCGGCCACCAAGCCCGGCGGCAAGGCCAACACCTCGCCCTCATGCCGACACCAATACAGTACATCGTCCGCGCCTAAGCCGATAAAATCACCATCGGCAATTTCCCGCAACCGCAGATAGCCTAGCCCCGCGATTTCCACTTCATCCAGCGCCGCCGGCACGCTGCCAGCAAAACCTAGTGTCTCCAAGCGGCGCAGGCCAGTCTGCTCTTCCGCCGAAGCCGCTCGGGTAATCGAGCCGACATCCGCCGACAGGGGCTGCGTGAAATCAAATCCTGCATGATCAAACGCAATGCCCGCCGGCAGATTGTCGATTACCACAAGCTCCAGCCGCGTTTGCTGACCGTCGGCATTGCACACCTCGATCCCGCGAAACACCGCATTCCGTTTCGGTAACAGCGCTTCATATTCTGCCGCACAGGGTGAAAAGAACACGTCAAATCGGTTGCCCACGCCGCGCGAAAACCGCTCCACCGCCCCATTTGCCACTGCCTGCCGCAGCCGCTACTCGCCAAGCTGCGCGAACACTTCTGCCAGCAGCGCATTCAACCGCTCGGTTTCGCGGCGGCTTTTGCTTTTCAGCCAATTAAACATGATTGCATTTCCCTGCCGTTCTGGCTACCTGAAAAATCCAACAATGCTTCTATTTTTCAGGTAGCCTCATCCGGCAATCAGCCCACGGCCGCCAGCGCTGCTTCCGCCACTTTGGCCGCGCTGTCGGGCTTGGCCATCTGCCGTGCATGCTCCGCCCATTGGCGGCAGGTGTCGCGGTTCAGGCCGGCCAGGGTGGAGGCCAGCTTCTGCGCCGTGAGCTCGCCCTGCGGCAGCAGCACCCCCGCCCCGCCGGCGGCCACGAAGCGCGCATTGGCGGTTTGGTGGTCGTCCACCGCGTAGGGATAGGGCACCAGCAGCGCGCCCACGCCCGCCGCCGCCAGCTCGGCGATGGTAAGCGCGCCGGAGCGGCACACCACCAAGTCCGCCGCGCCGTAGGCCGCCGCCATATCGTCGATAAACTCGCTGCATTCGGCCTGCACGCCCGCTTCGGTATAACGCTGCTGCAAACCTTCCAGCTTGCCGCGCCCGCTCTGGTGGCACACCTGCGGGCGCTGCTCTTCGGGCAGCAGCGCCAGCGCTTCGGGCAAGAGGCGGTTTAGGATATCTGCGCCCAGGCTGCCGCCGGTAACCAGCAGCTTGAGGCTGCCTTCGCGCTCGGCAAAGCGCTCTTCGGGCGCGGGCAAGGCGGCAATATCGGCGCGCACCGGATTGCCCACCAGCCCGTCTTCCCCGGCAAAGGCTCTGGGGAAGGCATACAGCACGCGGCTGGCCAGCTTGGCCAAAATGCGGTTGGAAAGGCCGGCCACCGCGTTTTGCTCGTGAATCACAATCGGCACGCCGCAGAGCTTGGCCGCAATGCCGCCGGGCACGGTGACGAAACCGCCGAAGCCGATCACGCCATCGACATGGTGCTGCCGGATAATCCGTTTGGCCGCGCAAACGGTACGCCACAGCGTGAACGGCAGCGCGAGCTTGCGCTTGAGGCCGTTGCCGCGCACGCCTTTGATGGCCAGCGTTTCGATTTCAATGCCGTGCTGCGGCACGATGCGCGTTTCCATCGCGCCCTCGCTGCCCAGCCACAGCACGTTCTGCCCGCGCTCCTTCAGCGCGGCGGCCACCGCCAGCGCCGGAAAGATATGCCCCCCGGTGCCGCCGGCCATCAGCAAAAATGTTTTGCCGCCCATATTCCGTCCTTTACACATTAAACCCGCGCATTTTGCGGCGGTTTTCATAATCCACGCGCAGCAGCAGCGCCAGCGCGATCAGCATGGCCCACAAAGCCGAACCGCCGAAGGAAATCAGCGGCAGGGTGAGCCCCTTGGTGGGCAAGAGGCCGATGTTCACGCCGATGTTGAAAAAGCTCTGGATGCCCAGCCAAATGCCCACGCCGCTGGCCACGAAGGCGCCGAAAAACAGCTCCAAATCGCGTGCCATCTTGCCGATGGAAAACGCGCGCCACACCAGCCACAAATAGCAGGCGGTGAGCGCCATCATGCCGAGGAAGCCGAATTCCTCGCCGATTACCGCGGTGATGAAATCGGTGTGCGCCTCGGGCAGGTAGAAGCGTTTTTCCAAACCCGCGCCCAAGCCCACGCCCGTCCAGCCGCCACGGCCGATGGCCATCAGCGCGTGGGTAAGCTGGTAGCCGCTGCCCAGCGGGTCGGCCCAGGGGTCGAGGAAGGCGGTTACGCGCGCCATGCGGTAGGGCGAAATCAGCACCAGCGCGCCCATGCCGCTCAAGCCCGCCAGCACCACCACGATAAACCAGCGAAACGGCAGCCCCACCAAAAACAGCAGCCCGATGCTGATAACAGACACCACCACAAACGAGCCGAAATCCGGCTGCAACATAATCAGCCCCAGCCCGCCGCCCACCGGCAGCGCCACCCAGCACACCTTTCTCAAATGCTGCAACACTTCCGAGCGACGCATAAAAAAGCCCGAAAGATAAAGGATTACCGCCAGCTTGAAAAACTCCGTGGGCTGCAAATTGATCGGCCCCACATGAATCCAGCGGCGCGCGCCGTTGATTTCGCGCCCCACCACCAGCACCACCATCAGCAGGATCAAGCTGCCCAAGAGCAGCGCCATCGAATATTTCTGCCACACCCGCATCGGTATCTGAAACGCCGCCCAGGCCAGCAGGCCGCCGCCGCCGATATACGAAGCCTGGCGGATCAGGAAAAACCATTTGCTGCCGTTGGCCTGCCCGGCATACGCCACCGAGGCGGAATACACCATCACCAGGCTGAAGCCCAGCATCAGCACCACCAGCCACAGCAGCGATTGATCGACAGTGTGGCCGTGGCGCAGGATTTTGCGGTCGAGGAGTTTGGATTCGGTAATCATTCGGGTGTTTCGGGTTACTTCAAAAATCAATGGGAAAACTTTTTCAGGTAGCCATTGCGGCTGCGGAGGAGGCTACCTGAAAACACCAGCTTCAGCGAAGCTCAAACCAAGCAGCGGTTTTCAGGTAGCCTCAAAATTTGAAAGGCTACCTGAAATTCAACCACCCGCCTACAGCGCCTCAAACGCCTCGATAAACACCTGCGAGCGGTGCGCATAGCCTTTAAACATATCGAAGCTGGCACAGGCGGGGCTGAGCAATACGATGTCGCCGGGCTCGGCTTGGCGGTAGGCGGTTTGCACGGCTTCCTGCAAGCTGGCGCAATCGATCATTTCCACGCCGCAGCCGGCGAGGTCGCGGCGGATTTGCGGCGCGTCCACACCGATGAGCAGCACGGCGCGGGCTTTGCCGGGCAGCACGTTTTTCAGTGGGGTGAAGTCCTGCCCTTTGCCCTGCCCGCCGGCAATCAGGAAGAGTGGGCTTTGCAGGCCGGCGATGGCGGCTTCGGTGGCGCCCACGTTGGTGCCCTTGCTGTCATCGATAAACACCACGCCGTTTTTCTCGCCGATTTTTTCCACGCGGTGTGGCAGGCCTTTGAAAGTGCGCACGTGGCGCAGCAGTTCGGCGCGCGACAGGCCGACGGCTTCGCACAGGGCGAGCGCAGCCAATACGTTGGCGGCGTTGTGCAGGCCTTGCAGCGGGATGTCGGCGGCGGCAATCAGCGTTTCGGCGCCGTGTTTCAGGTAGCCCGAGGCGGCGTCAAACCAATAATCGGCCTGCTGTTGCAGCGAAAAACGGCGCACTTCGCGCCCGCTGCGCTTCATGGCGCGGCACAATGGGTCGTCGGCGTTGAGCACTTGCACGCCGCTGCCGCGGAAGATTTTATCTTTGGCGTGGGCGTAGTCGAGCAGGTCGTCGTAGCGGTTGAGGTGGTCTTCGGAGATGTTGAGCACGGCGGCGGCGGCGGCGTTTAAGTGGTCGGTGTTCTCCAGCTGGAAGCTGGAGAGCTCGAGCACCCACACGTCGGCGCTTTGCTCCTGCCTGTCTTCATAAGCTTCGAGCACGGGCGTGCCGATGTTGCCGGCCACCACGGTATCGAGCCCGCATTCTCGGCACAGGTGGCCGACCAGGCTGGTAACGGTGGTTTTGCCGTTGCTGCCGGTGATGGCGATGATTTTGTCGCGCCTGCCGGAAAGCTCGTGGGCGAGGATTTCCACGTCACCCAGCACGCGGCCTCCGGCCTGCTTGAAGGCTTCGATCTCAGGCGTGCGCTCGCTGATGCCGGGGCTGAGGGCAAGGATGCCGAAGCCTTCGGCCAGGGCGTTTTTCAGGTAGCCTGTGTGGCAGGCGAGGCCGGGGAAGCGTTGTTGCAGCTCGGCCTGTTTGTCGGCGGGGAAGTCGGCATCATAGGCGGCCACCTGCGCGCCTTTGCGGCGTAGGAAGTCGAGCATGGAAATGCCGCTGCCGCCCATGCCGGCCACGAGGATTTTTTGGTTTTGCCATTCGCTTTTCATTTTGTTCTCCATGCCGCGCAGCTTGCCTGCGGGCGGCGGTTTTCTCTCTTCATTAGGTTTGGTTTTGCCAAAGCCTATTTTTAGCTTTGCAGAAACTCCGCTTCCTGCGGAAACTTCGTTTTCAGGTAGCCTTTATTGCCCGCTCATGCCAAGCAACAGCTTCATCAGCAGCAGCCACGGCAACAAAATCCCGCCGATGCACACCATCAGCCACAAAATCAAACTGTCGGTTACCCGCCGCAGCAGGGCCAAATAGCCCCAGGAATACAAGCCCCAAAACGCCGCGGCAATCAGCGCCGCCGCCATATTGCCGTCTGTCAGGCCAAACAGGAAAGTGATGCCGGCAAAGGCCAGCGCCCACTGCCAGGCGCGAGAGTTTTCGGAAAATCCTGCATCTTGGCAAAGGTCAGCAAAATAAGCAGGTGCAGCAAGCCCATAACAAAACCTCTCTATTCAGTTCAATCTATTTCAGCTTCGCAGAAGCTTGCAATGTCTGTTTTCAGGTAGCCTCTTAGCCTGTTGAGGCTACCTGAAAACCGTTTAGCGGATTTTCAGCGTGCTCAAACCCACCAGCACCAGCACGATGGTGATGATCCAAAAGCGCACCACCACCTGCGTTTCCTTCCAGCCCTTCTGCTCGAAATGATGGTGGATGGGCGCCATCAGGAAGATGCGCTTTTTCGTCTTCTTATACCAGCCCACTTGCAGCATCACGCTCAACGCTTCCACCACAAACAGCCCGCCCATAATCACCAACACAAACTCCTGCCGCACAATCACCGCCACCGTGCCCAGCGCCGCGCCCAGCGCCAGCGCGCCCACGTCGCCCATAAACACCTGCGCCGGCGCCGCGTTGAACCACAAAAAGCCCAAACACGCACCGCACATCGCCGCGCAAAACACCATCACCTCGTTCGCCCCCGGCACGAAAGGCAGCTGCAAATAGCGCGCAAACTGCCAGTGCCCCGCGGCATAAGCGAAAATCGCCATCCCGCCGGCCACCAGCACCACCGGAAAGGCCGCCAGCCCGTCTAAGCCGTCGGTGAGGTTGACCGCATTGGAGGTGCCCACAATGGTGAAATACGACAGCACCACAAAGCCCACCACGCCCAAAGGCAGCGCCACCTGCTTGAAGAAAGGCACAATCAAAATATTGTTGGCCGCATTGCTCGCCACATAAAACAGCAGCAGGCCCGCCGCCAGCGCCACGCTGCTCTGCCACACCATCTTAAACTTGGCCGACACGCCGTGCGGGTCTTTATACACCACCTTGCGCCAGTCGTCGTAGAAGCCCAGCGCGCCCGTGCCCAGCAGCACGCCCAGCAGAATCCAGATATACGGGTGCGACACATTGCTCCACAACAGCGTAGACACCGTAATCGACACCAAAATCAGCACCCCGCCCATGGTGGGCGTGCCCGCCTTGGCCAAGTGGGTTTGCGGGCCGTCGCTGCGGATGGCCTGCCCCGCCTTCAGCTCGGTGAGCTTGTGGATGGTCCACGGCCCCAGCATCAGGCTGAACAGCAGCGCCGTGAGCGCCGCCATCACCGCGCGGAAAGTGGTGTATTGGAAAACATTCAGCGCCGAAATCCAATTGCTGAGCTTGGCCAACCATAAAAACATAAAACTTCCTCAAAATCGTTTTGAAACAGGCTGCCTGCAAGCTGAGGCTACCTGAAAATTATTGTGCACACGCTGCGGCAAACAGCACAAACTGCCAAAAGGCAGCATTATAAACCAGCCGCCGCGCTCACGCCGACCCGTCCTGCAAGGCCTGCACCACCTCTTCCATCGCCATAAAGCGCGAGCCTTTCACCAGCACCGAAGCGCGCTCCGGCAAATCGTGCGCGAGCACCTGGATCAGCGGGTCTTTGGCGGCAAACCACAAGCCCGCCGCGCCGAAGGCTTCCGCAGCCTCCACGCTGAAATCGCCCACAAAATAGGCGGCCTCGATGCCCTTATCCCGCGCGTAGCGGCCGATTTCGGCGTGCATGGCCGGCGCTTCGTCGTCGCCCAGCTCGCCCATGTCGCCCATCACGAATACGCGCGGCGCAGGCAGCTCGGCCAGCACATCCAGCGCGGCCTTCATGCTGTCGGGGTTGGCGTTGTAGGTGTCGTCGATGAGCGTGGCGCCGCGCAGGCCGGCTTTGCGCTGCAAACGGCCTTTGATGTTGGCAAAATCGGCCAGCGCGGCAGCAATTTCAGGTAGCCCCACGCCCGCCTGCAAAGCCAAGGCGGCAGCGGCCACGGCGTTGGCCACATTGTGTTTGCCCGGCACGGGCAGCGCCACCGCCGCACGTTCGTTGTGCCACACCAAATCGAATCGGCAGCCCAAGGGCAGCAGCTGCACGTTTTCAGCGTAAATCTCGCCCTTCTCCACACCAAACTCGATCTGCCGCACATTCAGCGCGCGGCAGGCGGCGCGGAACACTTCAGCGTATTCGTCTTCCGCCGGAACCAGCGCCGTGCCGTTTTCAGGTAGCCCACGGTAGATTTCGCTTTTGGCGCGGGCAATGTCGCCCACGCCGTCGAAGCCGCAGCCGATGTGCGCGCGCAGGGCGTTGTTTACCAGCGCGGCATCGGGGCGGGCGAGGCGGGTGAGCGCGTCGAGCTCGCCGAAGTGGCTCATGCCCATTTCGATCACGGCGTAGCGGTGCTGCGGGCGCAACGAGAGCAGCGTGAGCGGCAGGCCGATGTGGTTGTTGAAATTGCCGGCGGTGGCCAGCACGGCCGCTTCGCCAAATTGGCGGCGCAGGATGGCGGCCAGCATTTCCTTCACCGTGGTTTTGCCGGAAGAGCCGGTGATGCCGAGCACCAGCGGGTTCACCGCTTCGCGCCAGGCCGCCGCCAGCGTTTGCAGCCCGGCCAAGGTGTCGGCCACTTGCAGGCTGCTCGAAAGTGCGGCGCAGTCGGCGCGCGATACCAGCGCCAAGGCGCCCTGCTCCAGCACGGCGGGCACGAAATCGTGGGCATCGTGTTTCTCGCCGATCAGGGCCACGAACAAATCGGCGCCGCGCTCGTCGGCAGCGGCGGCTTGGCGGCTGTCGGTGATCACGCGGCGGATGAGGAGGTTGCGCTGCGGCGCGGGCAGGTTTAGGGCGCGGCAAACGAAGGCTAAGTCGAGTGTGGGCATGGGAAGTTCCATTAAAAATATGCGGTGGGGCAGGCCGAAACGGGCAGGCTACCTGAAAAAGTTTCCACGCTTTCAGGTAGCCATAATCGCCATGAGGCTACCTGAAAATGAAGGATGGGAGCGGCAAGGCCGGCCTGCTCAATCAGCAGGCTACCTGAAAATCTGATGTGCCGTTTTTTCAGGTAGCCTTTGTTGTTTAAGCAAGCTCGGCCAATGCGGCTTCGGCGATTTCGAAATCGGAAAAGTGGTGCTTCTCGCCCTGCACGTCCTGATAGGTTTCGTGGCCTTTGCCGGCAATCAGGATGATGTCGTGCGGCGCGGCGCGGCGGATGGCGGTTTCGATGGCGGCGCAGCGGTCGGCTTCCACCAGAGCGGGCTGCGGCACGGCGGGCAGGATGTCGGCGATGATGTCTTGCGGCTCTTCCATGCGCGGGTTGTCGCTGGTTACCACTACCTTATCGGCGCCCTGCACGGCGGCGGCGCCCATCAGCGGGCGTTTGCCGCGGTCGCGGTTGCCGCCGCAGCCGAACACGCACCACAGGCTCGCGCCCTGCGGCTTGATTTCTTGCAGGGTGGCGAGCGCTTTTTCCAGCGCGTCGGGCGTGTGGGCGTAATCCACCACCACCAGCGGGCGGCCGGGATGGCTGATGCAGTCCATGCGGCCGGTGGCGGGCTGGATTCGGGCGAGCACGCGCAGCACGTCGACCAGCGCGTAGCCCTCGGCGCACAGCAGGCCCACGCAGGCGGCGAGGTTTTGCGCGTTGAAACGGCCGAGCAGCCGGCTGTGCACTTCGCCGCTGCCCCACGGCGTATCGAAGGCCACCTGCATGCCTTGGGCGGAGGCGGCAAAACGGGTGATGCGGACGGAGGCTTCTGCGTTGAAGCCGTAGCCGTACACTTGCAATTCGGGGCGCTCGGCGCGCAGTTGGGCGGCCAGCTCGCGGCCGAAGGGGTCGTCGGTGTTGATGACGGCGTGTTTGAGGCTTTGCCAGTAGAACAGTTTGGCTTTGCTCGCGCCGTAGGCGGCCATGCTGCCGTGGTAGTCGAGGTGGTCGCGGGTGAGGTTGGTGAAGATGGCGCTGGAGAAAGGCGTGCCGACCACGCGGTTTTGGTCGAGCCCGTGGCTGGACACTTCCATCGCCACGGCGGCGGCGCCTTGCTGCTTGAACTGGTGCAGCAGGGTTTGCACGCGCACGGGGTCGGGCGTGGTGTGGGTGGTGGCTTCAAGCTGCCCCCAGAAGCCGTTGCCCACGGTGCCGATGATGGCGCAGGGCGTGCCGAACAGGCCGGCGGCTTGGGCCAGCCATTGCGTAATCGAGGTTTTGCCATTGGTGCCGGTTACGCCCCAGCAGGAGAGGCTACCTGAAAAATTGCCATACAGTTTGGCGGCAAGCAGGCCGGCATTCTGCTTCAAATGCGGCACGCCGCAGTTGGCCACCTGCCATTCGGGCTGCCAAGAGAAGCCGTCGCTGCTGTCCCAAAACACCATCACCGCGCCATTGGCGATGGCGGCGGGGATGTAGTTGCGCCCGTCGGCATATTCGCCCTGGCAGGCCACAAAAATATCGCCGGGGCGCACCAGGCGGCTGTCCATACGCAAAATGCACCCCGCCGCCACAGCGGGCGGCAGAGTGCAGTTGTCGGGCAGGGGAAACTGTTTGTCCTTCAAGCAATACATGGTCGGCTCCAGCACCGATTTATTTGGCAGCCACGCGCTGCACGGGTTTGGTGGGCGTTACGCCCAGGATGTTGAGCGAGCCGGCCATGATGTCTTTAAACACCGGCCCGGCCACGATGCCGCCGTAGTAGCCGTTTTGCGTGGGCTCGTCGATGTTCACCGCCACAATCACGCGCGGATGCTCGGCGGGGGCGAAGCCGATGAAGGTGGCCATGTGTTTGTTGTCGGCGTAGCGGCCGTCCACCAGTTTGCGGGCAGTGCCGGTTTTGGCACCCACGTCGAAGCCGGGCACGGCGCCGTGCGTGCCGGTGCCACCGGGCTCGGTTACGGCCACCATCATGCGGCGGATGGCGCGCGCAGTTTCCGGCTTGATCACCTGCTCGCCCTGCGGCGCGGTGCTCTGGCGCAGGAAACTCACCGGCAGGAGTTTGCCGTCGCTGGTGAAGATGGTGTAGCCGTGCGCCAGTTGCAGCAGGCTCACCTGCAAGCCGTAGCCGAACGACATGGTGGCCTGCTCGATCGGGCGCCAGTTGCGCCAATCGCGCACCAAGCCGGGCGATTCGCCGGGGAAACCGGAATGCATGCGGCGGCCGAAGCCCACGGATTGGTAGAAATCGTGCATTTCTTCCGGCTTAAACATGGCCGAGAGCTTGCTCACGCCCACGTTGGACGATTTCTGCATGATGCCGCGCAGGGTGAGCGAGGGGTAATTGTGCGTATCGCGCACGGTGGCCGCGCCGATATTGTAGGTGTTGGTGTTGAACACCATGTTTTCGTTTACTTTGCCCGAATCCAAGGCTTTGGCAATCGGGAAGGGCTTCATGGCCGAGCCGGGCTCCAGCATATCGGTTACCGCGCGGTTGCGGCGCAGGGCGCTGTCGGCCTCGCCGGGCTGGTTCGGGTCGTAGTCGGGCAGGTTCACCAGCGCCAGAATCTCGCCGGTTTGTGCATCCAGCACCACGGCGGTGCCGGCTTTGGCCTGATGGTAGGCAATGGCCTGCGCCAGCTTCTCATGCGCCAGCGACTGGATGCGTTGATCGAGCGACAGCACCATATTGCGCCCGTCCACTGCATCGCGGTTACGCGGCGAATCCAGCGAATCCACATAATTGCCCTTGTTGTCGCGCAGCACCACGCGCGCGCCGTCTTGGCCGCGCAGGTCGTCTTCACGAGACAGCTCCAAGCCTTCCTGGCCTTTGCCGTCGATATTGGTGAAGCCGATCACGTGCGAAAACAGGTTGCTCATCGGATATTGGCGCTTGGATTCGGTTTGGAAGGCCAGGCCGTCAATCTTCAGCTCGCGCACTTTGGCGGCGGTCTCTGCCGTCATCTGGCGCTTGAGGAACACAAAATCGCTGTTGGTGCGCGCCAGACGGTCGGCAATGGTTTCCACCGGCACGTCGATCAGCGCGGAAAGCTGCTCCAGCTGCTCCTGGCTGGGCATTTTCTCCATGGCGGAGGGCACGGCATACAGCGAATCGGTGGGCGCGCTCAAGGCCAGTACGGCGCCGTTGCGGTCGGTGATGGTGCCGCGGTTGGCCGGCTGCACCAGCGTGCGCACGAAGCGCTTGTTGCCTTCTTCCTGCAGCCTGTCCTGTTCCACCGTGTGCAAATGCACGCTCCAAGCCACCGCTGTGCCGAAAGCCAAAGCAAACACCAGCAGCACAAAGGCAATCCGGCCGTTGGTGCTCACCGGTTTCTTCTGCTTGGCCGGCTTCTGCCGCATCTGCGGTTTGTAGTCGCTTTTGATTAACATGGTCTGTCCATACTCTCTGCTGCCGCCTGCTGCCGACAATTCAACTCATTATTTTATTTAGCTCACCCGCATCAATAGCTTAAGCGGACGATTTTGGTATTCTGCATGGTGGGCGCCTGCAACTGCTGCTTCTGCGCCACATCCTTGATAAAGTCGTGGTTGGCCAATTTGGCCTGCTGCCATTGCAGGCGGCGGTATTCTTCTTCCAAATCCGCCTGCCGCTGGTTTTCTTTTTCCAGCGCGATAAACGATTCGCGCGAGCTATCTTGCACCGACACTACCGCCAGCGCCGACAACAACACCAGCACAAACAGCAAAATATTCAGCTTATTCATCGGCAAACTCTCCCGCCGTCCGTTCGGCCACGCGCAACACGGCAGAGCGTGCGCGCGGATTGGCGGCCACTTCCGCCGCCGAAGCCTTTTGCGGCTTGCCGATTTCCGCCAGGGGCGGCATCTGCCGCTCGCTCTCGCGCACCATCACCCACTTGGGCAGCGGCGCCGGCCGGCTGTGGCGGCGGATAAACTGTTTCACAATCCTGTCTTCCAGCGAATGGAAGGCAATCACCGCCAAGCGCCCGCCGGTTTTCAGGTAGCCTGAAGCCTGCGGCAGCACGGCGGCTATTTCTTCAAGCTCACGGTTGATGAAGATCCGCACGGCCTGAAACGTCCGAGTCGCCGGGTCTTGCCCGCGCTCACGAGTACGGACGACTTGCGCCACGAGCTGCGCCAGCTGGCCGGTTGTAGCGATGGGGCGCTCCTGCCGCTGCTGCACAATCGCACGCGCAATCTGGCTGTTAAACCGCTCTTCACCATAATCTCTGATTACCTCGCGAATCTCTTTTTCGTCGGCTTCGGCCAGCCACTGCGCGGCGGTTTGGCCGCGTGTAGTGTCCATGCGCATATCCAGCGGCGCATCGTGGCGGAAGCTGAAGCCGCGTTCGGCGTTGTCGATTTGCGGCGAAGACACGCCCAAATCAAACAGCGCGCCGTCCACCGCTTCGATGCCCAGCTCTTGTAAGGCTACCTGAAAACCGGCAAAGCCCCCGTGCACTACGTGCACGCGCTTGTCGGTTTCCGCCAGCTGCCGCGCCACGGCCACCGCCTGCGGGTCTTTATCGAACACCACCAGCCGGCCGTGTTCGCCCAGCTTCGACAAAATCAGGCGGGAATGCCCGCCCCGGCCGAAAGTGCCGTCCACATAAATGCCGTTCGGTTTCACCGCCAAGGCGTCCACCGCCTCGTGCAGCAGCACGGTTACGTGCCCCCATTCCTGCTGGCTCATAAGCGGAACCCGGCCTTATCCAGCTGCGCGGCCAATTCGTCCGGATCCATATCCAGCACCGCATTCATATTGGCTTCCCACTGCTCGCGGTTCCACAATTCCAAGCGGTCAGCGCGGCCCACCAGCGTTACTTCCTTATCAAACTGCACGCGGCGGCGCAGGCTCGGCGGCAGCAGGATGCGGCCGGAAGCATCCAAATCCAGCGTTTCGGCGTGGTTCAGCATCAAATCGCGGAACATTCTGGCCGCCGGATTGCCCGACACATTCATCGCCTGCAAGTTTTCCGCCGTTTTCTGCCACTCCGCCTCCGGATACATCACCAAATGCGTGCGCGCCTCCACGGTTACCACCAAAGACGGCGTGTAGTGGCACGCAAGCAGATCGCGGAACTTGGCCGGAATCGCCAAGCGCCCCTTGCTGTCAATGCTCAATTCATGTACGCCGCCAAACACTTTGCCCCACCTTCGGTTGATTTCCGGAATTGTAAAGGCACTTTGCCCCACAATTTCCCACGAAACGACACTATACGCAAAGCCGCCCCCACGGTCAATTGCCAATGCGGCAAAAATGCAGGATTAACAAACTGTTTTTACATAAAATAGTTTGCCCCGCCCGCCCCGCTGCCGATTTTATTGCCGCCCGTTATTTCGCCTCACGGCAGCAAACCTTTATAATCCCGAATGTTTTCCGATTTTTCATGTAATTGCTCTATGAACCGCCCTGCCCTGCCCGAGCCTTCCGCCGAAGAAAGCGCCTCCTCCCGCGCCCTGTGTGGCTTGATACAACAACACATCCGCGAGCGCGGCGGCTTCCTGCCCTTTGCCGACTTCATGCAGCTCGCCCTCTACCAGCCGCAATACGGCTACTACACCGGCGGCGCGCACAAAATCGGCGCCGGCGGCGACTTCATCACCGCCCCCGCGCTCACCCCCCTGTTTGGGCAAACCCTCGCCACGCAGCTTTTGCCCCTGCTGCCGCAAACCGCCGGCAACGTGTATGAATTCGGCGCCGGCACCGGCGAGCTCGCCGCCCAGCTGATTAGCGAACTTTCAGGTAGCCTCAAGCACTACCACATCATCGAAGTCTCCCCCGATTTGGCCGAGCGCCAACGCCGCCACCTCGCCGCCACCGTACCGCAATATCTGCACAAAATCAGCTGGCTGGCCGAGCTGCCCGCCGAGCTCGACGGCATCGTGATCGGCAACGAAGTGCTCGACGCCATGCCCTGCGACATCGTGCGCCGCGAACACGGGCAATGGCGGCTGATGGGCGTGAGCCTAAACGAAGCCGGGCAATTCCAATGGCAGAGTACCCCCCCGCCCGCCGAGCTTGCCGCCGAAGCCCAAGCCCTCCTGCCCGACATCGACGGCTACACCAGCGAGCTGCACCTGCGCCAGCAAGCCTTCGTGCGCACCCTCGCCCAGCGGCTCGCGCGCGGCGCCCTGCTCTTTATCGACTACGGTTTCGACGCTGCCCAGTATTACCACCCCCAGCGCAGCGGCGGCACTCTCATCGGCCACTACCGCCACCACACCGTGCACAACCCCTTCGAGCGCGTCGGCCTCACCGACCTCACCTGCCATGTGAACTTCACCGCCCTCACCGAAGCCGCCGTGCAGGCCGGGCTCGACCTCATCGGCTACGCCACCCAAGCCGCCTTCCTGCTCAACCTCGGCCTCACCGAACGCCTGGCCGCGCAGGGCAGCCCCGAAAGCGAAGCCTACATCCGCGCCGCCGCCTGCCAAACCCTGCTCGCCCCGCAGGAAATGGGCGAGCTGTTTAAAGCCATCGCCTTCGGCCGCCGCATCGACCCCGACTGGCAAGGCTTCGCCCTCGGCGATTTGTGCCACAAACTCTAGCCGCCGCTTGAGCCGCCTTGCAGCCGGTGTTTCAACCCCGTTGAAGCTCACGCTTTCAGGTAGCCACCCTGTCTCCGCCAACAGCAAAACGCTTGCAGAACCTTATCCTGCAAGCGTTTTATAGTGGATTAAATTTGCCGAAACCCGCCAATCCAACCCAAGGCGGCCTAAAATCCTGCGCCGAAAAATTTTCAGGTAGCCTCTGAGCGCTTAGAGGCTACCTGAAAACCTATAATCCGGCGTGTTTACACATCCAGCCGGTAGAAGTTGAAATCCTCAATCCGGTGGAAGCCGGTTTTCGGATAGAACGCGTTGCCCGGGGCGTTGGTTTTGGCGGTGTCCAGAATCACGCCGGCGGCGCCAGTATCCTGCGCCAGGCGTTTGGCTTCGGCAATCAGCTTGGCGCCGCAGCCGTGGTTGCGGCATTCGGGGCGCACAAACAAATCGTTCAGCATCCACAAGGGCTTGAGCGCCAGCGAATCAAACAGCGGGTAGAGCTGCATAAAGCCCACCGCCTGCCCGCTTTCTTCGCACAGGTAGAGCCGCGAATCGCCGTTTTCCAGCCGCTGCCGGAGGAAGGCGCGGGCTTTTTCGGGCTGCGATTCCACTTGGTAAAACACCAGATAGGCGGCAAACAGCTCGGTTAAGGCATCCAAATCCTGCAAAGTGGCGGCACGAATCATTGCTTTCTCCTTTCGGTAGTGAGTTTTGGCCGATAATGGCGAGTTTGATGATATACTTAACAAGGGCGGCAAACCAGCAGATAAATCAAGGATTGCTGGCTTGGAATTGCGGTTGGCGCTTTCAGGTAGCCTTTGCTTGCGAAAAGGCTACCTGAAAATTTTTGCCTGTGCCGCACCTTAATCCTGCTCGGCCAGCCAATCCACATAGCGGCGCACGCCGGCGGCCACGTCGTCGAAATCTTCGGCATAGCCGGCTTCGCGCAGGGCGCCGATGTCGGCCTGGGTGAAGCTTTGGTATTTGCCTTTGAGCGCCTCGGGGAAGTCGCTATACACAATCAGCCCTTGCGCCACCAATTCTTCCAGCGGCAGCTCGGGCTTGCCTTCGCGGGCGCGGCAGGCGTTAACGGTGGCGGCGGCGAGCTCGTTGAAGGTTTGGCTGCGGCCGGTGCCGCAATTGAAGATGCCGGAGATGTCGGGGTGGTCGTAGAAGAAAAGGTTCACTTTGGCCACGTCTTCCACGCTGATGAAGTCGCGGCTTTGCGCGCCGGCGGGGTAGCCGTCGTAGCTGCCGAAAAGGGTAACGCGGCCGTGCTCGCGGTATTCGTGGAAATGGTGGAAGGCCACGGAGGCCATGCGGCCTTTGTGCTGTTCCTGCCGGCCATACACGTTGAAATAGCGCAGGGCGACCACTTGGCTGTGCAGCCCCTGCGCCATGCGGCGGCGCAATACTTGGTCGAACAGGAATTTGGAATAGCCGTACACATTGAGCGGGGCTTCGAGCTCGCGCTGTTCGCGGAAGGTTTGGCCTTTGCCATATACGGCGGCGGAGGAGGCGTGGATGAGGCGGATGCGTTCGTCTTGGCACCAGTCGAGCAGGTCGAGCGTGTATTGGTAGTTGTTGTCCATCATATACACGCCGTCGTGGCACATGGTGTCGGAGCAGGCGCCCTGGTGGAAGATGGCTTCGATGTCGTCGCCGTTGATTTGGTGGGCGCGCACTTGGCGGATGAATTCGTGTTTGTCGAGATAATGGGCGATGTCGGCATGTACGAGGTTGCGGAATTTGTCGGCGCGGCTGAGGTTGTCCACCGCGATGATGTCGCTGATGCCGCGCCGGTTGAGCGCGTGCACAATGTTGCTGCCGATGAAGCCGGCGGCGCCGGTAACGATGATGGTCATGCGTATCTCCTGTTCAATCCAGTATCGGCGCGTATTCTAACCGATTTCAGGCTACCTGAAACTTGATATTCCGCCACCCGCAGCCATATTGCAGCCCAAGCTCAATTCATAACGATAAGGAAAACCCATGACCACCCATCCCGCCGCCGACCTGCGCACCCGCTTTATTTTCGACGACCAGCCCGTGCGCGGCCTGCACGTGCACCTGCAACACGTATGGCAACACATCGTGCAGCGCAAACACTACCCCGCCGTTATCCAAAGCGCACTGGGCGAGCTGCTGGCCGCCGGCGCCCTGCTCTCCAGCAACCTCAAGCTGCCTGGCAAACTCATCTTGCAAATCCAAGGCCAGGGCGACCTCAAAATGCTGGTGGCCGAAACCGACTCCAACCACAGCTGCCGCGCCACCGCCCGCTGGAACGAACAAGCCCGGCTCGACGACGGCCGCAGCCTCACCGAGCTGCTCGGCGAAAACGCCATTTTCGGCATCACCCTCCAGCCCAACGAAGGCGAGCCCTGGCAAGGCATCGTGCCCCTCGAAGGCAGCAGCATCGCCGCCATGCTCACCGCCTACATGCGCCGCTCCGAACAGCTCGACACCCACATCACCCTCGCCGCCTCCGAGCACGCCGTGGGCGGGCTGCTGCTGCAAAGGCTACCTGAAAAACAAATCGACGCCGACGCCTGGGCACACTACACCACCCTCGCCGACACCCTCACCGCCCAAGAGCTGCTCAGCCTAGACGCCCAGCACCTGCTCTACCGCCTCTTCCACGAAACCCCGCCGCGCGTGTTCGAGCCCGAAGCCCTCGAATTCGCCTGCACCTGCTCGCGCGGCAAAGTGAGCGACATGCTCCTGCTCCTGGGCGGGCAGGAAGTGGGCGGCATCGTGGCCGAGCAAGGCAGCATCGCCATCGACTGCGACTTCTGCGGCGAAAAATACGTGTTCGACGACACCGACATCCAAGCCCTGTTCGGCATGGAAATCGAAGCCATGATCGGGCAGCAGCTGCAATAATATCCGTATGCTTTCCACAATCAAGGCTACCTGAAAACTGATTTTCAGGTAGCCTTTCCCTTGCACTGCCGCAAGCCAAGCCCCCGCCGTTCGGGTACAATACCGGGCGTTCCGCCACCAATTCAAGGAGACACCATGCCCAGCACCCAAACCCAAATCGCCGGTTTCCAATTCAACAACTGCCTGATGAACGCCGCCGGCGTGGCCTGCATGACCATTGCCGAGCTCGAAGAAGTGAAAAACTCCGCCGCCGGCAGCTTCGTCACCAAAACCGCCACCCTCGAGCCCCGCGCCGGCAACCCCGAGCCCCGCTACCGCGACGTGCCCCTGGGCAGCATCAACTCCATGGGCCTGCCCAACCAAGGCCTCGCCTACTACCTCAACTACCTGCTCGACCTGCAAAACCGCGAGCCCGAGCGCACCTTCTTCCTCTCCCTCGTCGGCATGTCGCCCGACGAAACCCACACCATCCTGCGCCAAGTGCAGGAAAGTGGCTTCACCGGCCTCACCGAGCTCAACCTCTCCTGCCCCAACGTGCCCGGCAAGCCCCAAATCGCCTACGATTTCGAAACCACGGAAAAACTCCTCGGCGAAGTATTTGCCTATTTCAGCAAGCCGCTGGGCGTGAAGCTGCCCCCCTATTTCGACATCGTCCACTTCGACCAGGCCGCCGCCATCTTCAACAAATTCCCCATCAAATTCGTCAACTGCGTCAATTCCATCGGCAACGGCCTCTATGTGGAAGACGAAACCGTGGCCATCCGCCCCAAAAACGGCTTCGGCGGCATCGGCGGCGAATACATCAAGCCCACCGCGCTGGCCAACGTGCACGCCTTCTACCAGCGGCTCAACCCCGCCATCCAAATCATCGGCACCGGCGGCGTGCTCACCGGCCGCGACGCCTTCGAACACATCCTCTGCGGCGCCAGCATGGTGCAAGTGGGCACCACCCTGCACAAAGAAGGCGTGTCCGCCTTCGCCCGCATCACCGAAGAGCTGCAAGCCATCATGGCCGAAAAAGGCTACGAAACCCTAGAAGACTTCCGCGGCAAATTGAAATACCTCGGCTAAGCCCAAGCCGCCGTTGCAACGACAAAAGGCTACCTGAAAACATCAACTCACATTTTCAGGTAGCCTTTGTATACCCCGGCTCAAACATTCATGCCCAATATTTACCGCAAGGCATTAATACTATGGTTTTCCTACAAGACTTAGTTGCCCAATCTGCCGAATTCTATTCAGCAAAACAACGGTTGGATAGATTGCTGACTCATTGCCATAGCAAGATTAAAGAATTAATCCAATCCATGCAGCAGGCAGATTTTGAAGATGCCGGCGAAATATTTACAGAATTATTTGCCATACAGCAGGCCTTGTCCGCCGCCAAGCACAAATACCTGCCCGATTTGGAGCTAAGCAGCTTCTTGAACGATTTCCTCTACTTTTTTGACAGGCAGGACGAATACAACAAGCGGTATTTGTATACCCATTTCCAACAATCCAATGATTTACCAGATTAATTTGCCTATTCCCCTATTTACCAACAGGCTACCTGAAACTTCAAATCCTTCGTAGGGGCGGATTTTATATCCGCCCTTTTCGCTTGTTTCCAACGGCGTGGGCATGCCGATATTCGCGGTGCGGGCGGATGTGAAATCCGCCCCTGTGGCGTGGCAGCGTGCTGCCGAAACCATTACGGCAAACCGTATGCGCATTCCGCACGCCCTGCCCTTTCCGCAACAAAAGGCTACCTGAAAACGATGTCTTGGCGCAGCCAAGGCTGAGTTTCTGCGAAGCTAAAATTTCAGGTAGCCTTTTTGCGTGTTGCACCAAACAATTATGCGGCTTAGCGCAATGTGCGGATGCCCACGGCGTCGCGCACTTGGTCGAGCAGCTCGCGGGCCTGTTTGCGGGCTTTGGCGGCGCCGGCTTGCAGGATGTCTTCGATTTGCGCGGGGCGGGCTGTGAGCTCGTGGAAGCGTTCGCGTTTGGGGGCGAGCTCGGCGTTGAGCTTGGCGCCGAGCAGTTTTTTGGCTTCGCCCCAGGCCAGGCCGTCGGCGAGCATTTGGGTGAATTCGGCGGTTTCGGCGGGGGTGGCGAAGGCTTTGTAGATGTCGAACAGGGGGCTTTCGTCGGGGCTTTTGGGCTCGCCGGGCTCTTTGAGGTTGGTGATGATTTTGTTCACGGCTTTTTGCAGCTTTTTCTCGCTTTCAAACAGGGGGATGGTGTTGCCGTAGCTTTTGCTCATCTTGCGCCCGTCGAGGCCGACGAGGAGTTCGACGTTGTCGTCTACTTTGGCTTCGGGCAGCACAAACAGTTCTTTGAAGCGGTGGTTGAAGCGCTGGGCGATGTCGCGGGTCATTTCCACGTGTTGGATTTGGTCGCGCCCCACGGGCACCTCGTGGGCGTTGAACATGAGGATGTCAGCGCTCATAAGGATGGGGTAGCTGTAGAGGCCCATTTCCACGCCATGGTCTTGGTCGGTTTGGCCGGCGTCGAGGTTGGCCTGCACGGCGGCTTTGTAGGCGTGGGCGCGGTTCATCAGGCCTTTGGCGGTGATGCAGGTGAGTATCCAGTTGAGCTCGGGCACTTCGGGGATGTCGCTTTGGCGGTAGAAGGTGGTGCGCTCGGGGTCGAGGCCGCAGGCGAGCCAGGTGGCGGCCACGGCTTGGGTGGAGGCGTGGATGACTTCGGGGTCGTGGCATTTGATGATGCCGTGGTAGTCGGCGAGGAAGAGGAAGGATTCGGCGTCTGGGTTGGCGGCGGCGGCAATGGCGGGGCGGATGGCGCCGACGTAGTTGCCGAGGTGGGGGATGCCGGTGGTGGTAACGCCGGTAAGGACTCGTTTTTTCATGGGGAGCTTTCGTGTGGTTTGCGGGGATGGGGCCGCGGTGCGGGGCGGCGGAAAGTGGGGATTATAGTGCAAGGGAGGGTAGCGGTCATGCCTGCTGCGGGGTGGCGGAGAAATTTTTTAGCTTCGCAGAAACTTGGCTGCGCTATGTTTTCAGGTAGCCTTTGTTTGGGGAAAGGCTACCTGAAAATTAGAATGATGGTGTAGGCAACCCGTTGCCTACACTACCCGTCTTCACTTTCTTATATATATCAGCATTATGCCGTAATCCACTTTTGCGAGAGGGGCGCATAAATTTTTGCATTTTTATTAAATGTATCGTATTCGGTAATCAGTTGCTTAAATGCCGATATTTCTTCAAAAAATACATCTTTGCCAACTGAAAAACCCGATATACACAATTCATCCGACGATAACCGCGCAAGTTCTAACGAACGCTGAATGGCCTGAAGGAAGATTGGAATATTCTCCTCAGTCTGTAAATAATCCTTCAGCGAAACTAGGATACCGACAACCCAATGAGGCAACAATTCTTCAATTTCTGCTCGTAACGCCACCATTTTATCGGGATGTTTTTCAGTTCCTCCAACAGAATGGCAGCAAAGACTTCGCCTGTTGCATTGTGTATCCAGAAATATTTTTCTTTGTATGCAATTGCCATTGTTCCCATTAGCCCCTAGTCTTCGGTATCTTTCCTTCATGTATTAATATTAAAAAAGGCTACCTGAAATTTCAGCTTCGCAGAAACTCTACTGCGCTGTGTTTTAACTGCGTTGAAGCTTCGTTTTAACTTCGCTGAAGCTGGCGCTTTCAGGTAGCCCTCCATTCCATCACATCAACCCTGCTCCAACTCAATCGAAGCCGCCAAGAGCGAGAGCCGCGCCATCACGCCGTACACATACAGCCGGTTGTTGGCGCAGTCGCAGCCCTGGTTGTAGTCGGGCAGGCCGAGCGTTTGCCACTGCTCGAACACACGCTTGCTGCCGGCGAGGTATTCCGGGTCTTCGCCGCTGCTGTCGGTTTGCGGCATATTGCGGCTCAGGGGCACGAAGCGCATGCCGCTGGCGTTGAGGTTTTCATCCGTGCCCCTCCCTTCGTGCACGCGGAAGAAGCCGCCCACCACGAAGCGGTCGATCATATACACCACCGGCTCGGCCACGGCGCCGTTGAGCGTTTCGTAGGTGTAAATCCCTTCCTGCACAATCACTTCGCTTACCGCCAAGCCTTCCTTCACGGTGGCCATTTTGTTGCGGTTTTTGCGGTTGAGCGCGCGCACTTCGTCGGCGGATTTCACGCTCATCACGCCCATGCCGTAGGTGCCGGCGTCGGCTTTCACAATCACGAAGGGCTGGTCGGTGATGCCTTTTTCGTTGTACTTGGCCTGCGTTTTGGCCAGCACGCGCTCCACGGCGGCGGCCAGCGCATCTTCGCCTTCGCGCTCGTGGAAGTTCAGGCCGGACACTTTTTCAAAATAGGGGTTGATCTGCCATTCGTCCACGCCGATCAGCGCGGCAAATTCGGCGGCCACTTGGTTATAGGCGGCGAAGTGGGCGGTTTTGCGACGGGTGGTCCAGCCGCCGTGCAGGGGCGGCAGCACGGTGTGGCGGATGCCCTGCAAAATTTCGGGCACGCCGCCGGAGAGGTCGTTGTTCAGCAGCACGAGGCAGGGAGAGAAGCCGTCGGCCAGGTGCACGCGCTCGCGGGTGCGTTGCAGGGGCTCGAGCAAAATGGTGTGCCCCAGTGCGGTTTGAAACTCGGTGGGCGCGGTGATTTCGGGGTTGAGGCTGCCCAAGCGCACGGCAAAACCGGCCTGGCGCAGGATATTGCTCAGCGCATACACGTTTTCCAGATAGAAGGTGTTGCGCGTATGGTTTTCCGGCACAATCAGCACGGATTTGGCCGATTCGCAATAGCGCTCCACCGCGTCGGTGGCGACAGCGGCGGCCAGCGGGCTGAACTGCGGGTTGAGGTTGTTGAAGCCGCCGGGGAAGAGGTTCATGTCGATGGAAGCCATTTTGTAGCCGCTGTTGCGGATGTCCACCGAGCCGTAAAACGGCGGTTTGTGCCGCTTCCACTGGCTGCGGAACCAGGCTTCGATTTCGGCTTGCTTTTGCAGGATGAGTGTTTCAAAATCCCGCAGATATTGCGCGTATTGCGGGGAAATGGCCGGAATGCCCATGCTGATTATCCTTTCAAACGGTGCGTGCAGACGGCAGGCATTATACTCCAAGCCCGCGCCGCAATCGGCAATCCCCTTATATCCCGCAAGGCTATCCCATGCTCGACAACATCCTCCCCTTCGCCCACCGCCTGCTCGCCCAAGCCACGCCCGAGGGCGGCACCGCCATCGACGCCACCGCCGGCAACGGCCACGACACGCTGTTTCTGGCGCAATGCGTGGGCGCGCGCGGCCGCGTGTATGCTTTCGACATCCAGCCGCAAGCCCTCGCCGCCACGCAAACCCGTTTGCAGGAAGCCGGAGAGGAGCAGCAGGTGCGCCTGATTGCCGACAGCCATGCCCGGCTGGCGCACTATGTGCACGAGCTCGCGCACAGCATTGTGTTCAACTGCGGCTACCTGCCCGGCGGCAACAAATCGCTCACCACCGAAACCGGCAGCACCCTCGCCGCGCTCGGCCAAGCCGTGCGGCTGCTACGCCCCGGTGGGCTGCTGGCCGCCGTGCTCTACCCCGGCCACGCCGCCGGCGCGCTCGAAGCCGAAGCCGTATCCGCCTGGGCGGCCGAACTGCCGCAGCAGCAGTTTGCCGTATTGCGCTACGGCTTCCTCAACCGCCGCAACCGCCCGCCCTATCTGCTGGCCATCGAAAAACACGCCGCAGCCGCAGCAAAGGCTACCTGAAATCTGAAACGGCAACTTCATCCAAGCTCAAAACCTATGTCTAAAAAACGAAAACGCCAATCCGCCCCCGAATTTCCGCCCGCCCTCTTCCCTTATATCCAACAAGCCAGCGATGACACCCTGCGCCGCATCAGCCGCTTCGACTACGGCATGGAAGCAGAGCGCCACTTCAATGCCCTGCACCAAATCGTGCACGAGCAAAACGGCTACGTGAGCTTGGGTTTAGATCAAGCCTTCTACCCCGGCGACGTGATCGAACTGGCCGCCTTCGACCCGCAAGACGCTTTCGCCTACACAGTTTGCCACCTCATCATGATACAGAGCGAGCTGGCCGAAACCTGCCGCTTCACCCTCTCGCCCTACTGGAAACGCTACCGCACAGGCGAACGCGAAGCCCTGCCGCCCACCATGCAGGCCCAGCTCGACGCCGCCTACCGCCTCGCCGACGAACGCGGCTGCCTTGACCACGATTGGTAATGCCGAAAAGGCTACCTGAAAATACCCGCCATATTTTCAGGTAGCCTTCCCCATTTCACCCCAAAGGGCTATTGGCTGTTCTCATACTTTCAGGTAGCCTTCCGCCTGCCAACTAAAACACCCACACACAAACACCACCGGAGCCGCCATGTACCCCATCGTCAAACACAGCCACCTGCTGTTCGTGATCATCACCGTTATCCTGTTCAACCTCCGCTTCTGGCTGCGCACCGCCCGCCCGCAGCGCCCCGTGCCCAAAGTGCTTCGCTTCCTGCCGCACATCAACGACACCCTGCTGCTCTTCACCGGCATGATGTTGATCGCCCTCACCCGCTACACCCCCTTCGGCAACGCCAACTGGCTCGGCGTGAAGCTGATTTTAGTGGTGGTGTATATTTTTCTCGGCATGTTCTGCCTCAAAAGCCCGCCGCGCTCCGGCAAATGGTGGCTCGGCTACGCCCTCTCGATGGCCTGCCTCGGCCTCATCTACTGGCTCGCCACCTACAAACCCCTGTTTTAACGCCCACCCGATTCAGCCAACAGGCTACCTGAAAAATCCAGCCGCCCTATTTTCAGGTAGCCTAATTTTCAGCTAATTCACCCCTGCTATACTGCCGCCATCTTTTTCAGGTAGCCTCCCACCATGCGCCTCCTCCTCATCGAAGACGACACCATGATCGCCGAAGCCGTAGCCGGCAGCCTCCGCGACAGCGGCCACGCCGTCGATTGGCTCGACAACGGCCACAGCGCCACCGCCGCCCTCAAAAGCCAAAGCTACGACCTCATCCTGCTCGACCTCGGCCTGCCCGGCCAAGACGGCCTCAGCGTATTGCAGCAACTGCGCGGCAGCGGCAACCCCACCCCCGTGCTCATCCTCACCGCCCGCGACGACCTCCACAGCCGCCTATCCGGCCTCGACGGCGGCGCCGACGACTACCTAGTGAAACCCTTCGACATGGCCGAGCTGCAAGCCCGCATCCGCGCCATCCTGCGCCGCTACCACCGCCAGGCCAACCCTGCCCCCGGCAACGGCGCCCTCACCCTCCATCCCGCCGCCCACCAAGTGCACATCGCCGGCCAAAGCGAGCCCGTCATCCTCAGCAACAAAGAATTCGCCATCCTCGAAGCCCTGCTCCAACGCCCCGGCACCATCCTCTCCCGCAGCAGCCTCGAAGACAAAATCTACGGCTGGGGCGAAGAAGTGGAAAGCAACGCCATCGACTACCTCATCCACGCCCTGCGCAAAAAAATCGGCAAAGAACACATCAAAAACATTCGCGGCGTCGGCTGGATGGTGCCCAAAGAGCCCCAGCCCGACTAAACCCGCAAACCCCCCATCAGGCTACCTGAAACCCGCAAGCCGCCCAAAATCAGCATATTAAAAGTTTCAAAACACCCAAACCCCATGAAGCTCCCCCTCCCCTTCCGCCACTCCCTCCAGCTGCGCCTCGCCGCCGCCCTCAGCAGCGCCCTGCTGCTCGCCGCCCTCATCGCCGGCGGCTTCTCCTTCTACGACAGCTACCGCAGCACCCACAAGCTCCAAGACGACCTCCTGCGCCAAATCGCCGCCCACATCGACCCCCAAAGGCTACCTGAAAACACCGAAAGCCAGCGCGATGCCCACATCCGCATCCAAACCCCCGCCGGCGAGCAAGCCCGCGCGCATCATCAAGACAAAGACGACGAACACATCACCCTCCCCCCCAACCTCCCCGAAGGCCTCCACACCTTCCAAGAGCCCGGCGACAGCGACACCTACCGCGCCTACATCCGCCACACCCCCAAGGCCCCATCGCCGTCTTGCAAGAAAACGAATTCCGCGAAGACATGGCCGAACACGCCGCCTGGAGCAGCGCCTGCCCCTGCTCCTGCTCGCCCCCTCTCCATCCTCCCACCATCCTCATCGTCCAGCGCACCATGCAACCCGTGCGCCGCCTCTCCAAAGCCTCGACACCCGCCCCAGCGCCGACCTCACCCCCCTGCCCGAAGCCGGCCAGCCCCACGAAATCCGCGGCTTCATCCGCGCCATCAACCACCTGCTCGCCCGCACCGAAGCCGCCATGCAGCAGCAGCAACGCTTCATCGCCGATGCCGCCCACGAACTACGCAGCCCCATGACCGCCCTCTCCTGCAAGCCGAACGCCTCGCCGCCCAGCCCCTGCCCGAGCCCGCCGCCGGCCAGCTCGCCACCCTCCTGCAAGGCATCCGCCGCAACCGCCATCTGCTTGAGCAGCTCCTCTCCCTCACCCGCGCCCAAGCCCCCGAAGCCCAGCGCCCCAAAGCCCGCCTCAGCAGCCAAGCCCTCTTCCGCAGCGTGATTGAAGACCTCCACCCTCGCCGAAGCCAAACAGCAAGACCTCGGCGTAGCCAGCCCCGCCGACCCCATCTTCCACGCCAACCAAGCCGAGCTCTACACCCTCGTCAAAACCCTCACCGACAACGCCATCCGCTACACCCCCGCCGGCAGCCAAATCGACCTCTCCGCCGCCGAAACCCCCGGCCACATCATCCTGCGCATCGAAGACAACGGCCCCGGCATCCCCCCCGCCGAACGCAGCCGCGTGTTCGACCCCTTCTACCGCATTCTCGGCAGCGGCCAAGAAGGCACCGGCCTCGGCCTCTCCATCGCCCGCACCATCGCCGAACGCCACGGCGGCCACATCGAGCTTTCCAACAGCCCCCGCTTCCCCAGCGGCCTGCTCGTCAGCGTTTACCTCAGCAAAAGCCATCTCGGCTAACCGTCTTTAATCACCAGCAAAATTTTCAGGTAGCCTTCCATCCAACAAAGACTACCTGAAAGCGCCAGCTTCAGCGAAGCTAAAACACCGGCTTCCACGAAGCGAAAACCACCCGCCCCAACCATCCAAACCAGCCTGCCCGCCGCTACCGCCGAAGCACAAAAAGGCTACCTGAAAATGTTCCCACACATTTTCAGGTAGCCTTTTAATTTGACACAAAATACCGCTGCCGCTAACGCCGCACCACCACCGCCGTGGCCAAATAGCGTTGCGCGCCAGCAGTAATCGCGCGGGCGGCTTTTTGGCGGAACTGGCTGCTGGCCAGCATCCGCTCCTCGGTGGGGTTGGAGATGAAGGCCGTTTCCACCAAAATCGAAGGAATATCCGGCGCTTTGAGCACGGCAAAACCGGCCTGGTCCACATGGCCTTTGTGCAGGCGGTTGATTTTGCCCATTTCATCCAGCACCGATTTGCCCAAGCGCAGGCTGTCGTTGATGGTGGCGGTTTGCACCAGGTCAAACAAGGTATGGTCCACCTGCCGGTTGCCGCTCACGCGGATGCCGCCGATTTGGTCGGAAGCGTTTTGCGACTGCGCCAGCCAGCGGGCGGCGGCACTGGTAGCGCGGCCGCGGCTGAGGGCATACACGCCGGTGCCGCGCGGCTGCGGCGTGGTGAAGGCATCGGCATGAATCGAAATGAAAATATCGGCCTTGCGGCTGCGCGCCTTGGCCACGCGCACGCCCAGCGGGATAAACACGTCTTCGTTGCGCGTCATGTATACCTGGTAGCCGAGCCGTTCCATTTCGCGCTTGGCCTCGCGTGCAATGGAAAGCACCACGTCTTTCTCGCGCAGGCCGCTGGGGCCGACCGCGCCGGAATCTTCGCCGCCGTGGCCGGGGTCGAGCATCACCACCAGCCTGCGGTTGCCGCGCCGCGTGTTGGCGGCATGGTTCTGCACCGGCGGCACGCTGGTTTGCGCCTGCGCGGTGGCGGTGCCGTCTTGGCGGATGCGGCCGTTGGTGTAGTCTTGCAGGAGCGCCATCAGCGGGTCGTTGGCTTCCTGCGCTAGCGCCACGGCCTGCGTGGGATAGAGGTCGATCACCAGGCGGTGTTTGAAATTGGCCACCGGCGCGAGTGCGAACACTTGCGGATTGACGGCGGTTTTCAAATCCATCACCACGCGGATGGTGTCGGGATTGAACTGCCCCACGCGGATACCGGCCACATACGGGTCGTTGCGGCTCAGCTTCTGCGGCAGGCTCTGCACCACACCGTCGAGGCTGGCGCCTTGGATGTCCACCACCAGGCGGCGCGGGTTATCCAGCAGAAAGTATTTGTGTTGCAGCGGGCGGGTGGATTCGAGCGTGGCGCGGGTGTAGGAGGAGGCCGGCCACATGCGCACGGCCACGAATTGTGGCGCGGCGTGTGCTTCGCCGGTGGGCGTGATGCTCAAGAGCAGCAGGCCGGCGGCGCTGTGGGTTAGGAAAGTTCGGCGGGTAAGTTTTGCCATAATGCGAGGAGTTGTTTGCCTTTTTCGGAAGCGGCGCTAAGGGTGCAGATGCGGCCACCGCCTTGCATTTGCAGGGCGATGGAGAGGTCGGCCTCGGGCACGAAGCCTGCGGCGCGCTGCGGCCATTCGATGAAGTGGACGGCGGGGGCGGCGAATAAATCGTCGAGCCCGGCGTCTTCCCATTCTTCGGGCGAGGCAAAGCGGTATAAATCGAAATGATGTACCGCCAGGCCGCCCGGCTCGTAGCTTTCCACAATGGCGTAGGTGGGGCTTTTCACCGCGCCGGTGTGCCCCAGGCGGCGCAGCACGGCACGCACCAGCGTGGTTTTGCCGGCGCCCAAATCGCCTTCGAGCCACAACACCAGCGGCGCGGCCAAATCGGGCGCAATGCGGGCGGCGAGGGCTTCGGTGGCGGATTCGCCGTTGAGGAAGAGGGAAAGCTTGTCCATTGCAGGATTATACCCTGAAATATTGTTGGGAAAGTTTAAGCGGCGCGGTGCTAGGCAGGTTTCAGGTAGCCCTTGGCGGCCTTGGCTGAGGCTACCTGAAAATGCGGGTGCGGCATCATTCAAAGTTGGCCTGCCCTTTAGCGTGGAAAATTGGCCGCTCCCTTTCTTTTTGGATTTTTCAGGTAGCCTCTTCTTCGTTGGCGGCGGCCGGCCCGTTTTCAGGTAGCCCGTGCGCCGCCTGCCATTGCGCAAACCATCCGGCCACCACTTCGTCCACTTCTTCCATGCCCTGCTTTTTCAGGCTGGAAAACAGCTGCACGCCCACGGCCTGCCGCTCGGCAAAGGGCTGGAGTGCGCGGCGCACGGCGGCGAGGGTTTTGATTTGCTCGTTTTTGGAAAGTTTGTCGGCTTTCGACAACAGAATATGCACGGGCTTGCCGGTGGCGGCAAAAAAATCCAGCATTTGTTTGTCGAGTTCTTTGAGCGGGTGGCGCGCGTCCATCACCAGCACCAGCCCGATCAGCTGGGGGCGGGTTTGCAGGTAACCGCCGAGCAGCTGAATCCAATGCGCGCGCACGGCTTCGGGCACTTGCGCGTAGCCGTAGCCGGGCAAATCGGCCATGTAGCAGCCGTTGGCGAGGCGGAAGAAGTTGATGTGCTGGGTACGGCCCGGGGTTTTCGACACGAAGGCCAGGCGCGTGTGGCCGGTGAGCGTGTTGATGGCGCTGGATTTCCCGGCGTTGCTGCGCCCCACGAAGGCGATTTCGGCGGGCGTATTCGGCAGGTCTTTGAGGTGGTTTACCGTGGTGAAGAATTCGGCGTTTCTAAAAAGCGGCATAAGCTGGAACAAAAAGTAAAATTTAGTATAGAATACCACGTTTATAACAATATCGGTTTCAATCGGGCTGCCCGGTTGGAAAACAGAGTATTTGGGAGGGCGCGGCAAACAGCGCCCCGCTGATTCGGAGCATATTCATGAAACACACTACCCTTGCCGGCCTCCTGCTGGCCGTTTCCGGTTTCGCCCTGGCCGCGCCGCCCGCTGCCGACGCCGCCCGCGGCAAACAGATTGCCGACACCGTGTGCGCCGCCTGCCACGGCGCCGACGGCAACACCAACATCGCCATGTATCCGCGCCTTTCCGGCCAGCATCCGGCCTATATCATCCAGCAAACCCTGGCCATCAAGGCCGGCCAGCGCAACACCGGCGCCGCCGTAACCATGCGCCCCCTGGTGGAAAACCTGAGCGAGCAGGATATTGCCAACGTGGCCGCCTATTTCTACCGCCAGATTCCCAAATCCGGCGAAACCAACCCCAAAGAAAACCCCGAACTGGGCGCGCGCCTGTTCCGCGGCGGCATCGCCTCGCGCGGCATTCCCGCCTGCATGTCGTGCCACGGCCCAGGCGGCGCCGGCATCCCGGGCAACACAACCCAGCAAGAAGGCACCGTGGCCTACCCGCGCCTGGCCGGCCAGCACAAATCCTACATCGTAGACCAACTGCGCGCCTACCAGAGCGGCCTGCGCGGCAACACCATCATGGGCGACATCGCCAAGCGCATGAGCAACGAAGAAATGGACGCCGTGGGCAACTTCATCCAAGGCCTGCACTAAACCTTAGCCCCTTGCCCGCAGCCAACAGCCGTATCCCCCCCGGATACGGCCGTTTTATTTTTCAGGTAGCCTTTAGCAGGTTTACAAAACTTTCCACTTCCCTAATTTTCAGCTAAACCACCCTCCCTATAATGCGAACCATCAAATCAAGGGCAACACCCGTTGCCCACTTTTTAAACCTCCCACCTCAAAAAAGGAAAACATCATGAAAAACGCTCTGCTCCTCACCGCCCTCTTGGCCGTATCCGCCACCGCCTCCGCCGGCTTCTCCGAAAACGGCCAGCCCGCCGCCGCCCAGCCCGCCGTTAGCCGCGTGGCCGACCTGCGCGGCCTGCCCGACGACGCCCGCGTTACCCTCGAAGGCCGCATCGAACGCCAAGTGCGCCGCGAACACTACATCTTCCGCGACGCCAGCGGCGCCATCGAAGTGGAAATCGACGACGACGTATGGCGCGGCCTGAACATCACCCCGCGCGACAAAGTGCGCCTCGAAGCCGAAATCGACCAAGAATGGCGCCACACCGAAGTGGACGTGAAAGCCGTTACCCGTATCCAGTAATCATCCCCGGCAGGCTACCTGAAAACGAGCTTCGCGAGTTTCTGCGCAGCGCTAAAACATTTTCAGGTAGCCTTTCCCTTTGTTTGCCACACCCCAACCGAAAGGACGCCCATGCCCGCACGCAAACCCTCCCTGCTGCTGCTCGCCGCCACCCTGATGGCCGTCTCCCTGCCCGCCCTGGCCGACCGCCACGACCATGATGACCACCATCACCACCATGGCAGCCACGCACAGCAACACCGCCCGCAGCGCGCCCAAGCCAACCGCACGCGCCAAGGCTACATTTCCAGCGCCCGCGCCGCCAACATCGCCGCCCGCCACACCCGCGCCCGCGTTACCGACGTGGATTTCACCACCTGGCGCGGCCGCTGCGTGTATGAAGTGGATTTAGACGCCCGCCGCGGCGACTACGAAGTGATCGTGGATGCCCGCAGCGGCCGCATCCTCTCCTCCAAATTCGACCCCGACGATTAACCCCCTTGCCCGCCTAGCGCACAAAGGCTACCTGAAAAAGCGAAAACCACTTTTCAGGTAGCCTTTCCCTTCTCTGCAAATCCGCCGAAAGTTTGCGCTAAATCAGGTATAATTCCATTATTTTATCCCTTTTCCGCCCGGCCGGATTTTCGGTTTATGAGTACCCCGCCCGCCCCCGCCCAAACCCCGCTGTTGCGGCGGCCTTGGTTTGCCTTCCTCAGCTCCATGCGTTTCGCCGTGGCGCTGCTTTCGCTGCTGGCGCTCGCTTCCGTGATCGGCACGGTGTTGCAGCAAAACCAATCCGAAGTGGCCTATTTGGTGGAATTCGGCCCGTTTTGGCACCAGATTTTCCGCTTCCTCGGCCTCTACGACGTATATTCCGCGCCATGGTTTGTGGCCATCCTCGCCTTCCTCATCCTCTCCACCGGCCTGTGCCTCTGGCGCAACATCCCGCCCTTCCTGCGCGAAATGCGCGGCTTCCGCATCAACGCCTCCGCCCGCTCCTTGGCCGCGATGAAACACAGCACCCAGCTCAGCCAAGCCCCGCAGCCCGACATCGCCGAACGCTACCTGAAAGTATCCGGCTTCGCCGTGCGCCGCGAGCAACGCGCCGACGGCAGCCTCATCATCGCCGCCAAAAAAGGCAGTATCAACAAATGGGGCTACATCTGCACCCACGCCGCCATCATCGTCATCTGCCTGGGAGGCCTCATCGACAGCAACCTGCCGCTCAAGCTCGCCGTATTTTCAGGTAGCCTCAAGCCCGACAAAACCGCCCAATTCTCCAACGACTTCGGCGCACAAAGCCGCCTGGGCAGCGGCACGCTCTCCTTCCGCGGCAACGTAAACATCCGCGAAGGGCAAACCATCCAAGAAATCTTCCTCGACACCGGCAACGGGCTGCTGGTGCAGGAGCTGCCCTTCAGCGTCACCCTCAAGCAATTCCACGTGGAATACTACGACAGCGGCATGCCGAAAAACTTCGCCAGCGACCTCGTCGTTACCGACAAGCAAAGCGGCGACACCTACACCCCCACCCTGCGCGTGAACCACCCCTTCACCCTGCATGGCATCACGCTCTATCAGGCCAGCTTCGGCGACGGCGGCTCCGGCCTCACCTTCCGCGCCTGGAACCTCGGCGCGGCCTCCGCCGCATCCACCGAGCTCAAAGCCGCCTCGCTCAGCGCCTTCCCCCTGCATTTGGGGCAAAGCCAGCCCGATAAGCAATACACCCTCGAATTTGCCGAGCTGCGCCCGCTGAACGTGGAAAACGAAGAAGAAGCCGACAGCAGCAGCGCTCCGCAACAGCCCGGCAGCCTGCAACAGCGCCTAAACGACGCCCGCAGCGTGCGGCAGGCCGACGCCCAGCGCAACGTCGGCCCCACCATCACCTTCCGACTGCGCGACCAGGCCGGCCAGGCGCGCGAATACGTCAACTACATGCTGCCCCTGCGGCGCGGCGGCGACTACTATTTCGCCACCGGCGAGCGCGCCAGCAACGCCGAGCCCTACCGCTGGCTGATGATTCCCGCCGACAAACAGGGTAAGCCCGACACCTTCATGCACCTGCGCGCCGTGCTGCTCAATCCCAAACAGCGCCAAGCCGTGCTCGACCGCGCCGTGGCCGATATGCCCGAGGCCTCCAAAGCACGCTTCCGCGACGCGCTCAACAACATCTTGGAACTCTTCGCCCGCGAAGGCCTCACCGGCATCAACCAATTCGTGCAAACCCAAATCCCCGCCGCCGAGCGGGAACGCATGCGCGAGCTGTTCTACCAAATGCTGTTTGGCGCGGGCAACATCGCGCTCGATCAGGCGCTGGCCGAGCAAGGGCTGGAATGGCCGCAGGGCGAGGAGCGCAACCGCTTCCTACTCAACAGTTTCGACGCCTACACCGGCCTCACCCGCTTCGGCTCACCCGTGCTGCTGCAATTAAACGGCTTCAACGAAGTGAAATCCTCCGGCCTGCAAATGACCCGTTCGCCAGGCCAAGGCTGGGTGTATCTCGGCTCGGCACTGCTGATATTGGGCACGTTTTTGATGTTTTACATCCGCGAGCAGCGCGCCTGGCTGCTGTATCACAACGGCAGCGTGCGCTTTGCCATGAGCGCCGCCCGCCACCCGCGCCGGCTCGAACAATCATTTAGCCAACACACACAACACCTCACGCGCCTCGCACAGGAGCTCAACCATGACCAACCCTGATTCCCCCACCCGCGTTCTGCCGCAGCCGCCCGCCATGGCGCAGGCTCAGGCACACGATGCCTACGCCCCGCCCGAGCTGCCGGCGCACGAACTCTTGCAGGAGCGCCGCTTCTGGAAACGCCTCACTTGGGCCGACTGGCTGTTTGCCGCCCTCATGCTTGCCATTGCCGCCGCGGTGCAGATTCTGCTGCCGCACCGCATGGATGCGTATGAAGTGTGCATTTTGTGGGGCAGCGCGGCAGCGGCGATCGCCTTGGGCTGGTTCGACAAGCCCTTGCGCTGGTTTATCCCGCTGTGCATCGCGCTCGCTTATGCCGCCACGCAGCTCTATGCCGGGCAGATGGCCAACGGCGAACGCTTCCTGCTGCGCTATTTCCTGGCCAGCCAATCGGCCATCGGCTGGCTGTGCGCGCTGGTGCCGATGGCCTGGCTGTGCTACGCGCTGGGCCTGCTCGGCGGCAAACGGCAGGCTGCCGATGCGCCGGCCACGCCGCTGCTGCGCATTGCGCGCGCGCTGGCTTGGGCAGCCGCCGTGGCCGGCTTCACCGGCATGCTGGTGCGCTGGCACGAAAGCTACCTGCTCAGCCCGGGCAACGGCCACATCCCGATTTCCAATCTGTATGAAGTGTTTATCCTGTTTATCGTGATCACTTCGCTGATGTTCCTCTACTACGAAGGCAAGTTCCGCCTGCACCGGCTGGGCGTGTTTGTGTATGCCCTGCAAACGATTTTGGTGGGCTTTGTGCTGTGGTACACCTTCAGCCGCAACGCGCAGCAAATTCAGCCGCTGATTCCGGCTTTGCAGTCGTGGTGGATGAAGCTGCACGTGCCGGCCAACTTCATCGGCTACGGCGCGTTCTGCCTGGCGGCGTTTCTCGGCGTGGCCGAGCTGATGAAGCTGAGCCGCCCCGCGCTGCGCCTGCCGGAAGCGGAAGTGATTGAGGAGGTGATGTATCAGGCCGTGGCCGTGGGCTTCCTGTTTTTCACCATCGCCACCGTGCTCGGCGCGCTGTGGGCGGCAGATGCCTGGGGGCGCTATTGGAGCTGGGACCCGAAAGAAACTTGGGCGCTGGTGGTGTGGCTCAACTATGCGGCCTGGCTGCACATCCGCCTGGTGCGCGGCTGGGGTGGCAGGCTTTTGGCCTGGTGGGCGATTATCGGCTTCTTCATCACCGCCTTCGCCTTTGTGGGCGTGAATATGTTCCTCAGCGGGCTGCACTCCTACGGCGGGCTTTGAGGCTACCTGAAAAATAAAATCTTGCCTTGGCAAATGCTTAACAGCCTTGCCTGGCACTAAAAGGCTACCTGAAAATAGTTTGGTTTTTCAGGTAGCCTTTATTACGCCTCAACGGGCTACAGCCTTGGGCAATATGCTTCCTATCTATCGGGGCGGCGGATTTTATATCTGCCTGCTGTTTGCCTGATTGCATGGGTAAGCAACCATTCAATTCGTCGGCAACTAAGGGGAAATTGAAAATCCGCCCCTGCCATGTGCTGCACCAAAGAAAGGCTACCTGAAAATCAGTTGGATAATTTTCAGGTAGCCTTTTGCCATTCCGGCTGCGGCTTGCTGTTTGCGCCTTATGCTTCCTGCTCTGCCCGCTGCCTATCTTCTTCCGTTACCGAGGTCAGTTTTGCCAGTTTGGGGGCAAGATAAGCCCGCAAGTCGTCCATCAGGGAATACACCACGGGTACGAAAATCAGGCTGAGCAAGGTGGAGCTTGCCAGGCCGCAGATAACGGCAACCGCCATCGGTGCACGGAATGCGGCTCCAGCACCGCCTGCAAATACGGCGGGAATCATGCCGGCTATCATGGCTATAGTGGTCATCATAATCGGGCGTACGCGCTCTGCGCCGGATTGAATAAGCGCGGTAAAGCGTTCTATGCCTTGGGCACGTTTTTCAATCACGATGTCCACCAGCAAAATGGAATTTTTAGTAACGATGCCCATCAGCATCAGGATGCCGATGACGGACGACATATCCAATGCCGCGCCGTAGAGCCACAACCCCGCTGCCGCGCCGCCGATGGAAAGCGGCAATGCAGTGAGGATGGTGAGCGGTTGCAGGAAGTCTTTAAACAGCAGCACCAACACCATCAATACCATTACTACGCCGAAGCCCATGGCCGCACCAAATTTTCCAAACATTTCATCCATATATTCTGCTTCACCGTATTGCGGCACGCGCACGCCTTCGGGCAGGTTTTGCATAATCGGCAGTTGGTTTACCTGTGTGAGTGCCGTGCCGATGGTCTGCCCGACTGCCAAATCGGCTTCTACGGCAATGCGGCGTTCGCGGTCGAAGCGTTCGAGGCTTGCCGATCCTGTGCCGAAAGAGATGTCCGCCACGGTATGCAGGGCGACGGTTCCGCCGTTTGAGGTGGGAATGCGGAGCTGTTTGATGGTGTCCAAACTGTTGCGATCGGCGGCAGCGAGGGTTACGCGTATCGGCACTTGGCGGTCGGGGAAGGTAAAGCGTGCGGCGTTGCCGTCCACATCGCCCACGGTAGCGATACGCAAAACGTTGCCGACAGATTGCGCGCTCACGCCTGCTTTGGCGGCTTCGTCTTCGCGTAATTTGATACGCAGCTCGGTTTTGGCAAGTGGTGCGTTGATTTGCACATTTTCCAAAACATCCAGCCCCCGCATTTGGGCTTTGAGTGCTTGTGCCGCCTGATTGAGTTTGGCAGGGTCGTTGCCCGTGAGTATGACGGACACGTCGCGCGCCGCCATTTCATTGCGGAAGGCAAAGCGGATGTCGGAAAGTTTTGCCAATTCGTCGCGCAGTTTGTCTTCAAACTCTTTCTGCGTGATGCTGCGTTGGTTATGCGGTTTCAAACGGATAAGCACTTCGCCTTTGTTGGTTTCGCTGCTGCCTGCGGTGATAAAGGTCAAGGCTACTTCGTCAAACCGGCGGATGGTGCGGTCGATTTCCCGCAAAGTGTCGTCGGTCTGTTTCAAACGGCTTCCCGGCGGTAGGGTAAAATCGATTTGGCTCATGCCGGTGTCGCCTTTGGGGATAAAACCGGTGGGCAGAAACGGCACGATTGCAAACGACAACGCCAAAAACACACCGCCCAGCAACAAGGTGGTTTTACGGAAACGCAGAGCTTTATCCAATAATTTCAGGTAGCCTGTTTTCAGACGGCCATGCGGCGTATCGTGCGGCTTGGTCTGTACAGGGTGCAGGATGTATGCTGCCAAAAGCGGGGTAACCAACCGCGCCACCAGCAATGAGGTCAACACAGCCGCAGCCACCGTAATGCCAAACTGGGTGAAATACTGCCCTACCACGCCGCCGATGAAGCTCACAGGCAAAAATACGGCAACAATGCTCGCGGTAATCGCCATCACTGCCAAACCGATGGCGTCGGATGCGTCCAATGCCGCCTGATACGGGCGTTTGCCCATGTGCAAATGCTGTTCGATGTTTTCGATTTCGACAATCGCGTCATCCACCAAAATACCGATGACCAGCGTAATGGCGAGTAGGGAAATGCTGTTGAGCGTGTAGCCTAAAAGGTGCATGGCGGCAAAAGTGGGCAGGATGGGAAGCGGCAGCGCAATGGCCGCAACCAATGTGGCACGCCAGTTTCGCAAAAACAGCCAAACCACCAACACAGTCAGCCCCGCCCCTTCCAGCAGGGTATTGATGGCAACGTTGTAGTTTTCCTTGGTGGTGTCCACCGAGCTGTACACTTCTTTAATCCGCACGTCGGGATACTGTGCGGCAAGCTCCTGTAAGGCTTGTTCCACGCCTTTTGCCACCACCGTATCGCTCGAGCCTTTGGTGCGGTACACCTGAAAGCCCAATACTTCGCGTCCGTTCAAACGCGCACGGCTGTGTACTTCGGCGTGTGCGTCACGTACAAGGGCGAGCTGCGACAGCTTCACTTTGCGGTTGTCATTCAAGGCGATTTCGGTATCCGCCAAATCCTGTACGGTTTTTTTCGCACCCAATACACGTACGGACAATTCCTGTCTGAACACATCCGTCCGCCCTGCCGGTACGTTGGCATTGGTCTGCGCCAGCTGCATACTCACCTGTTCCGCACTGATACCGTAGGCGTTGAGTTTTTCCGCTTGCAAATCCACGCGGATTTCGCGTTTTTCCCCGCCCAGGCGTTTGACCTGCTGCACGCCGTTTACCGACAACAATGCACGGCTGACGTTTTCATCGATAAACCACGCTAAATCGGTCTGTGTCATATTCGGCGACTGCACCGCATAATAGCCCAACGCCCCGCCCTCGCTATCCATCCGTTCCACCACGGGGTTGGTGATGTTGGACGGCAACTCATCGCGGATTTGCGTAACCGCGTTGCGTACATCGTTTACCGCACGGTCTGTATCGGTTTCCAATTGGAATTCAACTGTGGTAACGGACGAGCCTTCTGTAATCGAAGAAGTGATGTGCCGCACGCCCGCCATCCCCGAAAGTGCGTTTTCCACGCGGCGCGTTACCGAGTTTTCCAATTCGTCGGGCGAAGCCCCCGCCTGCGAAATCGTTACGTTTACCACAGGGAAATTCACATTTGGATCGGCATTAACGGGTAGTTTTTGAAAAGCAAAAATACCTACCAGTGTTAAAACAAAAAACAGCACAATGGTGGGAATCGGACGACGGATTGCCCAAGAGGAAACGTTGAACGACATTATTTCTCCCCCTGTAAAACCGGCTCGACCACATCGCCCGCCTCGACAAATGCTCCCGCCTGCCGCACGACACGTTCGCCTGCTTTCAGACCGGAAACGATTTCCACCGAATCGCGGTACACCGCGCCGATCTCCACATGCCGGATATGCACTTTCCCTTGCATATCCACAATTTTCACGAAAGTCTTGCCCTCATCATCAAAACCAATTGCCGAAAACGGCAGGCTGCCGTTTACCAAACGTGCAGGCAGGCGCACGGCTACCTGAACATAGCTGCCGATGGTGCTGTCCAACACGCCCTCCGTCGAAATGCGGATTTTCGCCACACGGCTAATGCTGTCGATTTCAGGCTGAATCAGTCGGATACTGCCCTTGCCGATATTGCGGTTGTCGGCGGTGATTTCCGCTTCCAACCCGAGCGAGAGCCGCTCCAAATCTTCCGCCCCCGCTTCCGCCTGCACTTCCAGCACGCCGTTTTGGGCAATGTGAAACAAAGCATTACCGCCCGTAAGCGTACCTGCTTCCACGGCACGGCTGGTAATCACGCCGCCGACAGGTGCGATAACTTGTGCTTTTTGGCGCTGATACCGGCTGTCGCTCAATTGTGCCTGCATCTGGGCGATTTCGGCCTGTGCCGCCTGCACTGCGGCTTTTGCCGTTTGCGCTTTGGCACGCTGTTGATCCAGCTCCATGCGGCTTACCGCATCGCCGTCGGCCAGCGCCTGATAGCGGTTTAGCGTGGCAGCCGCCTCGCGCCAAGCCGCCTGCTGGGAAGCTAAGTTGGCACGCGCGCGCTTAAGCGCGGCTTCATTTTGCGCCAGCTGCGACTGCACGGCGCTGTGTTCCAGCACAGCCAGCACCTGCCCCCGCTCCACGCGCTCGCCCACGTCGGCCTTCACCGACAGCACCTGCAAGCCTTGCAGCGGCGTGCCCACAGCCACGTCTTCCTTCGCCACCACCCGGCCGGAGAGCAGCAGAGTTTGTTCCTGCCCGCCCTGCCGCATCTGCACCACATTGATTTTCATCGGTGCAGCCTGTGCCGTGTCGTCGCCGTTACTTTTGCCGCAGCCAGCCAGCACCATGCAGCACAAGCCGAGCAGAATTATCCGTTTCCCACGCATTATTCAGTCCTAAAAAATACTATTAGGCGCGCATTTTAGTATTCTTTAAGACTTAATACAAGTCATAAATAAGACTATTACACATCCATGCAAAAAGTGTTAATATGCAACCAATCATCTAAAAATATAGGATTTTCCATGCACAGTTCAGAATTAATCGGCAAACACGTGAGCGAAATCGATGCCGTGTTTGACGACTGGATTACACAGCTCGGGCTAAGCTATACCCACTTCGCCGTGCTCTACAGCCTTGCCGCCGTCCCAGAAGGGCAGTGCACGCAAAAGCAGATTTGCCAGGAATACTTCCTGCCCAAACAAACCGTGTTCAACGTATGCAAGGAATACCGTGAAAAAGGTTGGATCGAATTCCACCCGAGCACGACCGACAAGCGCGAACGCATTATGCTGCTCACCGAAGCCGGCCGGGCACAGGCCGAGCCCGTGATGGCGCGCACCAACCGAATGTGCGACAACGCCATCGCCGCCTTCGGCAAAAAGAAAACCGAGCAGATGTTTGCCCTGATGAGCGAATTTTGCCAAATATGCCGCACAGAAATGGGAAAGCCAGGCTAATCCGAGCCGCCAACTTGGAGGCTACCTGAAAACAGTTTGACTCAGGCCAAGGCAATACCTCTGCGAAACTGAAAACAAAACACTGTCCGGCTTCTGCCAAGCCAACATAACAAACCGATACAAAAGAGAGAAAAAGGAGAACACAAAGAAAAGTTGCACCTTTCGCAACAACGGGAAAACAGCAATACTGACCAAAGGGATGGCAATATGAAAACAATAAAACCAGATAAAAACCCGGCAATCACCGACGCCTCATGCCTCACAAAATATGTGGCCGAGCGGATTCCAAAGCTAGATCAATCCATTAAAGGCCGATTTCCTGAGAAAAACGCTGTTTTTATATTGGAACTATCCGAAAACACAAGCACAGGCGACTTCTACGGCTATCTATTCAACCGGTACAGCGGCAAGATATACCGCTTTGCATACGAGGCAAACGAACTACTGGTGCTGGAAATGAAGCCGATGTTTTAACGCCTGCAGGCTACCTGAAAAACAGTTTGCCGTTTTCGCCTCGCAGCAGCCCGGCTTGGGTATCGCCCAAATATCGTCTTAGCTGAGCAGAAACTCAACTTCGGCTGTGCCAAACCCCGTTTTCAGGTAGCCCTTCCCCCTCCTAAGTGGCTGCCGCATGGGGCTTGCGGTATAATCCGCCTCCCCACAACAATCAAAACAACAGGCTGCCCCGGCCGTTTCCGCACGCCATCTCAACCCTTTCCCCACTCCGGTTTATTAAGATGACGCCCCTCTCCCTCCCCGGCACCGCCAACCCCCCCCATTGATCACGAACAGCAGCAGGAAATCACCCGCCTGTGCATCCAAGCCGCGCTTTTGCTGCTGCAATACGGCGCGGAAAGCACGCTGATCGACCAAATCGCCTTCCGCCTCGGCCGCGCGCTGGGCATGGATGCGGTGGAATGCGCGCTCACGCCCAACGCCATCGTGATCACCACGCTGTGCAACAACCATTGCATTACCACCACGCGCAAGAATTTCGACAAGGGCATCAATATGTCGGTGATCACTTCGGTGCAGCACATCGTGATCGGCGCCGAGCGCGGACTGTATGGCGTGCGGCAGGTGCGCGCGCGGCTGGATGCGGTGAAGCCGGTGAAATACAACCGCTATCTGGTGGTGTTTATGGTGGGGCTTTCCTGCGCCAGTTTCGCCCACCTTTCCGGCGGCGACCCGCTGATTTGCGGCATCACGTTTATCGCTTCGGCCTGCGGCATGTGGGTGCGGCAGATTTTGTCGGCGCGGCAATACAATCCGGCGGTGGTGTTTGCGGTTACGGCGTTTGTGGCTTCGATGGTGTCGGGCATGGCGCTGAAATACGGCTGGGGTACGCGCCCGGAAGTGGCAATGGCTTCGAGCGTGCTGCTTTTGGTGCCCGGGGTGCCGCTGATCAATTCGCTGGCCGATATTCTGAAAGGCCATGTGAACATGGGCATCAGCCGCTGGGCGGTGGCCACGGTGCTCACATTCAGCACCTGCCTGGGCATCGTGCTGGCTTTGAGCCTGCTAAACGTTTCCGCTTGGGAGTGAGCCATGCTGCTGCTGGATTTGTTAGACGATATGTTTTTTGCCGCCATCCCCGCCGTGGGCTTTGCGATTTTGTTCAACGTGCCGCGCAATGCGCTGAAATATTGCGCCTATTTGGGCGCGCTGGGGCACGGCACGCGCACGCTGCTGATGCATGCGGGCATGTCGCAGGGTTTGGCCACGCTGTGCGCGGCTTCGCTGGTGGGCTTCATCGGCGTGTATTTGTCGCAGCGCTATAAGGCGCACCCGAAGGTGTTCACCGTGGCTTCCATCATCCCGATGATTCCGGGGGTGTATGTGTATAAGGCGATGATTGCGCTGGTGCAGATGAACCACAAGGGCTTTTCCGAGCAGCTTTTGGTGCAAACGGTGGATTATTTTCTGAAGGCGGGCTTTGTGATCGGCGCGCTGGCTTTCGGGCTGGCGCTGCCGGGGCTGCTGTTCTACCGGCAGCGGCCGGTGGTGTAGGCCGTATTACGCATCGTGCCGCAATCTGCTACACTTGCCCCATCTTGTTTCCCCCTCTCCGATATGCACCCTGCTTCCCCCGCCCCTTTAGAGCCCGAGCCTGCCGCTGCGGCGGCTTCGGCCTGCATATCGTGTGATGAAAGGCTACCTGAAATTTTTCAGGTAGCCTTTGCTTGTTTCCACAACCTGTTTAGCAAGGAATTGTATTCATGGATTTCTCCTGGCTGGCCGACCCGGTTACCTGGCTGGGCTTCGCCACGCTGATTATTCTCGAAGTGGTGCTCGGCATCGACAACCTCGTGTTTGTGGCTATTTTGGCCGGCAAGGTGCGCCCCGCCCAGCGCGACCGCGCCCGCGTTACCGGCCTGATGCTGGCCGTGCTGCTGCGCCTTCTGATGCTCGCCTTCATGAGCCGCATCATGCAGCTCACCGCCCCGCTGTTTTCCCTGGGGCGGCTGGAAGTGGCCGGCAAAGACATCATCATGTTTCTCGGCGGCCTCTTCCTGCTCTACAAAGCCACCACCGAGCTGCACGAGCGGCTCGAAGGCGCCAACCACTACGCCGTGTCCGACACCGACCACCGCAAAAAGCATTCGCCCTTTTGGAACGTGGTGATTCAGATTTTGGTGCTCGACGCTGTGTTTTCCATCGACGCCGTGGTCACCGCCGTGGCCGTGGTGCAACACATCCAAATTGCCATGGCCGCCGTGGTGGTGGCGATGGCGCTGATGATTTGGGCCAGCAAGCCGCTCACCGATTTTGTCAACCGCCACCCCACCGTGGTGATGCTCTGCCTGGGCTTCCTGCTGATGATCGGCTTCAGCCTGATTGCCGAAGCCTTCCACGTGATCATCCCCAAAGGCTACCTCTATACCGCCATCGGCTTCTCCGTGCTGATTGAAGTGTTCAACCAAATCTCCCAGCGCAACACCGACAAAAACGCCTACGGCAGCCGCTCCTGGCGCCGCCGCACCGCCGAAAACGTGCTCGGCATGATGGGCATCCGCGAAACCATGCTGGCCAAAGCCGGCGAAGAAGGCAGCGACAGCAGCCATTTTGAAGAAAACGAAAAATCCATGATCCGCAGCGTGCTCACCCTCGCCGAGCGCCCCCTGCCCGGCATCATGGTGCCCCGCCGCGACATCGAACGCCTCGACCTTTCCCAAAGCCGCGAGCAGCAATACGCCCAGCTGCAAAACACGCCCTACTCCCGCCTCCTGGTGGTGGGCAAGGCCGGCGCCGACGAGCCCCTGGGCTACATCAACAAAAAAGACCTGCTCAACCAGCTCCTGGCCGGCGAAGAGCCCAACATCCAAGCAGCCCTGCGCCAGCCCCTCATCCTGCCCGACAGCACCAACGCCCTCTCCGCCATCGAGCAGTTCCGCCACAGCGGCGCCGACTACGCCCTGGTGGTGGACGAATTCGGCGCCGTACAAGGCATGGTTACTACCAAAGACCTGCTCGAAGCCATCGCCGGCGAGTTTCCCGAAGCCTTCGAGCGCCAAGAGCAGCCCGACGCCCAAGCCCAAAGCAGCAACACCCTCATCGTAGACGGCAGCCTCGAATACGCCGAGCTCGCCCCCCAGCTCGGCCTCCCCCCGCCCGAAGAAGACGCCGACTACCACACCGTGGCCGGCCTGATGATGGAAGAGCTGCAAACCCTGCCCAACGAGGGCGACACCCTCGACTACTACGGCTGGCGCTTCACCGTGAGCAGCAAAGAAGGTCAGCGCATCGAGCAAATCAGCATCAGCCCCCTGCCCGAATAATTTTCAGGTAGCCTCAACCCTTGGCAAACAAACAAACGGCAGATACAAAATCCGCCGCCACAAGAAAACCATAAGCCCCACAGGCTACCTGAAAACCAAATCAAGCCGCTTCCGCAAAACCGCACCCGTCTCCCTTGAACCCATCCCACTTTGCCAAAACATTTTTCAGGTAGCCTTCCCCCTCCCACCACTTAAGGACTGCATCATGCCCGCCCCCATCCTCCCTCCCAGCCCACCCTCGCCACCGCCCTCGCCCACCGCTCCATCCGCCAATTCACCGCCGAGCCCGTTGCCCCGAACAGCTGCAAGCCATCCTCGAAGCCGGCCGCGCCGCCTCATCCTCCAGCTTCATGCAGTGCATCCACATCATCCGCGTTACCGAGCCCGCCCTGCGCCAACGCCTCTGCCAAATCGCCGCCAACCAAGAATACGTGCGCCTCGCCCCCGAATTCCTCGTATTCTGCATCGACTACAGCAAACACCGCCGCCTCGTGCCCGACATCCAAACCGGCTACACCGAAGCCCTGCTGCTCGGCGCCGTGGATGCCGGCATCACCGCGCAAAACGTGCTGCTCGCCGCCGAATCGCTCGGCCTGGGCGGCGTATACATCGGCTCCCTGCGCAACGACATCGCCGCCGCAGCCGAAGCCCTCGGCCTGCCCGACACCGCCGTGCCCCTGTTCGGCATGTGCATCGGCCACCCCGCCCAGCAGCCGCTCTACCGCCCGCGCCTGCCGCTGGAAGCCTTTGTGAGCGAAAACCGCTACCGCGAATGCAGCCCCAACACCCTCGAAGCCTACAACCGCGAGCTTGCCGCCTACTACCAAGCCCGCAGCGGCCTCGACCTTGATTGGACGCGCCAAATCGCCAACACCCTGGCCAAACCCCTGCGCCCGCACATCCTGCCCTTCCTGCAACAGCGCGGCTTTGCCAAGCAATAAATCCGGCAATGAAAAGGCTACCTGAAAATTTCGCTGCGCAGAAACTCCACTGCATTGCGTTTCAGGTAGCCTCTCTCCCCGAACATGGAGAACATCATGAAAAAAGCATTGTTTTTCTTAATCGGCGCACCCTTTTTCGTTTGGCTGTTTATCCTTGCCGCCAAATATGCCATCTTCGGTCCGGATCCTTATCCACCACGCACTTGGCAGGAAGAGGTGCGCCTCAGCGATGGCACGGTGATTCTTACCGAACGCTATGCCAATTGGGAAACGAGGGACAGCCTGACAAAACAAAGCATCCGCGTGATTGATGCCGAAGGGCTGGATCTCCCGCCGGAATGGTCGGATAAATGGGAGCTGCTAATCCTGGATCGGGATAAACAAGGTGTATGGAACCTCATTGTTCGGCCAGGCCTTTGTTACGACTGGAACGAAACTTTCGCCTATCGACAATATCAGGCCATCAATGGCCGCTGGCAGCGGGTAGAGTTTGATAAAACCTTGCATGGTCGCCCGGCAAATTTGGAAGGAAATATTTATGCGCAGCTTGAGAATATGCCGAGATTTATAGGAGTGGACGAAAAACAATTTATTTCTACCGAACCCCACCCGGAAGTGAGCAAACCTCTAGATGATTTTTCTTGGCGAGGAATAAATATCCACGCACTTTCTGGATGCGATCTCTACTGCTGGTTGTATGGAGAGAGAAAGTTAGGTATCCGTTGTGAAAAATACGGGTTCTGCGAACAGCCAGGGAATGAAAGCAAACCGCAATGTTATCGATATAAGGAAACGCCCAACTCTTTTTAGCGGGCAAGCCGACAGTTTCGTTTTCAGGTAGCCCCTACTTAGAAATAATCTCCTGCCGTCCACACAAAAAGGCTACCTGAAAATTTTCAGGTAGCCTTTTTTGATTACCGCTCAGCTTACATATGCTGGGTGAAAGTGCGGGTGATCACGTCGCGCTGCTGCTCCGGAGTCAGGGAGTTGAAGCGCACTGCATAGCCGGATACGCGGATGGTGAGCTGCGGATATTTTTCGGGGTTGGCCGCAGCGTCTTCCAGCATTTCACGGGTCAGCACGTTTATGTTCAGGTGTTGGCCGCCTTCCACTTTCGGGGCAACGCGCACATCCACGGGCACTTCTTCATAGTTCACGTCGCCCAAATCGCTCAGGGCAACCACTTGGTCGGCCACAAAATGCTCGTCGTTGCTGCACAAACAGCGGGCTTGCTGGGTTTCGTCGTCCAGCAGCCAGAAAGAACGTGCCAAAGCAGGATGTTGTGCGGATTGGGTGATTTGAATCCCTTTAATCATGATTTATATCTCCAAATAAAAGCCCTTGTGAGCCATAAGGTTACAAACAGACTACAAACAAACTTCAAAAATCCTCATCAACCCCCAAGCGGGAAGCCGATGCGGCAAAACAAACTTTATAAACAGCATTGGCCGAAGCGCAGTTTCTTATTCAACAGCGCGTTGTAACACAGCTGTTTCACCACCAAGATGGAAGTGTCGTTTTCCAAGGCTTCGATCACGTGCGTTTCGCCCGGCTCGATGCGCGCCAGATTCATGCTGTGCAAATCAATATGCCCCTGCTCGGTTTTCACGCGGGCCGCGCCGGCGAGCACCACCACGGTGATGATGGCTTCGGCGGAATACGGCGGCACTTCGTTGCCTTTTTGCAGGTTGAGCTGCACGATTTGCTGATCGGCATCTTCCACTACGATGCCGCCCAAGGTTTCTTTCGGGTTCAGTTGATAGCCTTGCATGATTTTCTGCCTTTGAAATACGTTTGGCGGCGCAGTGAAGCCGCTTTTCCTGCCTGCTATTTTATCCGATTTTCACCCGCAGGCTCAAGGCGATACCGCATGAATGATAAAAGATTCGGCAGCAGTGTGCCGATTGGGCAAAAGTGGGGATGGCGGGCTTGAGCAAGCTGCCTAAAACATTAACTTCAATACTGCCGAACAAAGCCTGAAATAAAGGAAATAGCGTTCCAATTAGGAAGAAATATTCACTTCTTTGCCAATCCGATTTTCAGGTAGCCCCGGGCGGCGGAATCACAAACAGGCTACCTGAAAACGAATAAAGCCAGTTTTCAGGTAGCCTGTTCTGAGGGCGGGTATTACTCAATCAGTGTGCGTTTGGCATCTGCCGCTTGGTTATCCAGCCAGGCGGCGGCGTGCTGGCCGCTATAAAACTCCTGTTTCCAAATCGGCACTTCCGCCTTCACTGTGTCGATGATGAAGCGGCAGCCGGCGAAGGCTGCGTCGCGGTGGCCGGCGGTTACGCCCACCCACACCGCCATGTCGCCCACTTCCAGCCGCCCGTAGCGGTGCACGCACACGGCTTCGGCCAGCCCGAAGCGGCGTTTGGCCTCTTCAATCACGGCCTGCCCCTGGCGGCGCGCCAGCTCTTCATACACGCTGTACACCAGATAATCCACGCGCTGCCCGTCGTTTTGGCGGCGCACCCAGCCTTCGAAGCTGAGGAAGGCGCCGCATTGCTCGTTGTTTAGCAGCCTTTGGCGCAGGGCTTGGCTATTGATGGCCTGCATAGTCAAATCAAACATTTCAGCCTCCGGCCACGGGCGGGATGAAGGCCACGATGTCGCGCTCGGCTAGCGGCTGCGCCCAATCGGCAAAGGCATGGTTTACCGCCGCGCGCACTCGCTCTTGCGGCAGGGTGAAGCCGTATTGCTGCGAGAGTTGGCCATATAGCGCGGCGGGGGTGCTGCCTTGGGCAACGGCGAGCGTTTCCTGCTCTTTGCCGGCCTGTTCGCGCAGGGCGGCGAAATACAGCACGGTGATTTCAACGGTTGAACTCATGTTTGCCTCCGGATTTGTGAATCAGGCGGATGTCTTGGATTTGGATGTCGTGGCTCAAGGCTTTGGTCATGTCGTACACGGTGAGCGCGGCCACGGATACGGCGGTGAGCGCTTCCATTTCCACGCCGGTTTTGTGGCTCACGGCCACTTCGGCGCGGATGTTCAGGCTGTGCGCGGCATCGTCGTAGGCCAGCTCCAGCTTGCAGCGCTCCAGCATCATCGGGTGGCACAACGGAATCAGGTTGGCAGTGTTTTTGGCCGCCATGATGCCCGCCAGCCGCGCCACTTCGCTAATCGCGCCCTTGGCGGTTTGGCCGTTGGCGGCCTGGATTTGGGCATACACTTCGGGCGGGAACACCACGCGCCCGGCAGCTGCGGCCACGCGGCGGGTAACGGCTTTATCGCCCACGTCCACCATGCTGCTGCGGCCTTGTTGGTCTAAATGTGTTAGCAAAATCTTGTCCTTAATGGAAAATCAATGATCGGAGGCTACCTGAAAGCTGCCCATCTGTTTTCAGGTAGCCTTTTTATATTGGGGCTGGGCGCGGATGAATCAGGCTACCTGAAAAACACTCGGCCAAATAATTTTAGGCTTGGCGGAAAGTTGCCTCTTCGTTTCACCTGCGCTGAAGCTTTTTAACTGCTTTCAGGTAGCCTCTACATATCACGCCAAGCCGATAGAGGCTACCTGAAAATACACTTCAGCCTTGCGCCGACAGCCACTCCGCCTGCGCCACCGCCTGCTCAAACTCCTGCGGCATATTGAAATTGCACAACGGCCGCCACTCGGCCGGCAGCGGCGCGGCGGCAAACGGCACGGTTTCCAGCCAAGCGGTTACACGGCGCTGCCCGCTTGCCAGATACTGTCGCAGCGGCTCGGCCAGCGCCGCCGACCAATGCGCCAGCAGCGGATACGTCCGTTCTCCGTCCTGCAAGGCCGCCACGCCGTCGCACCAGGCCGCGCTGCCCCGTGCCTGCTGCAAACAATCCGCCACCTGCTCCGGCAGCAGCAGCGTATCGCAGGAGAGCACATATACGCCGCTATATCCCTGCGCCGCTGCCCGATCCAACGCAGGCAGGATGGCCGACAGCGCGCCCTGTCGTTCGGGCAGGGCATCGGGCAAATAGTGCGCCTGCGGAATATTGGGAAAACGCTGCCCGGCAGCGGCCAGCCACAGCGGGCGTTGCGCCGCCGCCAAACGCTCAATCAACGGCACGCCGCGATAGGTCAGCAACGGCTTGGGTCGGCCCATGCGCCGGCTGAGCCCGCCGCACAAAATCAGCAGCGGTTCGCGACAAGCCGCCGTGGAAGCCATGGTTTTATTTGCCCCACGCGTTCAGCACGCGGGTGAAGCCGCAGCTATTGATGCGCGGGTCGAGCTGCGGGGCGATGATGTTTTCCCAGGCGGTGCGGCAGGCGCCGGTGGAGCCGGGCAGGCAGAAAATCAGCGTTCGGTTGGCAATGCCGGCCACGGCGCGCGATTGGATGGTGGACATGCCGATTTCCTGCAAAGACACGGCACGGAACACTTCGCCGAAGCCGGGAATGGCTTTATCGAACAGGATTTCCACCGCATCGGGGGTTACGTCGCGGTCGAACATGCCGGTGCCGCCGGTAATCAGCACCGCGTCGGTGTGCGGCTCGGCAATGGCAGCAGACACGCGGGCGCGGATGTCGTAGAGCTCGTCGCGACACCATTCGCGCGCGCGCAGCTCGTGGCCGGCGGCTTGCAGGGCTTCGGCCAGATAGTTGCCGCTGCCGTCTTCTTTCGGGCTGCGGGTGTCGGTAACGGTGAGCAGGTGGATGCGGAAGGGGCGGAATTCGGGTGCGGCGCGGTACATGGTTTAGCCTCCGGTCATGGAAAGGTTGGTGATGAGGCCGACTTTTTTGTCGTGCAAATAATGGTGTTCGGGCTTTTCGGCGATGGTTTGGTGCAGATACTGCCGCAGCCCGTGCTCGTCGCCCGCGCGCAGGAAGGGGCGCAGGTCGTAGGCGATTCCGCCAAACAGGCAGAGGTGCATTTTGCCTTGGGCGGTAACGCGCAGGCGGTTGCAGCTTTTGCAGAAGTCTTGGCTGTAGGGGGCAATGAAACCGATGCTGCCGGCAAAATCGCGGTGGAAATATTCGCGGGCGGGGCCGGCATGCGGCTGGCGCGGGGCGAGCTGCCAGCCCTGCTCTTGCAGGCCGCGCTCGATTTCGGCGGCGGAGAGGTGCTGGCTATTAAAGAAGGCGCCGTTGTCGCCGGTTTGCATCAGCTCGATAAAGCGCAGGGTAACGGGGCGGGCGCGCACGAAGGCAAGCGCGTCTTGCAGCGTGCGGCCGGCGTAGCGGCGCAGCAGCAGGGTGTTCACTTTCACGCCGTAGAAGCCTGAATCCAAGATGTCGTCGAGGGCACGCAGGATGTTGGCGCATTCGCGTTTGCCGGTGATTTGGAAGAAGGTGTCGGGGTCGAAGCTGTCGACGCTGATGTTGATTTTGTCGAGCCCGGCGGCGCGGTAGGCGGAAAAGAGCTGGGCCAGGCGGAAGGCGTTGGTGGTGAGCGCCACGTTTTCAATCAGCGGGTTGGCTTTGCATGCGGCGATGATGTCGGCCAGGTCGCGGCGCAGGGTGGGCTCGCCGCCGGTGAGGCGGATTTTGCGCGTGCCGGCGGCGGCGAATACGTTCACCAGGGTTTGGATTTCGGGCAGGCTGAGCTCGTCGGGCTTGGCTTTGCCTTGATAACCGTTGGGCAGGCAGTAGGTGCAGCGGTAGTTGCACAGGTCGGTAACCGACAGCCGCAGGTAGCTGAGGCGGCGGCGGTAGGGGTCGGTGAGCGGGGGCTGGGCGGTCATGGCGCGGTCTTTGGGGTGTGCGGTGTGGATTATTATGTGTGGCTTGGGCTGAAAGGCTACCTGAAAACTAGCAACGAGGCTTGGAGAGATTTTCAGGTAGCCTGCTGTGCTACAGAAACGCTTCTGCAAAAGGCTGCACGGTCACTTCCGCGCCGGCCGGCAGCGAGCCGCTTTCGGCGGGCAGAATCAGATAGGCGTTGGCGCGGCTCACTTGATAGATGCGGTGCGAATCCTGGCTGCCGCAGGGGGCGGCCAGCCAAGTGCCGTCGGGCTGGCGGCTGATGATAGCACGCTGGATATCGGTGCGGCTGTGGTTCTTCACGGCGGGCTCGGCCAGCTTGGCGGCAAAGCGCAGCGGCTGCGGGATTTCGGCCGCGCCGCAAAGCTGCCACAACGCGGCTTTCACAAACATATCGAAGCCCACAAAACCCGACACGGGGTTGCCCGGCAGGCCGAAACACCAAGTGTTCAGCATTTGCCCGAACACAAAAGGCTTGCCCGGCTTGAGCGCCACTTTGTAGTGGTGGATGCTGCCCACGCGCTCCACGGCCTCGCGCATAAAGTCGTAATCGCCCACCGACACGCCGCCGGTGGTAATCAGCACGTCGGCCTGCTGGATCACCTTATCCAGCATTTTCAGCACGTCTTCCAGCTTGTCGGCCACCTGCCCGAAGTCAATCACCTCCACCGGCAGCGCCGACAGCCGCGCCATCAGCATGTAGCGGTTGCTGTCGTAAATGCTGCCGCTGCGCGTAGCGGGCTCTCCCGGCTCCAGCAGCTCATCGCCACTGGAAAGCACGGCCACGCGCACTTTGCGGAACACTTCGATTTCGGCGCAGCCCAGCGCGGCCAAGAGCATGATGTCGGCCTGGCGCAGAATCCGCCCCGCCTGCAACACAGTTTCGCCTGCCGCGATTTCCTCGCCGCAGCGGCGGATGTTGCCGCCTTCGGCCGCGTCTTTTTCCAGGCGGATGATGCCGCCGTCCGCCTGCACGTTTTCCTGAATCACCACGCTGCGGCAGCCGGCGGGCACCACCGCGCCGGTCATAATCCGCACGCAGCCGCCTTCCGGCAGGCTACCTGAAAACGGCTGCCCGGCCACCGATTCGCCCGCTATCCGCCACTCGCTGCCTGCGGCAGCGGCTTCGGGCAGCGCGTAGCCGTCCATGGCGGAAATGTCGGCGGGCGGCAGATTGAGCGCGGAAGCCACGTCCTGCGCCAGCACGCGCCCCAAAGCAGACACCAGCGGCACGCGCTCGCTGGCTGGCGGTTTGCGGGCGGCGGCAATTTTTTCGTGAATCAGCGCTTGCAGTTCGTGAACGGGTGTGAGGGCCATGATGTTTTCCTTGTTGATCAAACCGTGTGTGCGGCGGGCGCTAAAGGCTACCTGAAAACGCAGTTAAAACGGAGCGAAGCAGCGTTTCTGCGAAGCGAAAAACGGTTGGCGCATTTTTCAGGTAGCCTCTACTTTAACACTTCGCTTCGGCATGTTTGCGGGCGTAATACCACCAATTGATGGCGGCGCACACCACATAGAAGGAAACGAAGCCGATGAGGGCGGCGTTGGCGCTGCCGGTGAGGTCCAGCGAAGTGCCGAAGCTTTTCGGAATCAGGAAGCCGCCGTAGCCGGCGAAGGCAGCGGTGAAACCGATGACTGCCGCCGCTTCGCGGTTGGCATCCTGCACGGCTTTTTCGGGGGTGGATTTACCTTCGGCCAAGAGCTTCTGGTGCATGCCGGAGAAAATCAGCGGCACTTGCACAAAGGTGGAGGCGTTGCCCAGGCCGCTGAGCGCAAACAGCGCCATAAAGCAGACGAAGAAGCCCCAGAAGCTGCCGCCCTGGCCGGGCGCGGCGGGCAAAAAGGCCAGCACGCCGAGGATGCCGACAATCATGCCCACAAACACCACCTGCGTGGTTTTTGCGCCGCCCAGCCTGCTCGACACCCAGCCGCCGGCGGAGCGGGTGAGCGCGCCGATGAGCGGGCCCAAGAAGGCATATTGCGCCGGGTTTACATCGGGGAACAGGGTTTGCGTGAGCTTGGGGAAGCCGGCGGAAAAGCCGAGGAAGGAGCCGAAGGTGCCCAAATAGAGGATGCACATCAGCCAGTTGTGTTTGCGCGTGAAAATCACCGATTGCTCTTTGAAGCTGGATTTGGCACTAGCCAAATCGTTCATGCCAAACCAGGCGGCGGCGGTGGACATGATGATAAACGGCACCCACACGAAGCCGGCATTTTGCAGCCACATCTGTTTGGTTACGTCGCCTTTGGCCCAGGTTTGCGCCTCGCCGCCAAGCGCGCCGAACAGGCCGGCGGTAATCGCCAGCGGCACGACAAACTGTACGGCAGACACGCCCAAATTGCCCAAGCCCGCATTCAGGCCGAGCGCGGTGCCTTTTTCGGCTTTGGGGAAGAAGAAGCTGATGTTGGCCATGCTGGAGGAGAAGTTGCCGCCGCCGAAGCCGCACAGCAGCGCCAGGATCACCATGGTGAAGTAGCCGGTGTCCGGGTTTTGCACGGCGAAGCCGATGCCCAGCGCGGGCAGCAGCAGGCTGGCGGTGGTGATGGTGGTCCACTTGCGGCCGCCGAAAATCGGCACCATAAAGGAATAAAACACGCGCAGGGTGGAGCCGGACAAAGCGGGCAGCGCGGCCAGCCAGAAGAGCTGGTTATCCGTATACTTGAAGCCGATATTGGGCAGATTGAGGATGGTAACGCTCCACACCTGCCAGATGGCGAAGGCGAGGAACAGCGCGGGGATGGAAATCCACAGGTTGCGGCGGGCAACGGGTTTGCCGGTGTGCCGCCAAAACTCGGCGTCTTCCGGCCGCCAGTCTTGAATCAGGTGGGACGACATGGGGTGCTCCTAATGAAATATGGGTTTGCTAGAGGCTACCTGAAAACGGTAAACCCTGTTTCAGGTAGCCTTCTCCGGCTTACTGGCCGCGTTTGGTTTTAAACGAGAAGTGCATCCAAATCAGCGACACGCACACCGTGCCGTAGAGCAGCATGAAGGTGGTGGAGCGGATGCCGGTGAGGTCGAGCAGCATGCCGAACATAATCGGCAAGAGAAAGCCGCCCAGGCCGCCCGCCAGGCCGACAATGCCGGACACCGTGCCGATGTCGTTCGGGTAGTCGTCGGCCACAAATTTGAACACCGAAGCCTTGCCCACCGCCATGGCGATGCCGGCGGTAAACATCAGGATGGTGAACAGCACCACGTTCAGCCCGATATGGAAGCTCTGCGGGCCTTTGGTGGTGGCGATCACGAAATCGGTTTGCGGGTAAGAGAGAATAAAGAAGCACACCCACAGCACCCACATCACACCCCAAGTAACTTTATATGCGCCGTATTTGTCCGACAGCCAGCCACCGATGGCGCGCAGCACGCCGCCGGGCAGCGAGAAGCAGGCCGCCAACAGGCCGGCGGTGGCCATTTCGAGGCCGTATTCGTTGATGTAGTATTTGGTCATCCACAGCGCCAGGCCGACGTAACCGCCGAATACCACGGAATAATACTGGCTATAGCGCAGCACGCCCAGGTCTTTCAGCATGGCCAGCTGCTCTTTGAGCGAGGCCTTGGGCGCGGTATTCGGGTTGTGCGGGGTGGGATAAGTGGTAAACCAAAACAGCACGGCGGTGGCGGCCATAATGGCGGCATACACCTTGGGCACAATCACCCAGGCCGCCGCGCCCGCGCCGGCTGCTGCCGAATATTTAATCAGCGCGGGGGCGACGAATTTATTGATGGCGCTGCCGGCATTGCCCGCGCCGAAAATGCCCATCGCCAAGCCCTGCTGCTGCTTGGGAAACCAGCGCGCCACATAGGGCGTGCCCACCGAAAACGAGCCGCCGGCCAAGCCCATCATCAGGCCGATGGCAATGAAGTGCCAGAAATGCGTGGCATAGGCCATGAGGAAGATGGCGGGCACAGACAGCACCATCAGCACAAACATCACAATGCGGCCGCCGAATTTGTCGGTCCAGATGCCCAGCGGCACGCGGATGAGCGAGCCGGAAAGCACCGGCACGGCCATCAGGATGCCGGTTTCCGTTTCGTTCAGGCCCAGCTGCTCCTGCACCTTCACGCCGACAATCGCCAGCATCATCCAAACCATAAAGCAGACGGTGAAAGCGAACGTGCTGGAGGCCAGCACCGAGTAGCGTTTGTAGTTTTCTGATTTCATTTTCTTGTTCTCTATGCGTGATTAAAGCGGGCAAAGCGGCAGGCTACCTGAAAACGAGAACCGCAAATTCTCCAAATTTTCCCGTTTAAACATCAGCTTAAACAGGCTACCTGAAAACCGCCATTCCGGCAGAAATTCTAGAGCAAAGCCCTGCGTGAAATAAGCCCTGTTGTAGCTAGCCCGTCTAATCCTTTCGGATTAGGCGGGCGGCCTACTTTTGCCTAGCTCAAAAAGTGAAACGGTTCGCGCGTATAATGCTGCTTAACTAGGCCGGCCTCAGCCGCCGTTTTGCCAGCCCGATTCCGCCGATGAAACCGTTGAAAAGCCTCTCCGTCCGCCTCAAACTGCTCACCCTGCTGTGGCTGGTGATTGCCGTGGCCTCCATCAGCTACACCCTGCTTTTGTCGTGGCGGCTGGAAGGCAGCGCGGCCGCCATCAACGACATCGGCAGCCTGCGCCTGCGCAGCTACCGCATCGCCCTGCTCATCCGCGAAAACGCCCCGTCTGCCGAAATCGAGCAACGCCTGCAGCAATACGACAGCATCCTGGCCAACGTGCGCCACGGCGACCGCCGCCGCCCGCTCTTCCTGCCGCCCGACGACATCGTGTGGCAGCGCTTCAATGAGCTGGATGCCCATTGGCAGCAGCGCATCCGCCCGCGTTTTCAGGTAGCCTCCACAGAACACCACCCCATCACCGACCAAGAGCTGCACCCCTTCCTCAACCGCCTCGACAACGTGGTCTCCGCCGTGGAGCAGGCCAACACGCGCTATATTTCCTGGCTGCGCCTGTTTCAGAGCAGCCTGCTGGTGCTGGTGGTGATGAGCGCCGCCTTTATGGTGTTCCTGCTGTATTGGTGGATTATCTGGCCGCTGCAACACCTGCAACAGGGCGTGGCCGCCATCCACGGCGGGCAGCTCGGCATCCAGATCCCCATCGACCGCTCCGCCGAATTCGCCCGCGTAGACAACGGCTTCAACCAAATGAGCAGCCGCCTCTCCCAGCTCTATTCCCATCTGGAAGAAGAAGTGGCCGAGAAAACGCACGATCTGGAAGCCAAACACCACACGCTGGAAACCCTCTATTTCTTCTCGCACTTCCTCAGCCAAACCCAAACCACCACCGAAGCCGCCGAAGTATTTTTAAAAAGAATGCTCGAAATGGTGTCGGCCGACGCCGGCAGCATCCGCCTGATTGACTTCAAACGCCAGCGCATGGATTTGGTCACCCAAATCGGCCTGCCCGATTCGCTGCAAACCGCCGAAGCCTGCCAGCGTTTCGACGACTGCCTGTGCGGCCACGCCGTGATGCAAGACGACTGGCAGCCCATCCGCTTCGTGCGCCATGCCGAAGGCGAAAGCGAAACCGACGGCCAAACCGCCGCCGATAACGGCAACGAATGCAGCCGCCTCGGCTTTTCCCAGCTGCGCATTTTCAAAATCCGCTACAAAGCGCAAGATTTCGGCATGGTTACGCTCTATTTCAAACAGAAAGAGCCGGTGGCCGTGGCCGACGGCGACTTGTGGGAAGCGCTGTGCAGCCAGTTCGGCGTGGTCATCAGCAACCTGCGCCTCATCGACGAAAGCCGCCAGCTCGCCGTATTGCAGGAGCGCAACCTGATTGCCCAAGGCCTGCACGACAGCATCGCCCAGGCGCTCACCTTCCTCAACCTGCAAGTGCAGATGCTGGAAGCCGCCATGCAAAACCACGAGCAGGGGCAAATCAACGAAAACCTGCAATACATCAAAGACGGCATCCAGGAGTGCTACGACGACGTGCGCGAGCTGCTCAACAACTTCCGCACCAAAATCAACAACAAAGACTTCGCCGGCGTGGTGCAGGCGCTCACCGAGCGCTTCGAGCGGCAAACCCGCACCGCCGTGCGCCTGAGCTGGCACGGCAACGGCCCGCCGCTGAGCACCGAGCAGCAGCTGCAAGTGGTGTTTATTTTGCAGGAGAGCCTCTCCAACGTGCGCAAACATTCCCAAGCCGGGCAGGTGGACATCCGCTTCGACAACGGCCAAGATTTCATCATGAGCATCCAAGACGACGGCTGCGGCTTCGACACCGAACGCATCAAAGAGCGCAACGGCCATCACGTGGGGCTGCACATCATGCGCGAGCGCGCCAGCCGCATCCGCGCCGAGCTCACCCTGCAATCCGCCCCGGGCGGCACCCGGGTAACCCTGAAACTTCCCTCCGAAGAAAGAAGGCAGGTATGACCAACACGATCAAGATCGTCCTCATCGACGACCACACCCTGTTCCGCAGCGGCATCAAAGCCCTGCTCGCCCGGCAGGAAAACTACGAAGTGGTGGGCGAAGCCGCCGACGGCTTGAGCGGCGTGAAGCTGGTGAGCCAGCTTGAGCCCGACGTGGTGCTGCTGGATTTAGACATGCCGGTGATGAACGGGCGCGAAGCCTTGGCGCAAATCCTCAGCAGCCGCCCCGAGCAGAAAGTGGTGATGCTCACCGTGTCCGAAGACGGCGAAGACCTGGTGGAATGCATGCGCCTGGGCGCCTGCGGCTTCCTCTTAAAAAACATCAACGCCTACTTCCTCATCGACGCCATCGGCAAAGCCGCCAACGGCGACAACGTGTTTTCGCCCGAAATGATGGCCTGCATGGTGCAATCCCTCATCCGCCCCGCCCAGCCGCAATCCAAAAACGCCCTCGACACGCTCACCTCGCGCGAGCTGGAAGTGTTGCGCTACCTCGCCGTGGGGCACAGCAACAAAATCATCGCCAAGCGCATGGATTTGGCCGAATCCACCGTGAAGGTGCACGTGCAAAACATCCTGCGCAAACTCGAGCTCGGCAGCCGCGTGCAGGCCGCCGTGTATGCCGTGCAGCACAAGCTGCCGCTACCCGAGGAAGAGCCCAAGGCATAAGGTTTTCACCGTCGGTTCCACGCAAGCAAAAGGCTACCTGAAACCTGGTTTGGGTTTTTCAGGTAGCCTGAAATAAAAGGTCGTCTGAAAAGGTTTAAAAACTGTTTTCAGACGACTTTTTTGATTTTAAAGAATATCAGACGCCCAACTTTAGCGAATTGAGCAATTGTTTGGTGCTTTGCCAATTGGGTAAAAACGCATCCATATGTGCCATAAACCGCTCGTTGTGATGCCGCTCCAGCAGGTGGGTCAGTTCATGCACGACGATATATTCCAAACATTGAGGCGGTTTTTTGGCAAGTTCCAGATTCAGCCAGATACTGCCTGTTTGCGTATTACAGCTCCCCCAAAGCGTTTTCATTTTTTTCACACCGAAACGGCTTGCCCGGACACCCATTTTTTCCTGCCAAAAATCTAACAGTTTGGCGATTTCCCGCTTCAGCTCATTGCGGTAAAACTTCTCAAGCACTGCCATTTGCTTGTCTTGGGCGGTTTTTTTGCCGACAAACAGCTTGATTTTATGATGCGTTATTTCAAGACGATGCTTGCCCGTAGTGGGCAATACTTCCAGCAGATAGCGTTTCCCCCATAAATAATGGCTTTCTCCGGAAACCATTTCGCGCCTGGATTCCCGGGCTTGATTTTCAAATGCACGCTGCTGCTTCTTTATCCATGTCAAACGGCTGGCAACTGCCATACGCACCGCATCATCGCTCATTTTCAGCGGTGCGGAAACGCGTACCGAGCCATGCGGGGGCAAAACGGCGATATGCAGGTTTTTAATGGATTTTCTGCGTATTTCTATGCTTAATGTACCGATTTGCATGATTAAGCCCTGTATTCTGCTTGTTGAATGATTAATTCAAACATTTTCTCAACATCCAACCCTTTTTCCTGTGCCAGCGGCTCCAAGCAGGTTTTCAAATGTTTCTGTTTCATCTTATTGGCGAGGTAGCCGTCCTGTTTACGACTTTGAACCGTATCATGCACACGCTTCACCCAACCGGTATCTTGGCTCAAATTGTCAAAAAGTGCCTGTTTGCCGAAAGTATCGATTTCTTTGGGGTAACTGCTTTGCACCGGATTTGAAACCTGCTCGGCAAGGCGGGCTATCTCTTCCAAATATTCTTTATAGTCAATTGATTCCTGACGACGCTGCTCGATCAATTCATCCAGAAGTACCGACATTTTTTCAAAGTATTTCGGATTGGTCGGATTTTCGTCCACAATTCTTTTTCTGACATTATTTTCAATCGTTTCTGCAATACTGCTTTCATCGGAGCGGATAGATTCGGGCAAGTCTTCAACCGCTTCGCCGCCCTTGCCGACCAGCAATTGCAGCAGTCCTACATTTTCAAAAGTATTCAACTTTTCGCTGTCTTCAGCGCGCACATATTGGTTGATTAAATAACGCATATCCGCATCAGCGGTTTTCAAATCCACATAATCGCCGCTGGCGACTTTGATGTCGTCGCGCAATCCGGTGATGGTTTTCACCCTTTCACGCCATTCCTTTTCTTCTTGTTCGCTATATCCCGCTTGAAGCAGCTCATTGGCGATTGCAGCGAATGCACGGATTAATTTTGCCGTTGCACGGTAAAAAGCCAGCCGTTTTGCCTGATACTCGGGTTGCAGGTTTTCCTTGCTGTCTTTGCCGCAGAAATAGGCTTTAAATGCAGTCAGGTCTTTGGGTGCAAGCACAGGCTCAATCAACATCTGCACCGCTTCCCATGCCGTTTCCAAATCTTCTTTGGCAATGCTCAGGCGGTCTTGGAGCAAGCCGTTCACATCCTCGGTTTCATATCCGCCGAAAGCCTCTTGGGTAAAGTCTTTAAATGCCTTTTCCAGAGACTTGAACAAATCGCGGTAATCGATAATATAGCCGTAGGTTTTATCTTCGCCGTCCAAGCGGTTTACACGGCAGATAGCCTGAAAAAGATTGTGGTCTGCCATTTTTTTATCGATATAAAGATAGGTAGCGGAGGGCGCATCAAAGCCCGTCAGAAGCTTGTCCACCACAATCAGAAGCTTCATTTGTCCGGGCTCTTCGATAAAGCGTTTTTTCACATCGATTTCAAACTGCTCTACCAAGCTGCCCGCCTTGTCTTCAGGCTGCCGATAATAATCGGCAATCATTTTGCGGTAGGTTTCATATTTGAACAGCTCTTCGTCCTGCACATTTGCCGACAGGGCATTTTTTGCCGCTGAAGCATCAGGCTTGAAGCTGGTTACAATAGCGACTTTATCTTTCAAACCTGCCTGACTGAACAGCTCATAACATTGGCACGCCTGAGAGACGCTGGCGCACACCAAAATCGCATTGCCGCGGCCGTCGGCAAGGCGGGGCTTGGTGTTCATATCCAGCAGAATATCATTCACGATTTTTTCCAAGCGGTTTTTGGAAGACAGCAGTTTCTGCATGGTTCCCCAGCGTTGTTTGAGCTGCGTTTTGGCAATATCGGTCATGCCGCGCGTTTTGGCTTCAAACCAATCGTCCACCCGTTTGGGGGAAGACAGCGACTGCTCGATGTCGCGCGCTTCATACAGCAAATCCAGCACCACCCCGTCTTTTACCGCCTCATCGAATTTATAGGTATGGATAAATCCGCCGAACACCTCAACCGATTTTTTCTTATCCGCTTTCAACAAAGGCGTACCCGTAAAGCCCACAAATACCGCATCGGGCAATAAAGCCTTCATCGCCTCATGCAGCTTGCCCGACTGGGTGCGGTGGCATTCATCGACAAACACCGTAATTTTACCCTTGGGCGAAAAACCGCCTTTCGCCGAGTGGATATCGTTCAAATACTGCTCCAGCTCGCGGTCGTCCGACTTATCGTTTTCATCCTCTTCTTTGCTGCCGAATTTATGCACCAGCGAACAAATCAAGGATTTTTCGTTGCCGTCCAACACATTGACCAAATCCCTGCCGCTTTTTGTGCGGTACATGGCGTGTCCCGTATTTTTAAACACCCGTTCAATCTGCTCGTCCAACTCCTTGCGGTCGGTAATCACCAGCACACGGCTGCCGCCGCCTTGCTCCAAAATCCATTGGGCAAGCCACACCATTGTCAGGCTTTTGCCGCTGCCCTGCGTATGCCAGACGATGCCGCCCCGATTCTCCTGCAATTTGGCTTGCGCGGCCTTGATGCCGAAATACTGGTTTGGGCGGCAGGTTTTTTTGATACCCGCATCAAACACCATAAAATCATGAATCAGCTCAACCAACCTGTCTTTGCGGCACAAACAGCCCAAATCGAAATCCAAATCGCCGATGACCTTAGATACAGAGCCGTCCTCTTTCCACTGCAGATAATACTTTTCCGGCGTTTCGACCGTCCCGTAACGCAGCCCTTCGGTATCATTGCCCGCCATCACAAGCTGGACGGTAGTAAAAAAACGCTCGCAAAATTCCTTTTGCTGATTGGTGATATTTTGGCGGATACCTGCCGATACCGAAACACAAGAACGCTTAAGTTCAAGCACCGCCGCCGCAATACCGTTGATATACAGCACCACATCGGGGCGTTTGCCGTATTGCGCCCCTTTGATGCTGACCTCCTCGGCAATGGCAAAATCATTGTTCAGCGGATTTTTCCAATCGACAAGCCACACCGTCTGCGTCTGCTCCCCCGCACCCGTTTTGACTTTCGCACCATAACGCAACAGCCCGTAAATTTCCCTGTTCGCATCATAAAGCCGCCTGCCGCCGCCGACATAGTTCAAACCCTGCAAAGATTTGACCGCACCCTGCACGAGGTCGTCTGAAACCCCGCGTTTTTTCAGCCACGCCTTCAAATCGTCTTCGCGGATATTTTTATTGTCCAAGCCCTGAAGGCTGCCCAAATTGCGGTAGCCCAGCTGCCGTACAAACATTTCGACCACGCGGTTTTGCGTTTTTCTTTCAGGTTGTCCGATTTCAATCGTCATGGTGTTTTCTCTCTTCGGTTTGTTTTTATCATCTGCCGCCTGCAATTTCAGCATCTCTTTCCGTCATTTCCGTGAACGCGGGAATCCGGGGTTTTGTGTTTTCAGGTAGCCTTTGAAAGCTGCGCCCCGACAGACTCGATTCCCGCCTGCGCGGGAATGAAGGGCTGCTTAAAACGGCAGGCGGATTTTGCCGGTCAGCAGGCTTTGCATCATGCCCTGTTTGATGGTCTGTATTTTTTTCAGACGACTTTCCAGGGCGGCGATTTCAGTGTCCATATCGCTGAGCAGTTGGGCGATAGCGGTTTGTTCGGTGGTTGATTTGGGGATTGCAAATTTAAACTTTTGAAAAGTTGGTAGTCTTAGCGAGTCCACCGTTGCTTTTACCGTGTTTTCCATTGCGTGCTTACCAAATTTTTGTTTTAGCGCAAAATACACAAATTTGCCTATCACATTATTAAAATCACGAATAACATAAACACGTTGATGAGCGTCAAATTTTCCATTTATATAATGAAAAATGCTCCCTATATTTCCTTCGCCAGGGATTAAAATTGCTTCGCAATCATATGAATACGTGTCAATTTGTTCTACAGTAGCCGAGCGAACAAAAAAAGGATATTGTCCGTTTTCTTTTTGATCTTGGTTGTTTTTTGAACCTGTCTTAATAAATGCCACTTCCCCCAATTCCACCACTCCCCAATCCTCCGGCACGTCTCCGTATTCGGTTTTGACGGTTGTTTTGGGTGTGCCGTCGGGGCGTTTGGCGAAGGCAGGCAGGCGGGTTTTGCCGGTCAGCAGGGTTTGCATGGCGGCGGTTTTGACTGCCTGTTTTTTGTCTATCAGGTCTTTCAGACGACCTATCAGGGCATCGGTATCGCTTAGGGCGGTGGCGATGGCGGTTTGTTCGGCGGTGGATTTGGGAATGATGATTAAGAATTTGCGAACTTGTGTTGTACTTATTTCTAAAAACGTGCTGCCATTACACAATTCAATAAATTTATCTTTCTGCGTACCCAGCAAGTAATATAGAAATTCATTGCTCATACCTTCTTTACAAATAAAATTCTTAAATCCTTGATTGGTTGTCATCGGTTGGGCAGCGATTGCACATTCTCCAATCGTAGCTCTTGAAGTCATTAAAATAGTACCTGCTGGCAATAAATCTGCGGCTGAAAATTTTAGTCCTAATTCACTAATTTTTCTATTTGTATCAAATAAATACTTTCCTGATAAAGATGTTATGTCTGTTGGGGTGCACCAAAGAATATTGCCATTCCAAAATTCAGACTGATTAGTTGATGGTGTCCCACCAGATTTAATCGTTGCTACCTCCCCCAATCCCACTACTTCCCAATCCTGCGGAATTTCCCCCAATTCGCTTTGTTTGTAGCCTGTTTTTATCCGGTTTTCCATGTTCACAGCCCAACCCCCATGTTTTTCAGATGTGCGTCAACTTTTGCCTGCCATGTTTCCACTTCGGCGGCAAGTGTCGGCAGCGGGGTGCGGTAGCGGGTTTCCAGGGTGTTCAGGCGGCTGATCAGGGTCTGCATGGTGTTTTCCAGCAGGCTGTTGATGCGGTTTTTGAGGTCGGCAAGCCATTTATCGTCCACGGTCAGGGTTTGGATTTGGTCGTCTGAAAGGCGGGCAAACTGTTCGAATACGGCAAGGTTCAGGGCTTCTTGGGCGGCTTTGAGCGTGTCTTTGGCGTTTTTTTCCTGTTCCATCAGCTCTGATGTGCGCTCAAATATGGCTTTTTCGTCTTTGTCGACGGCAGCTTTGGCGGCGGCTTTGAGGCTTTTGGCGGTGAGTTTGCCTTTTTCATCCAGGGCGGCGGCGAGTATGCCGTCTTCGCCGCTGTTTTCTTCGATATGGTTTTCCAGCTCCTGGCTGATGTTGTCCAGTCGGGTTTGTTTGTCGGCGATGTCGTCCAGTTCGGCGGCAAAGTAGCGTTTGGCGACCAGCTCGGGCGGAATCAGCTCGCTGCGGTATTTGCGGGTGGTGCGTTTTGTTTTGGTTTTGCCGTTTTTGCCGGTTCCGTCGGTGGCGAAGACGACGGTGAGGTTGGCGGTTTCTGCGCTTTCTTTGGTGATTTCTATGAGGTTTTTTCCTGCCTGCCAGCCGTCTTGGGCGATGAGGTACACGTCGTCTTGCAGGGTGTCCGCCCAGTAGTCCATGAGGATTTGGTAGATGTCGTAGTTTTCGAGCAGGCGGCTGTTTTTGAAGCAGGCAAGCAGGCTCTCGCCCCAGCGGTGTATCAGGGTTTTGGGGCTGTCGCCACGGGCGATGGCGTGCAGCTTGTTTGCCGTTTGCCAGCGTGTAAAGTGGGCAAGGGTTTCGGTCTGGAAGGCGGCGTAATCGGGGTGGGCGAGAATGTGGGCTTTGATGTGTTCTGCGAGCAGGGCGGCTATGAAGCGTCCGTCCTGTCGGGTAAAGAGTTCGGTTTTCAGACGACCCAATACTGTCCAGTAGGCTTCAAGGGCGTCTATGTCGCGCGCGGGGATGCCGCCGTAGAGGTGTGCCGCCAGGTCCTGGATGTCTTCGCGTTCGCCGCTGTCGATGTAGCGCGGCAGGTTGAGGTTGTAGTCTTGGGCGGCGATTTCGCTGAGGTGGACCAGGCGGCTGTAATGCGGGATTTCAAGCTGTCGGGTGAAGGTGTCGATGATTTTGTGGATGTCTTGCTCGCGCAGGCGGTTTTTGTTGCCGTCTTTGATGTAGCCGCGTGAGGCGTCAATCATGAAGACGCTGCCGCCGCTGATGATTTGCTGCGGGTCGTTGTCGGCAATTTGTGCGGTTTGGGCGTGGGCTTTGTCGATGACGATGATGCAGGCGGGGATGCCCGTGCCGTAAAAGAGGTTGGCAGGCAGTCCGATGATGCCTTTTATCAGCCCTTGTTTGAGCAGCTCGGCACGGATGCGCGCTTCGGCATTGCCGCGAAAGAGTACGCCGTGCGGCAGAATGATGGCGCCTTTGCCGGTGGGTTTCAGGCTTTTGACCAGGTGCAGCAGGAAGGCGTAATCGCCGTTTTTCTCGGGCGGTATGCCGTAGGTGAAGCGGCTGTAACGGTCGTCTGAAGGGAGCAGCCCGTTTGTCCAGTTTTTGCTGGAAAAGGGTGGATTGGCAACGGCAAAATCAAAGGTTTTGAGCATGCCGTGTTCGAGAAATGAGGGTTCTGCCAGTGTGTTGCCGGTATGGATTTCGGCGGTTTCGTTGTGGTGCAGAATCATGTTCATGCGGGCAATGGAGGCGGTGGATACGTCTTTTTCCTGCCCGTACAGGCTGATTTGGTTGCGGGCTTGGGCGGCAGCTTTGAGCAGCAGCGAGCCGGAGCCGCAGGTCGGATCGTAAACGGTGGTGCTGGCGGGACTGTCGGGGTCTATGCCGATGATTTTCGCCATGATGCGGGAAACTTCGGCAGGCGTGTAAAACTGCCCTTTGGATTTGCCCGATTCGGTGGCAAAGTGGCGCATCAGGTATTCGTAGGCGTCGCCCAGCAAATCATCGTCTTCGGCTTGGTTGGCGGAAAGGTTGAGTTTTTCAAAGATGCCGACCAGGTTGCTCAGGCGGTCAACCATGTCCTTGCCTTTGCCGAGCTTGTCCTCGTCGTTGAAGTCGGCAACGTCAATGATGCCTTTCAAGTCATTGGCTTCGGCGATTTTGGCGATGGTTTTGTTGATGTTGTCGCCGATTTCGGGGGTGTTTTTGAGTTTGGCGATGTCGTCAAAGGTCGTGCCGGCAGGCAGGTCTATCATGCCGGTGCCGGTTTTGTGTTTGTCGGAAATGTATTTGAGAAACAGAAGGGTCAGTACATAGTCTTTATATTGGCCGGCGTCCATCCCGCCACGCAGTTCGTCGCAGCCTGCCCATAGGGAAGCGTATAGCTGTGTTTTTTTGATTGCCATAAGATTTTGTTTTGATAGTGGAAATTAATGGGTATTTTAACATATCCTAAAAAATTTTAGGGCTGTACTAGATTAGCAGTTACGTTACTCTCAAAATATGAAGATAACACTCCGCAAATTAAAGAAAAAACCCCTGAGAGAACTGCTTCGCTTTTTTGTGCTCGAAGTTACCACCCGTGCCGCTGCTGATATTTTGGGCATACAGCCAAACTCTGCTATCCTGTTCTACCGTAAAATCCGTATGGTCATCAGCCATCATCTGGCATTGGCAGCCAATGAAATTTTCGCCGGTCAGGTCGAGTTGGACGAAAGTTATTTCGGCGGACGCCGCAAAGGCAGGCGGGGACGCGGTGCGGCAGGCAAGGTAGTGGTATTCGGCATCCTGAAACGACAAGGACGGGTCTATACCATTGTGGTGGATTGGGCGATCGCAGTTTAAACATAACTTTAGATTCGCTCCGTGCCCGGGGAATTGCCAACTTTATGCGTGATTCGGGTCGTAGCCGCCGCCCGTTCCGTGAATCTGGCGGAGATATAGTGACGGAGAAAACCTACCGCTACGAGTTCTCACTATATGGTGCTACCGGTCCGGGCACTACTGGTTTATTGCCGGCAGTAATCCACGGCTGGGGCAGCGGCTACGATGGCGACAAGTTCGACAAGGCCGAGCGTTTGGTGTGGTCGGTATTTTCCGGGCAGGATATACAGTTAGCCAACCTGCTTAATCACGCGCCGAATGGGCAGAATGACCCGCAATTCCCGCAGTACCAGTTGGCGGCCTTCCGTTCGGGCGTGGGAGTTGGACCGGTGGCCACCGGCCTACCGGTAACCATGACTTTCCGCAGCACGATTTTAGATAAAAACAATATCACTTCGCCCACAGACGGGTTTGGTTTGGTGTCTTGTGTCGGTGGCTGGCTGTATGTCGAAATGACGGCCAATACCGAGCTTACGGTGCATTTCTACGATTTGGCCGGGGTGCCTTGGGAATACTTTGCCCAATGCTCCACGGTAGAGCCGCCGCCATCCTATGGTTTGGTAGCCTACCGTTATGAGCCGATGCCGATTAAGTACGTGATAACTTCGGAAGAGCGGTCGGATATGTTCGGGCACAGCCACCGTGGCGCACCGCTGGAAATGGGGAATATCCCCCGGGCGCAGTATGTGGCGATGCCGGCGCACACGCTGCCGACCCTGTGGCGGCTGAGGCGGCAGGTCAAAGAGGGTGATGCAACACACCGCCGGCAACTGTCCGAATTATTTGAAGGAGACCCCGACAAACCGTTGCGCTACGAGGTGTTCAACAACGCCCGCCCGTATCTGCGCTTGTTGTCCAATAGCGAAGAGACCCGCAAAGGGCAGGCCATCACCGTGAAAGGGGTGCCCGGTACCAATGGTTGCATCTACACCATTACCGGCGGTCATGATTACCGGCAGGTATGCAATCCGCTAGCCCACGGCAGCGCCGGGCAGTTCAAGCTGCCGGGCGGCGGGTTGATGAATGCGGTTGGCGGTGCTGGCTCGCACAGTATGCTGGAACGTTCCTTCTCCAACGCCCCGCTGCGCGTGAATGCTCCAAGGGTGCCCGACGATTATCGCGGTGCGCCGTGGAACCCGACGGTTTCGCCGCGGATGTCGGATGCGTACAAGGCAATGGGGTGGGATTACTACGCCCCGCAGTACAATATGTCGCGGGACGAGATGCTGGGCAGCCCGACGGTTTTAGACCGAGTAGGCGACTGGGTATTCCGTAATACATGGAATTTGCAGCGGGTGGCCAACGTGCTATTCAAGCGCGACCCGGTGACTATGACGATACCGAACCCGGACTACTCACCGGATGAAGCAATGAAACGGCAGCAAGCCCGCCAGCGTTACCGCGAAGCGTTCAATGAGGCGGAATCGCAGCGTGAGTTTGAAACCTGGGGCGGTTGGGATGTGGAGGCGCAAAAAGAAATTCAGCAAGAAGTCAGCGCCCGGCTGGGATGGTTGGAATTGATTGATGAAGTCCTAGATTCGACCGAGGAAGATTTGGCGGATATTTTCCCGTTCTGGGCCAACCACGGCTACCGCCATAGCGACGACAGGCTGGAAGTGTACAAATACGTTTCGCTCAAACACAACAGCAACGTGTACAACCCGCCGGAATACGTCCCGGAAAACTGGATTTTGTGCCGGTTGCCGGTATAGGCGCATCACTACTGAGACCCTGACGGGTCTTTTTTATTGGAGACAATATGGAACAAGTCAATTTAGGCAGCCTGCCCGACGGGACGGGCGGCGACAGTATTCGCGTTGGGTTTCAGAAATGTAACGACAACTTTACCGAGGTTGCGGAAAAGTTAAAGACAGCCGGCGGCGGTGCATCCGCCGAAGAATTGAAGCAGATTAAGGATGCTGCTACTGCTTTGGCAGAGCGGGTAGAGAAGTTAGAGAAAGCTGGATCGGGTGGCGGTGTCCCCGCCGGTGAGTTGGCGGAATTAAAAAAGCAGTTGCAGCAACTGCAAACCAAACTCACGGCGGCGGAACAGGTGGCTGACGGGGCAGCCAGCAAGGCCACTACCGCGCAGCAAGGCAGACGAGATGACAGAGGAGAGCATCCTCAGCGACATCATGCCCCGCCTCAGCCTCGCCGCCCAAGACGAAGTAAGGCGAATCGTGCTGGAGATGGCCGAAGAAATCCTCGAGCGCGAAGCCGAAGCAGTACGGCGCGAGCGCGAAGATGAAGCCCGCTTCGAGCGCGATTACCAAGATTATTAGGAGAGTAGCATGAACATCAGCATAGACGGCGACCTCGAGCAGGCCGTTCCAATCGTACAACGCGCCGCCGACTTGTTGGAAGTAACGCGGCTTGACGAGATTATCAACGAGCTCAGCCGAGACAGCCAAAACGAGATACGCAGCATCCTGCTCAAACGAGCCGAAGCCATACTCGCGGATGAGGCCGAGGATGAGAGATGGGAGCGGCAACGCGCCGCCTGACACGATACGCCCGCCCAACGGCGGGCTACCTGAAAATAACTGGCAGCGAGAGAGCATCCCCCCAACCGGCGGTGGGGCAAAACACCGGCAGCAGGCGGCGGCTGAACTCCTTGTAAGGGTAATCCCCCTCTAACTACCGAGCGCCTGCACCTTTACATAGGCAATTCTTGAAAATAGTTTAGCGATGACGTATATTATTAGCCAAAGCAGGAGTAGCAAAAATTACAAAACATCTCACGGGTATGTTGTTGGTGAAAGCAGCAACTTATATTTTTAACTTTAAAATAAGGAGTTTGCAATGAAACATATTTACTCAGAGGGCTGGGAAGTCTAAATGGGCTTTTTAAATTTAATAGCAGGGCTAGGTACATGTATCGCAACAGTGTATCTAGCCATTTTTGCGTATGCACAAGTAACACTATCCAAACGGCAAAATCAGCAAAAATCCACGGTAGCCCTCCTTATTTCCAATAATAGCAATCAGCATTACCGTGAACAGCGGCAAAAATATCTCAATATGCGCCGCAACGGAGAAAATTTTACTGCTTTGGCGTGCAAAATATCAGAGAAGGGGGAACACGAGAACAAGAATATTGTCGTTCTTGATGTTCTGAACTCGATAGAGTTTATTTGTGTTGGCATCAAAGAAAATATTTTTGATGAAGCTGTATATAAGCGCATGAGCCGAAGTAGTGTCATCAATGATTGGCATGCCCTCAAGCCATATATCATGGAATTGCGTAAGTTAAACAATAATAACGATAAGTTATTCTGCGAATTTGAATGGTTAGCTGAAAAATGGATCAGCGAAGAGAGGTAGTCCTTAACATCTAAGAAATAATAGCTTTGAGCCGTCTCACAAGAGGCGGCTTTTTCATGGAGACCTAAAAATGAAAACCCATATCGCCGCTTGGATAGCGGCTATTTTTATGGGCGCGGCCTTTGTCGCCATGCCCACCCTAGACAGCCAAGACCAGTATTTACAAACAGTCCAAACAGAGACTGCCGCCGAACGGGTAGCCAAGCTAGACCGCCAAGCCTCACAAGAGGCCGCCGAACTGGAGCGGCAATATCAAGAGATGGACGACGTGCAGATTATGCGCGGTGTGGTGTATGAGCCGGAGGGGAAGTAATGCAAGTCATCACCCGCTACAACAAACCCCGCCCTGGGAAAGTAACTATCAGCCTAGAGCATCGCCGCATTCTCACCAGCCCCTCCACGAAAGAGGCGCACGAGTGGAAGGGATTAAAGACCAAGCGCGGCGTAGTTATATACGCTGAGTATATATTCCCCATCACCGAAACCGCCGCCATTACCGACTGCCAGAACAAATTTTACCAACAGATGAGCGAACGCATCGAAGCCGGCCGCCGCAATTTAAACCACCTTCCAGCCGCCATCAAACGGACAGGGAATAAACGGAAAGATTAGAAATGAGCAAAAGCCAAGAGTTAATTGCAAAGCAACACCCCGTCAGCGCGGGCGATATTCTGGGCATGGTTGCCGGCCTTGCCGCTGCTGCCATACACATTTACGAAACCGAGCCAAACGGGAAACTTAGCCAACTGTTTGCCATCGAAGGCATCTGGAAAGACCCCGTTACCGCCATGCAGCGCACTAAAGCACTCGGGCTGCTGCATAAAACCGTGCGCACGAATGCCAGCATGTGCCGCTAAGGCATCCCTGATTATCTGATTACCATGCGCACCCCCCGGCGACATCACCGATAAAGTCATCCACAACCCAGAACAATACCCCGTGGATAAATGGCAAAAAGTCGCCAGCCCGATATGGATGGACATTGACCCATCTGACACGCTGCAATATCGCAGCGCAAGAGAGCATGACGATGAAAGGCATATCTGCCCACTGCAATTAGACGTAATCCGCAGGGGCGTGGACTTATGGACAAACCCCGGCGATATCGTGCTATCCCCATTTGTCGGCATTGGTTCAGAAGGCTTTGTAGCCTTAGAGATGGGGCGCAGGTTTATCGGCGCGGAATTGAAAGAAAGCTATTTCAATCAAGCTGTGCAGAATTTAGCCAACGCATCCAAACAGGGCGATTTATTCGTTGCATAAGGAGCAACCATGAAAACATTTACCCAAATCCGCGAATGGGCAGAAGCCCGCAACCTTATCGCAGGCAGCGACAGTTTCCGACAGCTGGCCAAGCTCGTAGAAGAGACCGGCGAACTGGCCGCCGATATTTCCCGTGGCCGCCCGCGCCGCCGTATCGCTGACAGCATCGGCGATTGCGTAGTCGTGCTGACTATCCTGGCGGCACAGAACGGCCTGAAAATTGAGGACTGCATCGCCCAAGCCTATGACGAAATCAAAGACCGGCGCGGCGTGATGAAAGACGGCATATTCGTGAAAGAGGAGGATGTGCAATGACACCCGAAAGAATCGAAGAACGCAAGGCGTTTGAGGCATGGATGGCTGAGCTATATCCAACCAATCCGCAGACGGAACGAGTAGGCGACGAATACAGCCGCCTCGGCACGCAGTACAAATGGGAAGGCTGGCAAGCCAAAGCAGCTCGACCAGAATGGATAAGTGTGAAGGATAGGCTGCCTGAAAGCAGCAAAAGATATTTAACCTTCAGTTCTTTCTACATGCAAATCGTTACTGCCTATAACGCCAAGTCTGAAACGTTACTGCCTGTCATCAAAAAGAAAATCATGCCGGACAGCATTGTTTATACCGACAGCCTGAGCAGTTACGACAAGTTGGACGTGAGTGGTTTTATCCATCACCGTATTAACCATTCCAAGGAATTTGCAGACCGTCAAAACCACATCAACGACATTGAGAATTTCTGGAGTCAGGCAAAACGCGTCTTACGCAAATACAACGGAATCGATAGCAAATCTTTCCCGCTGTTCTTGAAAGAATGCGAATTTCGGTTTAACTTCGGCACACCGTCCCGGCAGCTTAAAATCCTGCGGAGATGGTGTGGAATTTAGGGCTAATCTACGTCAGCCCCAAATTTTGACCGCACTTTTCAGACAACGTTCGGCTTGAAAGATCGTCTGAAAGCCCAAACCGCAGGAAAACGCCATGCAAAGCCGCCCCCTCGCCATCCTCACCACCGCGCTCGCTCCCTTGATTTGGGGCAGCACTTATCTGGTTACCACCGAATTTCTGCCGCCCGACCGCCCGTTTACCGCCGCGCTGATACGCGTGTTGCCGGCGGGGCTTTTGCTGCTTTTGTGGACAAGGAAAATGCCCAAGTGCGGGGAATGGGCGACGGTTTTGCTGCTCGGGTTTTTGAATATCGGCTTTTTCCAAGCCATGCTGTTTGTGGCGGCGTACCGGCTGCCTGGCGGTTTGGCGGCGGTATTGAGTTCCACGCAGACGCTGATGGTGCTGGTGTTTACCTGGCTGATTGGAAAAACCATGCCGCCCAAAGCGGCTTGGGCTTGGTCGGCGGCGGGTGTGGCGGGGATTGCACTATTGGTTTTGTCGCCCACGGCACGCTATGACGCGGCGGGAATTGCGGCGGCACTGGCGGGCGCGGCGGCGATGGCTTTGGGCGTTTATCTGTCCAAACACCGCCAAACGTCGCTGCCCGTGCTGGCGTTTACCGGCTGGCAGCTTCTGATTGGCGGCGTGTTTCTGCTGCCCGTTGCCCTGCTTGCCGAGCCGCCGCTGCCACATTTGACTGTTGCCAATATCGGCGGTTATTTATATCTTTGCCTGTTTGGTGCGGTGTTGGCTTATGCACTGTGGTTTGACGGCATTGCGAGGCTACCGCCTGCTGCCGTATCTTCGTTGGGATTGCTCAGCCCGGTGTGTGCTTTTGTGTTGGGCTGGCTGTTTTTGGGGCAGGGGATGGACGGCAAATCGCTGGCGGGGTTTGCGTTGGTGTTGGCTTCTATTTGGGGCGTGCAGCGGGCGGTGGCGGAAAAGGCTACCTGAAAAATGATGCGGCGATTTTTCAGGTAGCCTTTTACCGCTGTGCAGCCGTTATTCTGCCACGCCGTGCATCAAGCGCCCTGCCACCATTTCGGCCACTTCTTCGGCCAGCGCGGCGCTGTCTTGCGGATCGTGGGTGATGAGCAGCATGGGGAGGTCGAGCTCCTGTTGCAGCGCGAGCAGCCATTGGCGCATTTGGGCACGCAGGCCGGTGTCGAGGGCGGCGAAGGGTTCGTCCAGCAGCAGCCAGCGCGGGCGGGCGATGCAGGCGCGGGCCAGGGCTGTGCGCTGGCGCTGGCCGCCGGAAATCTGGTGCGGATAGTGCGCGGCCACGCGTTCAAGCTGCATTTTGTCCAGCCAGAAGGCGGCCAGCCGCGCGGCCTGTTTGTGCCCGGGCGTGGGCCAGCTGCGCTTCAGGCCGAAGGCGATGTTTTGCGCCACGGTAAGGTGCGGGAACAGGGCGTAATCCTGAAACACCAGCCCGGCCTGCCGCTGCTGCGGCGGCAGCCAGAGCTTGCGCGCAGTGTCGCCGTAGCAGGCGCCGTTGATGCGCACATGCCCGGCCTGCGGGCGCAGGAGCCCGGCCAGCAATTGCAGGGTGAGGCTTTTGCCCGAGCCGGATGCGCCCACGATGGCCAGCCGTTTGGCGCGGCTTTGGCAGCGGCAGTTTAAATCGAAGGTTTGCCCGCCGCCGGAAATTTGCAGGGCGAAGGCGAAATCGAACACCGGCGCAGCGCTCATGCCCGCCCCCTTGCCCCGCCCAAGCGGTTCACGCTCCACAACACGACCACGCACACCGCGGAAATCAGCAGCACCAGCTTGCCCGCCAGCGCATCATCGCCCGCCTGCACGGCTTCATACACGGCGATGGAGAGCGTTTGCGTTTGGTTCGGAATGCTGCCGGCAATCATCAGCGTGGCACCGAATTCGCCCAGGGCGCGGGCAAAGGCCAGAAGCAGCCCGGCCAAAATGCCGCGCCAGGCCAACGGCAGGGTTACCCGCAAAAACACCGCCCATTCGGGCAGCCCGAGCACCCGCGCCGCCTGCTCCAATTGCGGGTTCACTTCTTCAAACGCTGCCCGCGCCGGCTTGCAGATGAGCGGGAAGGTAACCGCCATCGCCGCCAGCACCGCGCCCTGCCAGGTGAAAATCAGGCTCAGGCCGAAATATTCGCGCAGCCATTGCCCGAGCGCGCCGTTGCGCCCGAACAGCACCAGAAGGTAGTAGCCCAACACGGTGGGCGGCAGCACCATCGGCAGCGTGAGCAGCACGTCCAGCAGGTCACGCCCGAAAAAGCGGCGGCGCGCCAACAGCCAGCCGCAGGCCACACCCAAGAGCAGGTTTAGCCCGCTGGCCCAAAACGACACCTTCAGCGACAGCAGCAGCGCGGGCAATACGTCTTGCAACACTCAAATTCCTTCAATTAAATCAATGGCAACAGGCTACCTGAAAACGCAATGTGCTTTTTCAGGTAGCCTTTGCCGGATATTCCAATTCAACGCACGGCCGGGTTAAACCCATATTTCTGCAAAATGCGGCGGCCTTCGCGCGAGCGGATAAAATCCAGATAGCGCGCCGCTTCGGCGGCTTCTTTGCTGGAAGCGGTAACGGCAATCGCGTAGGACACCGGCGTTTCCAGCGGCACGGCGCGCACGATGCGCACCTTGTCGCGCATCAGCATGGCATCGGTGCGGTACACAAAGCCCGCGTCCACCTCGCCGCGCGACACATAATCCAGCGCCTGGCGCACGTTTTGCGTGGCAATCATCTTCGCGCCCACCGCGTTCCACAGCCCGGCTTTTTCCAGCGCAGCCTTGGTGTAGCGGCCGGCCGGCACGCTGGCCGGGTTGCCCACCGCCACGCGCTGCACCTGCGCGTTGGCCAAATCCTGCAAACGGCTCACGCGGAAGGCGGCGCGGTTTGGCTGAATCAGCACCAAATCGTTCAGCGCGAAGGTGCGGCGCGTGGCCGGGGCGATGACCTTGGCTTCGGCGGCCTTGTCCATCGTTTCCTGGTCGGCGGTGGCCAACACGTCCACCGGCGCGCCCTGCACCAATTGTTGCAGTAGCACGCCGGAAGCGGCGGTGTTCAGCCGGATTTGCGTGCCGGGATGGGCGCGGCCGTAGGCGGCATTGATTTCCTGAAACGCCTCTTTCAGGCTGGCGGCAGCGGATACGGTGAGGTCTTTGGCCAAGGCCAACGGCGCGGCGCACAGCAGCGCGGCGGCCAGGGCAAGTCGGGGGAAGCGGGGCATGGTTTTCTCCTGATGAACATGATCTGCGGGCGGCAGCCCGGCAATGCTTGAGGCTACCTGAAAATACGGCGGCAAATTCTAGCAAGCGGGTTTTGCCCGACAATAGTTATTCCGGCATAGGCCGGAAGGATTAGGCAGGCTACCTGAAAACGAGCTGCGCGAGTTTCTGCGAAGCTGAAATTTTCAGGTAGCCTTTATTGCTTGGCTCGAATCGGTGCCGGGCAATTTTTCAGGTAGCCTCAGCCTGCCGCCTTACTTGCCCAACAGCTCCGCCAGCAAAGCCTTACTCTGCCGCAGATCATTAATCTGCCCGTCTATCGCCGCCAAACGTTCGGCCAGCCTGCCGCGCAGTGCGGCGCAGAAATCCTGCGGTTCATCGCGCAGGCAGTCGCTCATCAGGGCAAGGTCTTTGAGCGGCACGCCGGTTTTGTTGAGCAGCACGATTTTGCGCACCACGGCCACATCGCCTGCATCATAAATGCGGTAGCCGTTGCCGCCGCGCTTGGGGGAAATCAGATTCAGTCTTTCGTAAAACCGAATCATGCGCACGCTGCTGCCGCAGGCTTGGGCAAATTCGCCGATTTTCATGCTTGACCTTTGCATTGTGTCAGGGTTCAAAATGGCGATTCTAAACCAAACGGAGCACCTCATGATCAAACTCTGCATGTGCGTCAAACGGCTGCCCGCCATCAGCCGCGAAGCATTTTTACACTACTGGAGTCACCACCATGCGCCGCTGGTGGCCGAACTGCGCGAAGACTTGGGCATTGCGCGCTACGCCCAAACCGTGCTGCTGCCTGATGATGCCGTCCAGCAAGGCTTGGCAAAATCACGCGGCACCTTGGCCTACCCTTTCGACGGGCTGGGCGAAGTGTGGTGGCACAGCCTGGCGCAAATGCAGGCGGCACGCAGCACACCCGCCGCCCAAGCCGCCAGCCGGCGGCTGTATGAAGACGAACGCCGCTTTGTGAACCACGCCGAATCGTATTTGTGGCTGGCGCGGGAAGACGTGATTTTCTAAGGAGACGCCATGAACCGACGCCAATTCTGCCTAACCGCCGCGCTGGCATTATCCGCCTGCGCGCTGCCCCGTGCCAAACAAACAGCCCGCACCCAACGCGCCTTCATCATCCACGGCTGGGGCGCCACCCCCGACGACCATTGGTTTGCCCGCCTTTCGGCCGGCCTGAAAGCACGCGGCTACAACGTGGACGTGCCCGCGCTGCCCGATAGCCGCCACGCCGATTTTCAGGCTTGGCAGCGCACGCTCGCCGAACACATCGGCATGCCGCAGCCAGATGATTTATTCATCGCCCACAGCTTGGGCAACATCAGCCTGCTGCATTATCTTTCTCACACCCGCCCGCCCGAAATCGGCGGTTTGGTGTTGGTGTCCGGCTTTGCCGGGAAGCTGCCCCGGCTGCCCGAAATCGAAGGCTATTCGATCGACCGCTATGTGGGGCAGGCCCGGCTCGATTTGCCGGCCGTCCGCCGCATGACGGCCAACATCGCCTGCATCATCAGCGCCAACGACCCGATTGTCGCCCCGGCCGAAAGCATGAAGCTGGCCAACGCATTGGGCGCACGCGTGATAACCGTGCCCGATGCCGGGCATTTCCTGGCTTCCGACGGCTTTACTGAGCTGCCGCAGGCTTGGCAGGCGCTGGACGGGTTTGCTAAATAAGGCCGTGCTGCGCATCCGGCCACAACCAAAGGCTACCTGAAAAACAATCCATGCGTTTTCAGGTAGCCTTCCAATATCCAGCCCTTCGGCCAACTAGCGCCGCGCCCTGCCGCGGCCTTCCCACAGCCTCAGGATAGACTGTTTCTGCGCGGGCGGGATGGCGGTGTCTTGCAGCAACACGGTTTCTTTGCCCTGCAAATCGCGGATGGTGATGCGGTATTGCTGGTGGGTGGTGCCGGATTGGTAGAGCCACGGCGCCTGCTGCGGCGTGAGCCTGCGGGCGGCGGTTTGGCCGATCCAATCGTAGGTGCCGTCGCCGTTGTTGTAGAGGTAGGAACGCGAGCCGTCGGCGTGGCGCTGCCAGCCTTTGGTGGCGGTGGTGGGGCTGCGGCTGTCGTCAAACACCACGCCAAGCTCGCCGCCTCGGGTGCGCTCAATGCGTACCGAAGCCACGCGCGGCGCGTTTTTCAGGCGGATGCCGAAGCCGTAGCGGTAGCTCGAAGCGGCCGCGCTGCGCCCCACCTCGGCCTGCACCCCGCCTGCCACTTCCATTTTGTAATCCGCCGTTTGCTGCCCGCGCGGCATACCGCCCCCGCTCGAGCACGCGCCCAGCAAGGCTGCGGTGGCCAAAGGCAATAAGTAGTTGGCTGCTTTCATTTAAACCTCCTTCTGTCGATAAGGAACTCCATTCTATAGTGAATTCGATTTAAATCAAGGCACGGCAACGAAGCCGCAGGGCAATATGAATGCTACACGGCAAGTCGCAGCAGCGCATTCCACGCTATAATCCGCTCCCCCAAGCACCCTGCCCACACCGCCATGAACGACCGCCAACTGCTGCGCTACAGCCGCCACATCCTCCTCGACGAAATCGGCATCGAAGGCCAGCAAAAGCTGCTCGATGCCAGCGTGCTCGTGCTCGGCTGCGGCGGGCTGGGCAGCGCCGCCCTGCCCTATCTGGCCGCCGCCGGCGTGGGCCGCCTGCTGATTGCCGACCACGACCTCATCGACGACACCAACCTCCAGCGCCAAATCACCTACCGCGAAGCCGACATCGGCCGCCCCAAAGCCGACGCCATGGCAGGCCACCTGAAACAGCTCAACCCCGCCTGCCAAATCGAAACCTATGGCAAATTGGGCGAGGCCGAGCTGCTGCGCCTGCTGCCCCAATGCCAAGTCGCGCTCGATTGCAGCGACAACTTCGCCACCCGCCAAGCCCTCAATGCCGCCGCCTGCGCCACCCGCACCCCGCTCGTCTCCGGCGCCGCCACCCGCTTCGACGGCCAAATCACCGTATACCGCCCCGACCTGCCCGGCCAGCCCTGCTACGCCTGCCTCTTCGACAGCGAACAGGCCGGCGACGGCGCCTGCGCCCTGTTCGGCGTATTCGCCCCGCTGGTGGGCATCATCGGCAGCAGCCAAGCCGCCGACGCGCTGAAAATCCTGCTCGGTCTGCCCGCCGAACCCGGCGTGCTGCGCTGCTACCACGCCCTCTCCGGCCGCTGGCAGCACTTCGCCATCCCGAAAAACCCCAAATGCCGCGTGTGCGGCGGGGAGCGGGCGTAAACCCTGGTCTGCCGCGTTCGGCAAGGCAAACAGGCCGCAGGATAAGCGTTTTATCCTTGCGGCCTGTTTTGATTTGATTTGCTTGCGGCTAAAGTTTTCAGGTAGCCTCACTTGGGATTGGAAAGGCTACCTGAAAAATCGAGGCTTTTGGTTTTCAGGTAGTCTTTCCGCTTGGCTGGTGGCTTAGGCCGGGCTGTAGCAGAACACATAAAGATGGTAGCCCGTGGTAACGACAATCAGCACCAGCCAAGAGCCGTAATACAGCACCGCGCCGGGTTTAACCCAGCGGATGCCTTTCAACATCATCTCAATATCCCCTTTGAAGGAATCCAGCACCATGAATTCGTGCTGCCAAATCGGTTTCTGCTGCCACTCTTCCCTCGGCCGGAAAGACTGGATTTCATAGCGCTTCAGCACATGGGTTTTGTGCTTGGCAAAATCGAGCCCGTTTTTTTTCACTGCCTTCGCCTTTATAGGGGGTATTGTTACAATTCCGCGACGCGCCATCCCCCATCACGCCCGCACCGATAACGAGCGCAATGGTAATACAGAACCCGAAAGCAATCGTAAACCCGTTCAGCGGGATTTCCAGCCCGGTTTTCCGATTCAGCAGCAGGTTGAACAGCGATACGGCAATAAGGAACTGCCCGTAGCGTTTAAAAAAGATGCCAAACTGCTTATCCAGCAGGGAAGCCTTGCGCCACCATGCCACCGTGTCCGCGTCGGGGATTTGGGTGTAGCGCGTGTCTTCCTGCTGTGCGCGCCGCAGCCGACGGCAGCCGTCGCGGTAGCGGTAGCAGCCGGCAGCTAGTAACAAGAGATATAGGAAATCAATCAGATAAAGCCTATCAAGCCAGTCAAACATAAGCCCTTCCCCGCAATATTCGCAATAAAACCGCATGATAGCCGCCCGCACAAGCGGAAAGGTTACCTGAAAAATCGAGGCGTTCGGTTTTCAGGTAGCCTTTCCGCTTGGCCGCGCGTTATGCCAGCACGCCCAAAATCACGCTGCCGGCCTTAAACACGGCAGTGGCGCGCTGGCCGGGGTGCAGGTCGAGCGTTTCGGCGCTGTGCATGGTGATGCCGGCGGTGAGGGTGAGGCCGCCGCCGATGTCGATGCCCACGATGGAATTCACCGCGCCGCGCTCCACTTGGGTGATGATGCCGTGAAACTGGTTGCGCGCGGAAAGTTTCATCGGGTGCAGGTCGGTGGCCACGATGATGCTGCCCGCCTTGATGAGTGCGGTGGCCATGCCGCCTTCGGCCAGGCCGAGTTCGCGGCAGCTCTCTTCGGTGATGCTGGCCACAAGCTCGACGCCGTTGGCCAGCTGCAAGGTGATTTCGCTGCTCACCGGGCCGTGTTTGACGGCTTTAATCTGGCCGGGAAGCTGGTTGCGTGCGCTGGTTTTCATGCTGGAATGCCTCTTTGATGTTAAACGGAAACGCGGCCATCTTAACCGATTTCTCCGCCGCGCCGGTATTCCCGCCGCCGCCCTAAGCCGAAACGGCAGGTGGGTATACTCCTTTCGGCGTAGGCCGCCCCTAGCCCAATGCATGGCGCTTAAACCTGTTGGAAGCATATTTTTTGCCCTGCTCCTCCTCTATACTCCAAGCACTTATAACCGGTTTTGAGACAAGCTTTGCACGGCGCTGCCGCTGCACGGCATTCGTTGGCAAAGCCTAATAACGACAGGGATAGAACATGAGCCATTTCCTAGACCGCCTCACCTTCTTCAAGCAGAAACGCGAGCCGTTTGCCAACGGGCACGGCATCCTCACCACCGAAGACCGCAAGTGGGAAGACGCCTACCGCAGCCGCTGGTCGCACGACAAAGTGGCCCGCTCCACCCACGGCGTGAACTGTACCGGTTCGTGCTCGTGGAAAATCTACGTTAAAAACGGCATCATCACCTGGGAAACCCAGCAAACCGACTACCCGCGCACCCGCCCCGACCTGCCGAACCACGAGCCGCGTGGCTGCCCGCGCGGTGCCTCCTTTAGCTGGTATGTGTATTCCGCCCAGCGCATCAAATATCCGATGATGCGCGGCGCGCTGGCCGAATTGTGGCGCGAAGCACGCCAAACCAAAGACCCCATCGAAGCCTGGAAATGGATTGTGGAAGACCCCGAGCGCGCCAAATCCTACAAATCCCAGCGCGGCCTGGGCGGCTTCGTGCGCTCCAACTGGGACGAAGCTTATGAAATGGTGGCAGCGGCCAACTGCTACACCATCAAGAAATACGGCCCTGACCGCATCATCGGCTTCTCACCGATTCCCGCCATGTCGATGGTGAGCTATGCTGCCGGCGCGCGCTATCTCGGCCTCATCGGCGGCGTGCCGCTCTCCTTCTACGACTGGTATTGCGACCTGCCGCCCGCTTCGCCGCAAACTTGGGGCGAGCAAACCGACGTGGCCGAATCCGCCGATTGGTACAACTCCAATTATCTTTTGGTGTGGGGTTCCAACATCCCGATGACCCGCACCCCCGACGCCCATTTCTACACCGAAGTGCGCTACAAAGGCACCAAAACCGTGGCCGTATCGTCCGACTTCGGCGAAATGGCCAAGTTCAGCGACATCTGGCTGGCGCCGCGCCAAGGTACGGACGCCGCGCTCTCGATGGCGATGGGGCACGTTATCCTCAAAGAATTCCATATCGACAATCCATCCGACTATTTCCAAGACTACTGCCGCCGCCTCACCGATATGCCGGTGCTGGTGTGCCTGAAAGAAGACGGTGAAGGCTACCGCCCCGAATACACCCTGCGCGCCTCGCAGCTGGGCGGCAATTTCGGCGAAGAGAAAAACCCCGACTGGAAAGTGCTGGCGTGGAACGAAAAAACCGACAGCCTGATGCTGCCCAACGGCTCCATCGGCTTCCGTTGGGACGGTAGCGGCAAGTGGAATCTGGAAACCAAGGCGCAGGATGAGCAAGACGTTCAGGCGGCTTTGTCGCTGAAAACGTGCGCCGATGATGTGGTGCGCGTCGGCTTCGACTACTTCGGTGGCGAATTCGACGAAGAAAAAACCTTCCGCAAAGTGCCGGTGAAACGCATCACCCTGGCCGACGGCAGCAGCCAGTTGGTGGCCACCGTGTTCGACCTTCTGGTGGCGCAATACGGCGTGGACAACGGCTTGGGCGACGAAAACGTGGCCAAAGATTATTTCGACGACAAGCCCTACACGCCGAAATGGCAGGAAAAACACACCGGCGTGAAAGCCGAACAGGTAATTCAGGTAGCCCGCGAGTTTGCGCAAAACGCGCACGACACCAAGGGCCGCTCGATGATTATCGTGGGCGCCGGCATCAACCACTGGTACTACCTCGACATGAACTACCGCGGCATCATCAATATGCTGATGATGTGCGGCACCATCGGCAAATCCGGCGGCGGCTGGTGCCACTATGTGGGCCAGGAAAAACTGCGCCCGCAATCCGGCTGGGCGCCGCTCACCTTCGCGCTCGACTGGCACCGCCCCGCGCGCCAGATGGCCGGCACCGCCTTCTTCTACGGCCACACCGGCCAATACCGCCACGAAACCGTATCCGCCGACGAGCTGCTCACCACCGACGCCGGCGACGACATGCGCCGTCTCACCATGATCGACTACCACGCCAAAGCCGCCCGCATGGGCTGGACGCCGAGCGCACCGCAGCTGGAAACCAACCCGCTGGACGTAACCGACGCGGCCGAAAAAGCCGGCATGAATCCGGTGGATTATGTGGTGAAAGGCCTGAAGGAAGGCACGCTGGATATGTCGTGCGACGATCCGGAAAACCCGAAAAACTGGCCGCGCAATATGTTTGTGTGGCGCTCCAACATTTTGGGTTCTTCCGGCAAAGGCCACGAATTCTTCCTCAAATACCTGCTCGGCACGCAAAACGGCCTATTGAGCAACGAAGAAGACTGCCTGAAACCCACCGAAGTGAAGCAGCGCGACGGCGTGGAAGGCAAGCTGGACCTGTTTGCCCTGCTCGATTTCCGTATGAACACCACCTGCCTGTATGGCGACGTGATTTTCCCCACCGCCACCTGGTATGAAAAAGACGACTTGAACACGTCCGACATGCACCCCTTCATCCACCCGCTCACCGAAGCCGTGCAGCCGCTGTGGCAGAGCAAATCCGACTGGGAAATCTACAAAGGCCTGGCCAAAAAATTCAGCGAGCTGGCCAAGGATTACCTCGGCGTGCGCAAAGACATCGTGCTCACCCCGCTGATGCACGACAGCCCGCAGGAGCTCGGCCAGCCCTTCGACCCGAAAGACTGGAAGCTGGGCGAATGCGAGCCGATTCCGGGCAAAACCATGCCGGCCATGACCGTGGTGGAGCGCGACTACGGCGCAGTGTATGAAAAATTCACCGCCGTCGGCCCCCTGCTGGAAAAAGTGAACAACAACGGCAAAGGCATGGCTTGGGACACCAAGCACGAAGTGGAATTCCTGCGCAAACTCAACGGCGTGCAGCCAGAAGGCGCGGGCAAGGGCCAGCCCAAGCTGGAAACCGCCATCGATGCCGCCGAGATGATCCTCACGCTGGCGCCGGAAACCAACGGCCACGTTTCCAAAAAAGCCTGGCAGGCGCTGAGCAAAAACACCGGCCGCGACCATACGCACCTGATCAACAGCAGCGAGCACACGCAAATCCGCTTCCGCGACATCGTGGCCCAGCCGCGCAAAATCGTTACCTCGCCGATTTGGTCGGGCGTGGAAAGCGAAGAAGTGTGCTACACCGCCGGCTACACCAACGTGCACGAGCTGATTCCGTGGCGCACGCTCACCGGCCGCCAGCAGTTCTACCAAGACCACAAATGGATGCGCGATTTCGGCGCGGGCTTCTGCGTGTACCGCCCCGCCGTGGACACCAAAACCACCAAGCAGCTCTTGGGCAAAATGCCCAACGGCAACCCGGAAATCACGCTCAACTTCCTCACCCCGCACCAGAAATGGGGCATCCACAGCACCTATTCGGAAAACCTGCGCATGCTCACGCTCTCGCGCGGCGGCCCGCACGTGTGGATTTCCGAAATCGACGCCAAAAAGGCCGGGCTGGTGGACAACGACTGGGTGGAAGTGTTCAACACCAACGGTTCGATTGCCTGCCGCGTGATTGTGAGCCAGCGCATTCCCGAAACCATGATTGTGATGCCGCACGCCCAGGAAAAACTGGTGCACACTCCCGCGGCGGAAACCACCAAAAAACGCGGCGGCATCCACAATTCCGTTACCAAAGCTGTGCTGAACCCCACCCACCTCATCGGCGGCTACGCCCAGCTGGCCTACGGCTTCAACTACTACGGCACGGTCGGCTCCAACCGCGACGAATGGGTGATTGTCCGCAAGATGAAAGACATCGACTGGATGGACGAACCCGCCGAGTAAGGCTGCAAAGTTTTTCAGGTAACCTCCTGCATCAACAGGCTACCTGAAAACCGAAAAGGCTACCTGAAAATCGAATATGAGGAATAAAACCATGAAACTGCCGCAGATTATCCATTTTGCCGACTACTTGAAAGAAGGTTCCGCCGAAGCTGTGCGCACCGTGCTGCACCAAGACCCGCACGACAACATGGTGCTGTGGCAGATTCCGCCGCAAACCATGCTGCCCGCCCACCGCCACCCGCACGGCGTGGACATTTGGATTGTGTTGCAGGGCGAAGCCGAGCTGGTGGACGACGCGCAAAGCGGCCGCATCATCCGCGCCGGCGAAGCCGTGGTGGTGGGCGACCACCAAATCCACGGCGCACGCAACAACGGCAAGGAAGGCGGGCAAGACTGCATCCTGGTTTCCATCATCAGCCCCAAAGCAGGATTCGAAAAGGCATAACAAATTTTCAGGTAGCCTCAACAGGCTTGCAACCGGCTGCAAAAGGCTACCTGAAAAACCACTTGAAGGAACACAATATGAAAATCAGAGCGCAAATCGGCATGGTGCTGAATTTGGACAAATGTATCGGCTGCCACACCTGCTCCGTTACCTGCAAAAACGTGTGGACAAGCCGCGACGGCGTGGAATACGCCTGGTTCAACAACGTGGAAACCAAGCCCGGCATCGGCTTTCCGAAAAACTGGGAAGACCAGGAAAAATGGAAAGGCGGCTGGGTGCGCAAGCCCGACGGCAAGCTCGTGCCCAAACAGGGCGGCCGCTTGAAAATCCTGTCCAACATCTTCGCCAACCCCAACCTGCCGCAGATCGACGACTACTACGAACCCTTCACCTACGACTACGAGCACCTGCAAAACGCCCCGCGCATGAAAACCCCGCCCACCGCGCGGCCGATTTCCGTGCTCACCGGCAAGAAAATGGACAAAGTGGAATGGGGCCCCAACTGGGAAGACGACTTGGCCGGCGAATTTGAAAAACGCGCCAAAGACACCCTGTTTGAAGGCATCCAGAAAGAAATGATGGGCGCCTTCGAGCAAACCTTCATGATGTATCTGCCGCGCCTGTGCGAACACTGCCTGAATCCGACCTGCGTCGCCTCCTGCCCCTCCGGCAGCATCTACAAGCGTGAAGACGACGGCATCGTACTCATCGATCAAGACAAATGCCGTGGCTGGCGCATGTGCGTGTCCGGCTGCCCGTATAAAAAAATCTACTACAACTGGGTGAGCGGCAAAGCCGAAAAATGTATTTTCTGCTACCCGCGCATCGAAGCGGGCGAACCCACCATCTGCTCCGAAACCTGCGTCGGCCGCATCCGTTACTTAGGCGTGCTGCTGTATGACGCCGACAAAATCGAAGAAGCCGCCTCGGTGGAAAACCCGCAAGACCTCTACGAATCGCAACTGGGCGTGTTCCTCAACCCGCACGACCCCGAAGTGCAGCGCGAAGCCCTGAAGCAGGGCATCAGCCAGAGCTGGCTCGATGCGGCGAAGAAATCGCCGGTATACAAAATGGCGATGGAATGGAAAATCGCCTTCCCGCTGCACCCCGAATACCGCACGCTGCCGATGGTGTGGTACATCCCGCCGCTCTCCCCCATCCAATCCGCCATCGAAAACGGGCTGGTGGGCGAAAACGGCATCATCCCCAGCGTGGACGAAATGCGCATCCCGCTGCGCTATCTGGCCAACCTGCTCACCGCCGGCAAAATCGAGCCGATTAAAGACGCGCTGGAGCGCATGATTGCCATGCGCCGCTTCAAACGCGGCCAAACCGTGCACGGCGAAACCTTGGAGCAAACCCTGGAAGGCACCGGCCTCACCCCCGCCATGGTGGAGGACATGTATCAAATCATGGCCATCGCCAACTACGAAGACCGCTTCGTCATCCCCAGCAGCCACAAAGAGCAGGTGGAAAACGCCTTTGAAGACAAAGCCAGCTGCGGCTTCTCCTTCGGCAACGGCTGCTCCGGCGGCAGCACCAAAGAAAGCCTGTTCGACAAGCCCAAAGCCTCGCCCATCGTCTTCTTCGACCGCCGCAAAGACCTCGAAGAAAACCGCGAAAAAGGAGTGCGCTGATGCAGGGTAACCCGGTGTACAAATTTCTCTCGGCGCTGCTGTGCTATCCCGAAGCGGAGATGATTGAAGCGCTGCCCGAATTTCAGGTAGCCCTCGATACGCTGCCCGAGCTTTCCGGCAGCCGCGAAGGCTTGCAGGCGCTGCTGGATTACTTCGGCAGCCGCAGCCTGCGCCAGCTTCAGGAAGAATACGTTTCCACCTTCGACCGCAACCGCCTGCACGCGCTCTATATCTTCGAGCACGTATTCGGCGAAGACCGCGACCGCGGCAGCGCCATGGTGGACCTGCTGGAAGAATACCGCCGCCACGGCTACGAATTGGGCGACGACGAGCTGCCCGACTACCTGCCCGCGCTCTTGGAATTCTTCTCCCGCATCCCGCCCGCCGAAGCGCAAAAGCTGCTGGGCGACGCCGTGCACGTGGTCAACCACATCGGCAAAAACCTGCGCGCCGCCGGCTCGCCTTATGCCGCCGTGCTCGAATGCGCCGTATCGCTCAGCCCCGTGGCGCCGCAGCCGCTGATCGAGCCGCCCGTGCGCGACATGGACGAAGCCATGGAAACCTTCGGCCCCGACGCCTCCGGCATCGAGCCGCTGCTCAAACCGAGCATCCAAACCGTACAGTTTTACCCCAAAGGCAAGTAAGCCTGCCTGCTTAGGAGTATTGATATGAGCAACCTGCACCTCTTTTTCTTCGCCATCTATCCCTATATCTGCCTGGCGGTGTTCTTCCTCGGCAGCCTGGCGCGCTTCGACCGCGAGCAGTATTCGTGGAAAAGCGATTCCAGCCAGCTGCTCTACGACGGCCAATTGCGCCTGGGCAACATCCTGTTTCACGTGGGCGTGCTGGCCGTGTTTGCCGGCCACTTCGTCGGCCTGCTCACCCCGCTGTGGTTTTGGGACGCGCTGGGCGTGAGCCATTCCGCCAAGCAGCTTCTGGCCATGACCGCCGGCGGCATTTTCGGCAGCATGGCGCTGGTGGGCCTGCTGATTTTGATCAAACGCCGCTTCACCATCGACCGCATCAACCTCAACAGCACCTGGCGCGACAAGCTGCTTTTGCTGTGGATTTTGGCCACCCTGCTGCTCGGCCTCTCCACCATCTTCGTGAGCGCCGGCCACCTCGACGGCCACGAAATGACCCTGCTCATGCAGTGGGCGCAACACATCGTTACCCTGCGCGGCGTGGAAGCGGCCGGCTTTATCGAGCACGTGCACATCCTCTTCAAGCTGCACATGTTTATGGGCATGACCTTCTTCCTCATCTTCCCCTTCACCCGCATGGTGCACGTGTGGAGCGGCTTTGCCAGCGCTCTGTATGTTTTCCGCCCCTGGCAGCTGGTGCGCCGCCGCTGAAGCCATATTTTCAGGTAGCCTTCCGCTGGCCGGAGGCTACCTGAAAACTGTTTATAGTGAATTAACAAAAAACGCTGCAGCGTTGGCTCGCCTTGCCGTACTACCTGTACTGCCTGCGGCTCGCCGCCTTGTCCCGTTTTTTGTTAATCCACTAACTCTCCCGCGTAAGCAAACGGAAGGCTACCTGAAAACCGATTGCGGTTTTTCAGGTAGCCTTTTTGCCTTCCCCGCCGCCTATATAACTCCCCTGCATTTGCAAACAACCAACCGTTCTTTCTATTTTTCCGCCGCCTTGTTTATAGTTCGGGCTACCTGAAATTGTGATGGCGGAACCTATGCGCTTATTGAAAACCCCCAGCGTGCTGCCCGGCTTCAACCTGAGCCTGGGCATTACCGTATTGTGCCTGTCGCTTTTGGTGGTGCTGCCGTTTGCCATGATGGCGGTGAGCACGGCGCAGATGGGCTGGGCGGCGTTTTGGCACACGGTGGCCGAGCCGCGCGTGCTCGCTTCGGTGTGGCTGAGCCTGCGCATGTCTTTCTTCGCCATGCTCACCAATATCGTGTTCGGCACGCTGGTGGCCTGGGTGCTGGTGCGTTATGAGTTTCCGTTTAAGGGGCTGGTAAACGCGCTGGTAGACCTGCCTTTCGCGCTGCCCACAGCGGTAACCAGCATTGCGCTGGCCACGCTGTATGCGCCCAACGGCTGGATTGGGCGCTGGTTTGCCAAAATGGATATTCAGGTAGCCTTCACGCCCAAGGGCATTTGGATTGCCTTGGTGTTTGTGAGCCTGCCGTTTATCGTGCGCGCGGTGCAGCCGGTGTTGGAAGAATTATCCGGCGAATACGAAGAAGCGGCGGCTTCGCTGGGCGCGGGGCGGCTGGCCACCTTCCGCCGCGTGATCCTGCCGGAAATCGCGCCGGCGCTGCTCACCGGGGCAGGCATGATGTTTGCCCGCGCCACGGGCGAATTCGGCTCGGTGATTTTCATTGCCGGCAACATCCCGATGGAATCGGAAATCCTGCCGCTCATCATCACCGGCAAGCTGGAGCAATACGACGTGCAGGGCGCATCGGCGGTGGCGCTGTTTATGCTGCTGATTTCCTTCTTTATCCTGCTCGCGCTGAATTTGAGCCAGTGGGCGCTGGGCAAACGCGGAGGCGCCAAAGCATGAAAACCAATCCGAATATCACCGAGCCGCGATGGCTGCAATGGCTGCTCATCGGCATCGCACTCGCCTTTTTGCTGCTGATGCTCATCATCCCGCTCTCGGCGGTGTTTTACGAAGCCTTGCGCGAAGGCTGGCAAACCTATCTCGCCTCGCTCACCAACCCCGAAGCGCGCGCCGCCATCCGCCTCACGCTGATTACCGCCGCCATCGTGGTGCCAGTAAACGCGGTGCTGGGCATCGCCATGGCCTGGCTGCTCACCCGTTTCGACTTCCGCGGCAAGCAGCTGCTCACCACGCTGCTGGACCTGCCCTTTTCCGTATCGCCCGTGGTGGCCGGCCTGATGTTTGTGCTGCTGTTCGGCGCGCACACAGCGCTGGGCGGCTGGCTGGAGGCGCGGGGCATACAGGTTATTTTCGCCATTCCCGGCATTGTGCTGGCCACGCTGTTCGTCACCTTCCCCTTCGTGGCGCGCGAGCTGGTGCCGCTGATGCAGGCGCAGGGCGACAGCGAAGAGCAAGCCGCGCTGATTTTGGGCGCGGGCGGCTGGCAGATGTTTTGGCGCGTTACCCTGCCCAACATCAAATGGGCATTGCTCTACGGCATCATCCTCACCAATGCCCGCGCCATGGGCGAATTCGGCGCGGTGAGCGTGGTGTCCGGCCACATCCGCGGCGAAACCAACACCATCCCGCTTTTGGTGGAAATCCTCTACAACGAATACCGCTTCACCGCCGCCTTCGCCCTCTCCAGCCTGCTCGCCCTGCTTGCCATCGCCACGCTGGTGCTGCAAGACGTGCTCACCCGCATCCAACACCGCAAACTGGCCGCCGCCGAAAGGAACCAGCCATGAGCATCACCATCCAAAACATCAACAAACACTTCGGCAGCTTCCAAGCCCTGCACAACATCCGCCTGGAAGTGCCCACCGGCGAGCTGGTTTCCCTGCTCGGCCCTTCCGGCTGCGGCAAAACCACCCTGCTGCGCATCATCGCCGGGCTGGAAAACGCCGACAGCGGCCAAATCCTGTTCGACGGGCAAGACGTTACCCGCTTGCACGTGCGCGAACGCAAAGTCGGCTTCGTGTTCCAACACTACGCCCTGTTCCGCCACATGAACGTGGCCGACAACGTTGCCTTCGGGCTCACCGTATTGCCCCGCGCCCAGCGCCCGGGCAAAGCCGAAATCCGCGAAAAAGTGGCCGGCCTGCTCAAGCTCGTGCAGCTCGAACACCTCGCCAAATCCTACCCCCACCAGCTCTCCGGCGGCCAACGCCAACGCATCGCGCTGGCCCGCGCCCTGGCCGTCGAGCCCAAGCTGCTGCTGCTCGACGAGCCCTTCGGCGCGCTCGATGCCAAAGTGCGCAAAGAGCTGCGCACCTGGCTGCGCAACCTGCACCACGAGCTCGGCATCACCAGCATTCTGGTTACGCACGACCAGGAAGAAGCGCTGGAAGTGTCCGACCAAATCGTCATCATGAACCAAGGACGCATCGAGCAGGCCGGCAGCGCCGACACGCTCTACAGGCTACCTGAAAACGCCTTCGTTACCGAATTCCTCGGCGAAACCGACTCCTTCGAAGGCCGCATCGAACGCGGGCAGTGGCACTACAACGGCTTCGCCTGGCCGCTCGACCCCAAGCGCCGCTGGCAGGAGCAAAACGCCCGCGGCTTCGTGCGCCCGCACGAATGGCAGATCGCCCCCGAGCGCCCCATGCTGCACGCCCGCATCGACCACCTGCACATCTCCGGCGCCCTCACCCGCCTCACCCTCTTGCCGCAAAACGCCCCCGACCGCCGCGCCCTGCACGCCAGCTTTGCCAGCAGCGAAGCCGCCCGCCTCGGCCTCGCCGCCGGCCAAGTGCTGCCGCTTGCCCCGAGGCAGATTTATGTGTTCAGCCAAAGCGATTTGATCGAATACGCCATTTAGCGCCACCACTCCGGCATACGGCAAAAGGCTACCTGAAAACCTGTGCCGCAATGCAACGGCGTTGCTGCAAAGCAGAAGTTTTCAGGTAGCCTTTACTGTTCCGCCATGCAGGCGCAGCAGCATTCCTCTTCTCAACTGCGCTTTCAGACGACCTCCCGCCGGATTTCCCGTATCACTTTCGCCGGCACGCCGCCGACGATGGTGTTGGGCGGCACGTCTTTGCCCACCACCGCGCCCGCCGCGACAATGGCGTTTTCGCCGACGGTAACGCCCGGCAAAATGGTTGCGCCCGCGCCTATCCACGCGCCTTTTTTGATGACGACGGGCTTCAAGATTAAACCGCGACGCATGGCGGGGTCTTCTGGGTGGTTTACGGTCAAAATGCTGACGCGCGGGGCGATTAACACGTCGTCTTCCAGTGTGATGCCGCCCAAGTCGGTAAACATCGCGCCCGAGTTGATAAACACGTTTTTGCCGATGCGGATGTGTTTGCCGAAGTCGCTGTAAAACGGCAGATTGACGTGCAAATCGTCGGGGATGTCGCTGCCCGTCATCTCGGCAAGCACGGCGCGGATTTGCTCGGGCGTGCGGAACGTGCCGGAGAGTTCGGCAATTTTCGGCGCGTTGTGGGCGACGATGGCGTGGATTTCGGCGAAGATTTCGCTGCCTGCCGGGATATATTGGTTTAGGGGGTAGTTGTGCATTTTATTTTCTCCTTAAGAGGTCGTCTGAAAGCAGGTCGGTCATAGATACTCAAGTTGTCTTTTCAGACGACCTTATCGGGAAAACCGCACCGCCGTATTCCCCGCACCGAGTGCCGCTTTCAGCCCCGCCGCGTCGGTGATTTTGCCGATACGCGTGTAGCGGTAAGGCGTGTCGAAACTTTCGTAGAACACGACGATGCTGTTGCCTTGCCACAAGAGAATACCTGAAAAATGTTCGGATACATTTTCAGGTAGCCTGATGTTGGTTTGCAGACAATCTGGGCAGATTATGCCCGACCGAACACTTGGTTCAAGTGCGCGGTATAGTTCGCAATATATTGCTCTACCTGCGGGTTTTTGATCACGTCGTTGCAGATAAACGTGGGCAGGCGCGTGCTGCCCAGAAATTCGTTGGCTTTGTGGAAATGCAGGTATACGCCGTCCACGCCCGCACCTTCGAAGAAGTCGCCGGGGCGGGTGAAGGCTTCGATAGGCGCGTTCCAAGTGAGCGAGAGCATGTGTTTGCGGCCTTGTAGCAGACCGCCGCTGCCGTAGCCTTCGGTGGGGTTGGCGCGATGTCGGCCGTCGCTTTGCCAGAGCTTGTCGTAGCCGAAGGTAAACACTTCGTCGATGTATTTTTTTACTGTCCACGGCTCGTGCATCCACCAGCCGGGCATCTGCCACACCACGGCATCCATCCACAGGAATTTTTCGATTTCCGCGGCGGTGTCGTAGCCTTGGTCGATTACGGTTTCTTGGGTAGCGTGGCCGTTGGCGCTCAAAACGTCTTTAGCGGTTTGATGCAAGGTGTGGTTGAGGCGGCCTTCGGAAGAGCCGAAGCGCTTTCCGCCGTCTAACAATAGGATTTTCATGCTGTTTTCCTTTTTTGCTGTTTCAAAGCAGGCCGATGGTATCCCGTTTCCATATTCGGGGCAAACAGCGGGCGAGATAAAGGCTACCTGAAAAATGTGTCCAGATATTTTTCAGGTAGCCTTTTATGTGCTTCTATGCGCTTCGTGTTGCAAGGATTTTTCAGGTAGCCTATGCGCCTGCTTTGGCGAGCTGTGCGCGCATTTCTTGAATCACCGCCGCGTAGTCGGGCTGGCTGAAGATGGCGGAGCCGGCCACAAAGGTATCCGCGCCGGCGGCGGCGGCTTCGGCGATGTTGCCGGCTTTGATGCCGCCGTCCACCTCAATCAGAATGCGGCGACCGCTTTCGGCGGCGTAGAGGTCGGTGAGCGAGCGCACTTGGCGGATTTTCTCCAGCGTGTGCGGGATGAATTTCTGCCCGCCGAAACCGGGGTTTACCGACATCAGCAGCACCAAGTCGATTTTGTCCAACACGTTTTCCAGCACATACACCGGCGTGGCGGGGTTGAGCACCAGCCCGGCGCGGCAGCCGCTATCGCGGATCAGGCTCAGGCTGCGGTCGATATGGCGGCTGGCTTCGGGGTGGAAGGTGATGATGTCGGCACCGGCTTCGGCGAAGGCCTGAATCATCGCGTCCACCGGCTCCACCATCAGGTGCACATCAATCGGCACGGTGGCATAGGGCTTGAGCGCGGCGCACACCATCGGCCCGAAGGTGAGGTTGGGCACATAATGGTTGTCCATTACGTCGAAATGGATCCAGTCGGCGCCGGCGGCAATCACATTCCACACTTCTTCGCCCAAGCGGGCGAAATCGGCGGATAAAATGCTCGGGGCGATACGGTAGTCGGTCATGGTTGTGCTCTCTTAGATGGTTGGGTGCTATAATTAAGCGCATATTGTGCCAAAAACGCCATGTTCCGCATCACAATATGGTTTACACAGGTTTACTCGAATTATACCGTGTTTCACGCCGCCATTCGTATACTGGCTGCACATTTATACAGTTATACTGGATCAAAGAGTTATCATGACTCAGCGCTTATTTCCCCGCCGGCAGGCTCTCTGCCGCTGTTTTTTCGCTTCCGTGATGCTGGCCGCCGGCTCTGCGGCTTGGGCAGACGGCCCTTGCGACATGCGCCAACTCTCGCTCAGCAGCAGCCAGCAGGAGCAGATGCGCCAAGTGCGCGCCGAATACCGCCAGCGGCTCGACAACCTGGTGGCGCAATCGCGCAACCTGCGCCAATACACCACGCAGGCTTCCAACCTGGTGCTGGCCGGCCCGGTGTTCGACGACAATATGGCGCGGCATTATGTGAACGAAAAATACGCACCGCAGATGCAGCGCGAAGTGGAAAACCTGCGCGCCCAGCACGCCCTGCTGCAAATCCTCACCCCGCAGCAGCGGCAGGAATGGATGCGGCACTGCATGCACCACCAATAACGGTTTCCCCGAAAAAGGCTACCTGAAAACCCGAGCAAGGTTTCAGGTAGCCTTTTATTTGGCGGACGGGTTGGGCGCATCACGCCGCCACATCATATTTCTATCTGTTTCTGTCCCAATTTTCGACCTATAAAGGCTACCTGAAAACGAGTGCGGCGTTTTCAGGTAGCCTTCTATCCCTGCGCCCAAACGGCTAGAGCATCCCGATGCCCGACACTTCGCGCGCCAGCCGTGCGGCGGCGTTGTCGGTCATACCGCCCACGAAATCGAGGATTTTCATGTAGGCGACGTAGAGCGTGTCGTGTTCGTTCAGCGGGTCGTCGCGCAAAAGCTCGAGGGCGAGCGATTGGCGGGCGCTCACCTGCCGCTCGGTGATGTAGGCGAAGGCGGCAGGCACCAGCAGGTTTAGAATCGAGCCGATGCAGGGAAAGGCGGCAATCTCGGTGATGAGCTTGCTTTGGTGGCGGAACACGCGGGTGCGCGCCAGCTCTTTGGCCTGCTCCAGCGTGTCGCGCACTTCGGGGGTGCACACGCCGAGCAGGTCTTTGCCTTGAAAGCTGCCGGCGAGCAGGTCGGCATGGTGCAGCATGAAGGTTTGCGCCATATCGTCGATGGCGCGGCCGATGGCCATGCCGCGCAGCATGGCGCAGCGCTGGCGGGCGGATTGCTCGGGCCAAACTTTGTTCACTTGGGTGTGCACCATGCCTTGCAATACGTTTTCCACTTCGCGGTCGTCCAAGAGGCCGAGCTCGACAGCGTCTTCCAGGTCTAAGAGGGCGTAGCAGATGTCGTCGGCGGCTTCCATCAGGTAGGAGAGCGGGTGGCGGCTCCAGTGGTGCGGGCCGATTTCGGGCAGCCCCAGCTCGGCGGCCACGCATTCGATAAACGGCAGCTCGGTTTGGTAGATATTGAATTTTTTTAAGCCCTGCGGCGCGGAGGTGGTCCAGGGGTATTTGAGCAGGGCTCCGATGGAGGCGGCAGTGAGGCGCATGCCGCCGCGGTGGCGGTACATTTCGAGGTTGGAGAGGATGCGCAGGCTGTGGGCGTTGCCCTCATAAGTTTGCACGTCGCGGCGTTCGGCTTCGGCGAGGTTTTTCAGGTAGCCTGCGTGGGCGGGGTCGCGGAACCAGTCGCGCAGGGCGTCTTCGCCGGTGTGGCCGAAGGGCGGGTTGCCCATGTCGTGCGCGAGGCAAGCCACCTGCACCACGGCGCCGATGTCGGAGGGGGTGTTGCCCGGCGGCAGGAAACCGCCCTTGGCCAGCATCACGCCCACGCGGTTGCCCAGGCTGCGCCCCACGCTGGCCACTTCCACGCTGTGGGTGAGGCGGTTGTGGGTGTGGTCGTGTTCGGCGAAGGGGTGCACTTGGGTTTTGCGCCCGAGCCGCCGAAACGCTCCGGAAAACACCACGCGGTCGTAATCGATGTGGAAATCGGTGCGCAGGGCGTCGGCACCTTCCTGGCTGGAGGGGGTAACGGTGGCCACCAGCTGGCCGTTTTCGGGCTTGAAGCGTTTGGTGCTGAGCAGTTGCTGCCAGTTCATGCTTATCCTTTTGTTTTACTGATTGATTGAGGCTACCTGAAAACCGTTCGGCTGATTTTTCAGGTAGCCTCTTGACGCTTAGCGTGTTACCGGCTTATAGCGGATGCGTTTCGGTTTCGCGCCCTCTTCGCCGAGTCGGCGTTTCTTGTCGGCTTCGTATTCCTGATAGTTGCCGTCGAAGAACACCCATTTGGAATCGCCTTCGCAAGCCAAAATGTGCGTGGCGATGCGGTCGAGGAACCAGCGGTCGTGCGAAATCACCATCACACTGCCGGCAAATTCCAGCAATGCGTCTTCCAGCGCGCGCAGGGTTTCCACGTCGAGGTCGTTGGACGGTTCGTCCAGCAGCAACACATTGCCGCCGCTCAACAAGGTTTTTGCCAAGTGCAAACGTCCGCGTTCGCCGCCGGAAAGCTGCCTCGCGATTTTGCTTTGGTCGCTGCCTTTAAAGTTGAAGCGTCCCAAATATTGGCGGGCGGGGATTTCAAACTGCCCGACCTGCAAAATGTCGCGTCCTTCGGCGATGTTGTCGAACACGGTTTTGTCGTTTTGCAAACCTTCGCGGCTTTGGTCGATTAAGGACATTTTCACGGTCTGACCGATTTTGACTTCGCCTGAATCAGGCTGCTCTTTGCCTGAAATCATTTTGAACAGCGTCGATTTACCCGCGCCGTTCGGGCCGATGATGCCGACAATCGCGCCCGCAGGCACTTTGAAGCTCAAATCGTCAATCAGCACTTTGTCGCCGAACGATTTGGAAACGTTCACAAATTCAATCACTTCGTTACCCAAACGCTCGGCAACGGGAATAAAGATTTCCTGCGTTTCGTTGCGTTTTTGGTATTCGTAGTTGCTCATTTCCTCGAAACGCGCCAGACGCGCTTTAGACTTGGCTTGGCGGCCTTTGGCATTTTGGCGCACCCATTCCAATTCCTGCTTCATCGCCTTCACACGCGCGGCTTCGGATTTGGCTTCGTTTTCCAGGCGTTTTTCCTTTTGTTCCAGCCAAGACGAGTAATTGCCTTTCCACGGAATACCGTGTCCGCGGTCGAGTTCCAAAATCCATTCGGCGGCGTTGTCGAGGAAATAGCGGTCATGCGTTACCGCAACCACCGTGCCGGGGAAGCGCACGAGGAATTGCTCCAGCCATTCGACCGATTCCGCGTCCAAGTGGTTGGTCGGCTCGTCCAGCAGCAGCATATCGGGCTTGCTCAACAAGAGTTTGCACAAAGCGACGCGGCGTTTTTCACCGCCCGAAAGATTGCCGATTTTGGCATCCCATTCAGGTAGCCTCAGCGCGTCGGCGGCGATTTCCAATTCGTGTTCCGCACCGCCGCCTGTGGACGAACCTGCCGCAATAATCGCTTCCAAGCGGCCCTGCTCTTCCGCCAGCGCGTCGAAATCCGCATCGGGATTGGCGTACTCGGCATAGACTTCTTCCAAACGCTTCTGCGCGGCGGCCACTTCGCCCAAACCGCTTTCCACTTCCTCGCGCACGGTTTTTTCGGGGTCGAGCTCCGGCTCTTGCGGCAGATAGCCGATTTTGATGCCGCCCATCGGCACGGCTTCACCCTCAAATTCCTTATCCACGCCCGCCATAATCCGCAGCACGGTGGATTTGCCTGCGCCGTTCAAGCCGAGCAGGCCGATTTTCGCGCCGGGGAAAAAGGACAGGGAAATGTCTTTGATGATGGTTTTCTGCGGCGGAACAACCTTGCTCACGCGCAGCATGGAATAGACGTATTGGGACATAATGGTTTCTTTCAATCAGTTGGTTGCACAATCAATTTGATGAGCCTGGAATACTGCAATCAGTCATATAAATATAGATTCACGATGCGCAGCATTTCCGCCTCAATGGCAGGCAGATGTTTCGGCGCACTCACGCCGTCTTCCTGAGTAATCTTCAATTGCCGTTGCGGCCTATTGTAATGGATTTTCAGCTTTTCGTTTCTAAATAGCTGCTTGAATTGGTAGCGATACACCAAATCATGCTTGGTGGGCACGCCTTGTTCCAAATCCAACAGCACGAATTGGGGCGTTTCGTCCAAATGCCAAATCAGAGTGGCGAAATCTTCTTGGCGGATGCGGTAAAGCGTTTCTGCGGTGTAGGGGATTTTATCCGAGATGCCGGCTTTATAGCGCCGCCACCCGGCCAGCACGGCCTGCCGCACGCCTTTCTCCCGACCCTGCATCAGGCTGCTGGACACCACCACATAATCGTGCCGCTCGCCATACGCCACATGGCGGCGTTTAATCCGCACCCCAATGCGCGGCCGGAACAGCAGGCCGAGGAAAGGATGCTGTTTTTTCAGCTCTTCCTCGCCCCAGCCCACCTCTGTGATATTGTCCCATCGGGCAGACCAACGGCGGTGCTTATCTGAAAAATTGAGCGCATCATGTACCGTAATGCCTTGCTCATCCATCGAAATCACCGGCTTGCGCAGCAGCAAAAACCAGCCGCTCGCGCTCCCGAACACTGCCTCTCCCGCTGCCGCCATATACAGCAAGCCGCAGCAGAAAAGCGCAGCAAACCCGCCCAGCAACAGCAAAGGCAGGGAATGCCACCAGCTGAAATAAATCTTCCGCTTCATTTTTTTGCCCAAATCATGCCCGCCAAAGGCTACCTGAAAATACAGCAATAATGTAGAGAAACGTCATTCTTATTTTTCAGGTAGCCTCCTCCGCCGTCTGAGGCTACCTGAAAACATCGGCTGCAAGATATAGCGGATTCAAATTAAGAAGAGGCAAGGCAGCGAGCCAATGCAATAGCATTCTTATTTTAATTCGCTATGGTTCACACCCTCTGCCGCCAAGTCATCTACTCATGAAAAAACCACTTCCTCGCGCTCGGGGTGTTTCCACAAAAACAGATAACAGTTGAGCAGATAAACCATTTCCGCCTCAATCGCAGGCAGATTTTTTGGCGGAAGGCGGCTGTCTTTTTGCCAAATGCCCAGCTTGCCCCATTTCTCGTCGTAAACCAGATCAAAGGCCTCCCTGCTGAAAAAATCATGCCGGAACACAAATCTTGCCCGTAAGTTTCTGGAACATTCCGGCGACTTCTGCCACACAAATTTTGTCGATTGCACCATCTGCCGAATCAAACCATTGAGCTCTCCAAGATGGATGCGGTATAGCGTTTGTGCCGTATAAGGAGTTCGGCGGGACACACCGATTCGGTAATCCAACCACGCCGACAGCAATTCATCGCGCACAGCCCGCGCGCCCTCCCGGATTACCGCGCTGGAATGTATCAGGCATTCCTCGCCGTCATAAGCCACCTTCACATAATAGTGATCCTTCAAGCCTTCGCGGGGAACAACCTTGTAAATAAAAATATCCGACACCGCCTGCCAGCTCACCGACCATTTGCGCCGCTGCGAGGACAGCAACAACACATCGTTTACCTCAATGCCCCGATTATCCATGCGGATCACCGGCTGCCGAAACAAAACAAACACCACAACAAGCAATACCGGCAGCTCCGCCGCCAGCAGCACAAACCAAAGCTCTGATATCGGCATGCCCAGCATCACACTGCCCAGTATCACACTAAAAAACACGGCGCTCACCACCATGATTAACATCGCGCCAAGCATCAGCCATCCCAAAGAACGCCACACGCTCAAATAAAAAGCTTTTTGCATCAACCTCTCCTGCCATGCCGCTCACTTTTCAGGTAGCCTCCCCGCCGCCAGAGGCTACCTGAAAACCAATCTGCCAATATCACCTCAACCCGCTGCCGCCCGTCCCATACCGCCGGAGGCCTTCCCACAGCGCATCGATCAAACCCTGGCAGCCGCCCGCCATGATATTGCCATAAAAAATCGCTACCGTTTTCCGGCTCTCCGCATAGCGGCAATCATACGGCGGATAGCGGCTATCGCCCCGCAAAACCAGATGCACCCCTTCCGAAGTCCAGCCTTGGGCGCGTATCTCGTGAATGCGCACATCCTCAATATCCCGCCACCGCACCAACCGCTTCCGGCCCCACATCGAGCGCAGCTCCACGCCCTCCCACGTGAATACAACCGGCCGAAAGCCCGCAATGCAGCGCAGCCAACACAGCACAAGCAGCCCGCCCGGCAAGGCAAACACCCCCAGCAGCAACACATAATCCCACATGTCATGCACGGAATAATGCGACAGGCTCAGCAGCAACCATGCAAACCCCAGCAAAAAAGCCGCCTTCGGCAGAAACCGCAGGCTACAACGGAAAAAACTGATACGCGGTGATTCATCCATCATCCAGCTCCTCGTTTCTCCACAGGCTACCTGAAAACCAACTCCGCAAATTTCCGCAAAACCAAACGCAACGGCAACACGGCAAAACCGCCATTCCCATTTTTCAGGTAGCCCTTCCGCCGCCCTACTTCAAACCGCGCCCCGCACCGCGCAGCATGTTCAACATCAGCTCGTCTACCTCCGCCTCGGCTTCTCGGCACACCCGCTCCTGCCGGATGATTTCCTCAATATCCGCGCGGCCGCTGTCGGCAGGCTGGGTAATAACCTGCTTCGGGCGTTCCAAAGAAAAGCCCTCGGGCAGGATCACTTTGAATTTGGGCGATTGATTGTTTTGCTGCATATTTTCCTTTTTTCCTTTCTTGTCAAACGGCTAACAGGCCACCTGAAAACCGAAAACGAACCTCCGAAACAACGAGCCGCCATTTTTCAGGTAGCCTCATCCTGCGCTGCACCCTGCCGCAGGTTTGCCAACACCTGCTGCAATTCCTCCGGCAGCGGCGCGGTCAGCACCAGTGTTTCGCCGCTTGCCGGGTGCGCCAGCTCCAAGCGGTGCGCGTGCAGAAACATGCGCTTGAGGCCGAGCTTTTTCAGGCGGCGGTTGGCGGTGTAGTCGCCGTAGCGCTCGTCGCCGGCAATGGGGCAGCTTTGCGACTGCATGTGCACGCGGATTTGGTGCGTGCGACCGGTGCGCAGCGTGGCCTCCATCAGGCTCAACGCGGAAAGCCCCACCGCATGCAGCGGCGTGCCGCCAAACCGCTCCAATTCGCGAAACAGCGTGTGTGCGCTCTGCCCTTCTTCGCTCACGCGCACCATCTTCTCGCCCGCCGCGCCGGTGTATTTAAACAGCGGCAGCTTCACCTGCCGCACCTCCTGCGGCCACGCGCCCACGCCCAGCGCCAAATACACCTTCTTCGGCTGGTCGTTGCGCCAGGCTTCGTGCAGCTTCACCAGCGCGCTGCGCCGCTTGGCCACCACCAACAGCCCGCTGGTATCCTTGTCCAGCCGGTGCACCAATTCCAAATAGCGCGCCTGCGGCCGGGCGCGGCGCAGCTGCTCGATCACGCCGAAACTCACGCCGCTGCCGCCGTGCACCGCCACGCCTGAAGGCTTGTCCACCACCAGCAAATGCTCGTCTTCAAACACAATTTCAAACTCGCGCGGCGGCACGGCGGCCTGCTGCTCGGTTTTCTGCGCCAGCCGCACAGGCGGAATGCGCACTTCGTCGCCCGCGGCCAAGCGGCTGTCAGCGGCCGCGCGTTTTTTGTTCACACGCACTTCGCCGCCGCGGATGATGCGGTGGATATGGCTTTTGGGCACGCCCTTGAGCTGCCGGATTAAAAAGTTATCCAGACGCTGGCCGGCGGCGGCTTCGTCGATGGTTAAATAATTAACTGAATTTTTGCTAATTGCTGGCATTTTCTCTATAATCCGCTTCTTGCTGGGAGAGCGCTTGAGGCTACCTGAAAAACGGGCTTCACGAAGTTCAAACATGCGGCGCGGCAAACATTCTGCGCCACCCAACGAAGCCGAAGCGAAAGTAGCCGCCGCTTTCAGCAAGTTTATTATTACTGTTTATTTTATCGTAAAAAGACAATTCCGAACGGCTTTCCTTTGCCTGCCGTTAATTTCAGGCAAATTAAAGAGTAATTGAGTTTCACCGCTCCGGCAGCCACAGCGGCCCAAGACGCGGCACAGCGCCGCCGCCCTGCTGCCGGGCATAAAGAAGATCGCATACCGAATTTTATCCGCCGCAGGCACCCTGCCGCCGCGTCCGAATACGCAGCGCTGGCCATGCTTCCGGCAGCTTTAAATCACCCGCCGCCAGTCAGCGGCCGTGCGGCAGCCATGCCACAGCCCTCGTTCTTTCATTCCTTCTTTACCGATTTCCGCCCGCCGCACCCAAGCCGGCCGCCATCCCGAACGCATACGCCGCTCGGTTTTTCAGGTAGCCCCAAGCGGCGGCAGAACATCGCCAAACTGATTACCACGCTTCGGAATTGCAAACCAACGCAAAAGGTTAGCAATATCATGAAACGCATGTTGTTTAACGCCACCCAGGCCGAAGAGCTGCGCGTGGCGATCGTGGACGGGCAAAACCTGCTCGATTTGGATATTGAAACGCTAGGCAAAGAACAGCGCAAAGGCAATATCTACAAAGGCATCATCACCCGCATCGAGCCCTCGCTCGAAGCCTGCTTCGTGGACTACGGCACCGACCGCCATGGCTTCCTCCCCTTCAAAGAAGTTTCCCGCGCCTATTTCCAAGACTACGAAGGCGGCCGCGCCCGCATCCAAGAGGTATTGCAGGAAGGCATGCAGGTTATCGTGCAGGTGGGAAAAGACGAACGCGGCAACAAAGGCGCGGCGCTCACCACCTTCATCAGCCTGGCCGGCCGCTATCTCGTGCTCATGCCCAACAACCCGCGCGGCGGTGGCATTTCCCGCCGTATCGAAGGCGAAGAGCGCCAAGAGCTCAAAGCCGCCATGAGCCAGCTGGACGTGCCGCACGGCATGAGCCTCATCGCCCGCACGGCCGGCATCGGCCGCAGCGTGGAAGAGCTGCAATGGGATTTCAACTATCTGCTGCAATTGTGGCGCGCCATCGAAGAAGCCGGCAACGCGCATCAGGATCCCTACCTGCTGTTTATGGAAAGCTCACTGCTCATCCGCGCCATCCGCGACCACTACCGCTCCGACATCGGCGAAATCCTTATCGACAACCGCGAAGTGTTCGGCCAAGTGCAGGAATTCATGAGCTATGTGATGCCGCACAACGTGGGCAAGCTCAAATACTACAGCGACCACATCCCGCTCTTCTCCCGCTTCCAAATCGAGCACCAGATTGAAAGCGCCTTCTCGCGCTCCGTGAGTCTGCCCTCCGGCGGCGCCATCGTGATCGACCACACCGAAGCGCTGGTTTCCGTGGACGTGAACTCCGCCCGCTCCACCCGCGGCGCCGACATTGAAGAAACCGCCTTCGAAACCAATATGGAAGCCGCCGAAGAAGTGGCGCGCCAAATGCGCCTGCGCGACTTGGGCGGCCTAATCGTGATCGACTTCATCGACATGGAAAACCCCAAGCACCAACGCGACGTGGAAAACACCTTGCGCGACGCGCTGAAGAAAGACCGCGCCCGTGTGCAGATGGGCAAACTCTCCCGCTTCGGCCTGCTTGAGCTTTCCCGCCAGCGCTTGCGCCCCTCTTTGGGCGAAAGCAGCCATGTGGCCTGCCCGCGCTGCGCCGGCACCGGCGTAATCCGCGGCATTGAATCCACCGCCCTGCATGTGTTGCGTATCATTCAAGAAGAAGCGATGAAGGACAACACCGAAGAAGTGCACGCCCAAGTGCCGGTGGACGTGGCCACCTTCCTGCTCAACGAAAAACGCGCCGAACTGTTCGGCCTGGAAGAGCGGCTGGATGTATCCATCTTGATGATTCCCAACACCCATCTGGAAAACCCGCACTACAATATCACCCGCGTGCGCCCCGACGACGTGGACGATGATGCCGAACCGAGCTACAAACAGATGGAAGTGGCAGAAAACGACGAGCCTACTCTAGAACTTGGCCAGCAGGCCAAACCGGTCAAACCCGAGCCGGCCGTAAAAGGCATCAAGCACAGCAGTCCCGCCCCCGTGGTTCAACAGCCTGCCGAACCCGGCCTGCTCGTTGGCATCGGCGCCTGGTTTGCCAAACTGTTCGGCGGCAGCGAAAGCAAAACCGAAGCCCAGCCGCAAACCAACAGCCGTAGCGGCGGCAACCGCAACTGCCAGCAGCAATCCAACCGCAACCGCCGTAATAACCGCAACCCGCAGCGCAGCCAAAATGGCAGCCGACGGGAAGGCGCTGCCGAAGTGCTTGAGCGCAACGTAACGCAGCCGGAAACCGCTCAAAGCGATTCTGCGCAAAACAACCCGCGCCAGCGCCGCCGCCAGCACAAAGACAATACCGTTCAGGTAGCCTCCTTAGCCGATAGTGCCGACTTGCAGGCCGTAAGCAGTGCCGAAGAAATCGGCAGCGAAGTGCGTGCTCCGGCAGAAAAACGCGATAACGGCGAACGCAGCGAGCGCAACAATGAGCGTAGCGAGCGCCGCAACGGCCGCGACCGTCAATCTGGCAGTCAGCGCAACGGCAAAGGCCGCGGCCGCCAGCGCAACATCCCTTCGGCACAAAAAATCATCCAATATCTCGATATCCAGCTGCAAGCCGAGCTGGTGCAGGCTTCCGCCGCCGTCGTATTAGGGCTGCAAACCGAAGAGCCTGCTACCGCAGCATACGAAGTACTGCAGCCTGCTGACAGCGCAGACAACAGCCAGCCCTTGGTCATCACCATTCCGGATGTAGCGGAGGAAAGCGATGCCGCCACCCCCACTTTTGTATTCGCACAGGAAGAAGCCGCGGGCACCGAGGCTGCCACTGTTAGCACAGTAGAAGAAGGGGCCGCCTCTATCCAAGCAGCAGCCGAGGCTGTGGAAGCCGCCACTGCCGCTGTGATTGGCCATACCGAGCAGCAGCATGAAACCAGCACGGAGTTGCCTGTGGCATCTTCACCAGTTGCCACCACTCCTCCTAGCAGCTTCGATTTGGGCGGCCTAGTGTTGGTTCAAACCGATCCTTCTGCCCTACCCGCCGCCGAGCAGCACTCCGCAGAGCCTGAGCTACCACGCGGCAAACGCAGATCCGATCTAGCTTCGACTGCACCTACCGCCGCACTCCAGCCGCAAGAGTTGCAGCAAATCGAAACCCAACGCGACTGAGCAGGTTTTTCAGGTAGCTCCTAACCCTCTCAGTGAGAGATCAAACGCCCTAACCAGTTGAAACTGGTTAGGGCGTTTGATTGTTGCAAACAAAATAGAAAAAGTCATACAGCGCTCCACCTGAAGCCGAACGCCCGGGTAACCGGCAACATCCGCACCCAATCGCTGCAAGTGGAAGACGGCGCCGTTTATACCGGCGACATCCGCATGGACCGCAACGCCGGCAACGCCACCCTGCCCCCCGCCGGCAGTCCCGACAAGGCCATCGCCCCACCTGAGAAAGCAGCAGGCAAATAAGTCCAAGCCTGTTCGCTGTTTTCCCCATACAGCATAAGCAAAGGCTACCTGAAACTTTTCAGGGCCTTTGGCTGCTTTGCCTCGTATAAACTGAACCACAACTCGCCGCCGCTACATGTTCTCCCCTACTTTATTCCTCAAGATTTTCTCTGAAATTCGCTTGTCCCCCACAAGGAAACACCCCGGCTGATTAAGCCGGGGTGTCGGAATAGGTGTTTGGCAGTGTCCTACTTTCGCACGGGTATCCGTACTATCATCGGCGCTGGTTCGTTTCACGGTCCTGTTCGGGATGGGAAGGCGTGGGACCAAACCGCTATGGCCGCCAAACTAAACTGTACAAATCGTCAAGCCGCCGATATCGCTATCGGCCAATCAATCTTCTCCGGCCAAACTCTCTCAAGGTTCGACCGTCGGGTAATGTGTATCTCTTTCCAGTAAGCTTTATCTTCCGTCCTCTCCGGTGGCCAGCCACCGCAAAGCACTTCAAATGATAGAGTCAAGCCTCACGAGCAATTAGTATGGGTTAGCTGCACGCGTTGCCGCGCTTCCACACCCCACCTATCAACGTCCTGGTCTAGAACGACTCTTTAGTGTGGTTATACCACAAGGGAAGTCTCATCTCCAGGCAGGTTTCGCGCTTAGATGCTTTCAGCGCTTATCCTTCCCGAACTTAGCTACCCGGCGATGCCACTGGCGTGACAACCGGTACACCAGAGGTTCGTCCACTCCGGTCCTCTCGTACTAGGAGCAGCCCCTGTCAAACTTCCAACGCCCACTGCAGATAGGGACCAAACTGTCTCACGACGTTTTAAACCCAGCTCACGTACCACTTTAAATGGCGAACAGCCATACCCTTGGGACCGACTACAGCCCCAGGATGTGATGAGCCGACATCGAGGTGCCAAACTCCGCCGTCGATATGAACTCTTGGGCGGAATCAGCCTGTTATCCCCGGAGTACCTTTTATCCGTTGAGCGATGGCCCTTCCATTCAGAACCACCGGATCACTATGTCCTGCTTTCGCACCTGCTCGACTTGTCGGTCTCGCAGTTAAGCTACCTTTTGCCATTGCACTATCAGTCCGATTTCCGACCGGACCTAGGTAACCTTCGAACTCCTCCGTTACTCTTTGGGAGGAGACCGCCCCAGTCAAACTGCCTACCATGCACGGTCCCCGATCCGGATCACGGACCTGGGTTAGAACCTCAAAGTCACCAGGGTGGTATTTCAAGGACGGCTCCACAGAAACTGGCGTCTCTGCTTCTAAGCCTCCCACCTATCCTACACAAGTGACTTCAAAGTCCAATGCAAAGCTACAGTAAAGGTTCACGGGGTCTTTCCGTCTAGCAGCGGGTAGATTGCATCTTCACAACCACTTCAACTTCGCTGAGTCTCGGGAGGAGACAGTGTGGCCATCGTTACGCCATTCGTGCGGGTCGGAACTTACCCGACAAGGAATTTCGCTACCTTAGGACCGTTATAGTTACGGCCGCCGTTTACTGGGGCTTCGATCCGATGCTCTCACATCTTCAATTAACCTTCCAGCACCGGGCAGGCGTCACACCCTATACGTCCACTTTCGTGTTTGCAGAGTGCTGTGTTTTTAATAAACAGTCGCAGCCACCGATTCTCTGCGACCCTCCAACGCTTACGCCGCGAAGGCTTAACGTCGAAGGGCATACCTTCTCCCGAAGTTACGGTATCAATTTGCCGAGTTCCTTCTCCCGAGTTCTCTCAAGCGCCTTAGAATTCTCATCCTGCCCACCTGTGTCGGTTTGCGGTACGGTTCGATTTAAGCTGAAGCTTAGTGGCTTTTCCTGGAAGCGTGGTATCGGTCACTTCGCATCCGTAGATGCTCGTTATCGCTTCTCGGTGTTTCGAAGAACCGGATTTGCCTAGTCCTTCCACCTACCGGCTTGAACAAACTATTCCAACAGTTTGCTGACCTAACCTTCTCCGTCCCCACGTCGCACTTAAATCAAGTACGGGAATATTAACCCGTTTCCCATCGACTACGCATCTCTGCCTCGCCTTAGGGGCCGACTCACCCTGCGCCGATGAACGTTGCGCAGGAAACCTTGGGCTTTCGGCGAGCGGGCTTTTCACCCGCTTTATCGCTACTCATGTCAACATTCGCACTTCTGATACCTCCAGCATACCTTACGATACGCCTTCTCAGGCCTACAGAACGCTCCCCTACCATGCACGCTTCATTAAAACAACTCTGCTTCCACCATCCGTCACGCTCGACTTTGATGGGCGCTTTCCGTCGCTTCGCTCCGGTAAGCTGTTTTAATGAAGCGTGCATCCGCAGCTTCGGTTATAGATTTGAGCCCCGTTACATCTTCCGCGCAGGATGACTCGACCAGTGAGCTATTACGCTTTCTTTAAATGATGGCTGCTTCTAAGCCAACATCCTGGCTGTCTAAGCCTTCCCACTTCGTTTACCACTTAATCTATCATTTGGGACCTTAGCTGGCGGTCTGGGTTGTTTCCCTTTCGACAACGGACGTTAGCACCCGCTGTCTGTCTCCCATGCTCACACTTTCCAGTATTCTGAGTTTGCCATGGGTTGGTAAGTCGCAATGACCCCCTAGCCATAACAGTGCTTTACCCCCGGAAGTGATACATGAGGCACTACCTAAATAGTTTTCGGGGAGAACCAGCTATCTCCGAGTTTGTTTAGCCTTTCACCCCTATCCACAGCTCATCCCCGCATTTTGCAACATGCGTGGGTTCGGTCCTCCAGTACCTGTTACGGCACCTTCAACCTGGCCATGGATAGATCACTCGGTTTCGGGTCTACGCCCAGCAACTCGTCGCCCTATTAAGACTCGGTTTCCCTACGCCTCCCCTATCCGGTTAAGCTCGCTACTGAACGTAAGTCGTTGACCCATTATACAAAAGGTACGCAGTCACCCCAGATTTAAGCATCCTGCTATCTTGCTTAAATCTGCCAGTTTCACTCCTTAGTCTGCTTTTAGCTCGCTGCTCGCTCGCTGAAAGAACCAAGATACTTAAATCTGGGGCTCCCACTGTTTGTATGCATCAGGTTTCAGGTTCTATTTCACTCCCCTCCCGGGGTTCTTTTCGCCTTTCCCTCACGGTACTGGTTCACTATCGGTCGATGATGAGTATTTAGCCTTGGAGGATGGTCCCCCCATCTTCAGACAGGATTTCTCGTGTCCCGCCCTACTTGTCGTATACCTAGTACCACTACCGAGATTTCGAATACGGGGCTATCACCCACTATGGCGGAACTTTCCATTTCCTTCTTCTATCTCAACAGCTATCGTATACAGGCTCCTCCGCGTTCGCTCGCCACTACTTGCGGAATCTCGGTTGATTTCTTTTCCTCCGGGTACTGAGATGGTTCAGTTCTCCGGGTTCGCTTCGCTTACCCTATGGATTCGGATAAGGATACCGTACAAAATACGGTGGGTTTCCCCATTCGGACATCACCGGATCATAGCTCTATTGCCAGCTCCCCGATGCTTTTCGCAGGCTTACACGTCCTTCGTCGCCTATCATCGCCAAGGCATCCACCTGATGCACTTATTCACTTGACTCTATCATTTGAAGTGCCTTTCTGACTTTGCCCTCCCTGCGTTGACGACAGTCGGGACTTAAGGCCTCTACTCTGATAAAGCTTACTGCTTGTTGTGTCCGAATCCTGCCTTTTGTCTCAGGATCCGGTCAATACAATCATTACCCAAATTTCAGTAAGTGGGGCACACCCCCTCTTACTTCGTTTGTTTATTGATTTCGGCTTGCCAATTTGTTAAAGATCGATGCGTCGCTTGCGCTTCGCAAATCAAAACCAGCTGCTTTCAAGTGGCCTGAAAGCGGTTCGCTTTGATTTGAAAAGTGCTGGGTCTGTGGTGGAGGCAAACGGGATCGAACCGATGACCCCCTGCTTGCAAAGCAGGTGCTCTACCAACTGAGCTATGCCCCCTTACCTCTCTCCTCGGGCGTTTCTACTGCTCTGCCTCTGGCTTCAGCGTGGTGGTGGGTCTGGGAGGACTTGAACCTCCGACCCCACGCTTATCAAGCGTGTGCTCTAACCAGCTGAGCTACAAACCCAAGGTCTTCTCTTGCATCTGTGTGATTACCGATAGGTGTGGATGCTCCTGCCCCGCTTTTCTCTAGAAAGGAGGTGATCCAGCCGCAGGTTCCCCTACGGCTACCTTGTTACGACTTCACCCCAGTCATGAAGCATACCGTGGCAAGCGGCCTCCTCGCGGTTAGCCTACCTGCTTCTGGTATCCCCCACTCCCATGGTGTGACGGGCGGTGTGTACAAGACCCGGGAACGTATTCACCGCAGTATGCTGACCTGCGATTACTAGCGATTCCGACTTCATGCACTCGAGTTGCAGAGTGCAATCCGGACTACGATCGGTTTTCTGGGATTGGCTCCGCCTCGCGGCTTGGCTACCCTCTGTACCGACCATTGTATGACGTGTGAAGCCCTGGTCATAAGGGCCATGAGGACTTGACGTCATCCCCACCTTCCTCCGGTTTGTCACCGGCAGTCTCATTAGAGTGCCCAACTAAATGATGGCAACTAATGACAAGGGTTGCGCTCGTTGCGGGACTTAACCCAACATCTCACGACACGAGCTGACGACAGCCATGCAGCACCTGTGTTACGGCTCCCGAAGGCACCCTTCCGTCTCTGGAAGGTTCCGTACATGTCAAGACCAGGTAAGGTTCTTCGCGTTGCATCGAATTAATCCACATCATCCACCGCTTGTGCGGGTCCCCGTCAATTCCTTTGAGTTTTAATCTTGCGACCGTACTCCCCAGGCGGTCGATTTCACGCGTTAGCTACGCTACTAAGCAGTCAAGCTGCCCAACAGCTAATCGACATCGTTTAGGGCGTGGACTACCAGGGTATCTAATCCTGTTTGCTACCCACGCTTTCGAGCATGAACGTCAGTGTTATCCCAGGGGGCTGCCTTCGCCATCGGTATTCCTCCACATCTCTACGCATTTCACTGCTACACGTGGAATTCTACCCCCCTCTGACACACTCTAGCCATCCAGTTCAGAACGCAGTTCCCAGGTTAAGCCCGGGGATTTCACATCCTGCTTAAATAACCGTCTGCGCTCGCTTTACGCCCAGTAATTCCGATTAACGCTCGCACCCTACGTATTACCGCGGCTGCTGGCACGTAGTTAGCCGGTGCTTATTCTTTCGGTACCGTCAGCAGAAACGGGTATTAACCGTCCCCTTTTCTTCCCGAACAAAAGTACTTTACAACCCGAAGGCCTTCTTCATACACGCGGCATGGCTGGATCAGGGTTGCCCCCATTGTCCAAAATTCCCCACTGCTGCCTCCCGTAGGAGTCTGGGCCGTGTCTCAGTCCCAGTGTGGCGGATCGTCCTCTCAGACCCGCTACTGATCGTCGCCTTGGTAGGCCTTTACCCCACCAACTAGCTAATCAGATATCGGCCGCTCAAATAGCGCAAGGCCTTTCGGTCCCCTGCTTTCCTCCTCAGAGCGTATGCGGTATTAGCCAATCTTTCGATTGGTTATCCCCCACTACTCGGCACGTTCCGATATGTTACTCACCCGTTCGCCACTCGCCGGCAGAAGTGCAAGCACTCCTCCGCTGCCGTTCGACTTGCATGTGTAAAGCATGCCGCCAGCGTTCAATCTGAGCCAGGATCAAACTCTTATGTTCAATCTCTAACTTTAAACTTCTGGTCTGCTTCAAAGAAACCAACAGATCAATGTCTAAAACATCGTCTTGTCTTCTCTTAGCAGTGCGGATGCCGAAACATCCACACTTATCGGTAATCTCACTGTTAAAGAACAATTCCGCTCCCGAATAAAAACGACACGTCTCAAAACCAATCAGTCCAACCAATTTCGAAACGGTGCCGTGGAAGCAGCGAAGATGCGAACTATACGCCATCCCCTCCCCACCTGTCAAATACTCAAGAACTAAATTTCTATCCAAAACACTCAAATCCTACATATCATTGAGAATTTAGTTTCAACACCCTCGCAACCGGCCTGCATCCGACAGATGGCTACCTGCCCCAACACTAAACATAAAAAACAGCCGAACCCAAGCCCGGCTGTTATTCCACTCTCAAACAAGCATCAGAACAGTCCGCTGATTACCCCGTGCTCGTCCACATCAATCCGTTCCGCAGCGGGCACTTTGGGCAAGCCCGGCATCTTCATCATGTTGCCGCACAGCACCACGACAAACCCGGCTCCGGCCGACAAAGTCAGCCCGCGCACGGTGATGCGGAAACCTTGCGGCGCACCCAGCAGCTTGGCATTGTCGCTGAACGAATATTGGGTTTTCGCCATACACACAGGCAGCTTATCCCAGCCCAGCTGTTCCAGCTTGGCGATTTCCGCCAAGGCTTCGGTGCTGAAATCCACATCGTCTGCGCCGTAGATGCGGCGGGCGACGGTGCGGATTTTTTCCGGGATGCTTTGTTCCACATCGTAGGCAAAAGCAAAGCGTTTGGGCGACTGCTCCACGGCCGCCACCACTTTTTGCGCCAAGTCTTCGCCACCGGCGCCGCCCTTGCCCCACACCTCGGTAAACGACACTTCCGCGCCTTGTGCACGGCATGCTTTGGCCACTAAATCCAGCTCGGCCTGCGTGTCGGCGCTGAAGCGATTGAGCGCCACCACCACAGGCAGGCCGAACACATTCTGCATATTGCCAATGTGGCGCAACAGGTTGGCCAAACCTTTTTCCAGCGCAATCAGGTTTTCGCTGCCCAAATCTTCTTTCGCCACGCCGCCGTTGTATTTCAGCGCGCGCACGGTGGCCACGATCACGGCGGCATCGGGCTGCAAACCGGCCAGTCGGCACTTGATGTCGCAGAATTTTTCCGCGCCCAAATCCGCGCCGAAGCCGGCTTCGGTTACGGCATAATCAGCAAGGTGCCTGGCCAGGCGGGTGGCAATGACCGAGTTGCAGCCGTGGGCGATGTTGGCAAACGGGCCGCCGTGCACGAAAGCGGGCGTGCCTTCGATGGTTTGCACCAGATTGGGCTTGATGGCGTCTTTCAGCAGCGCGGCCATGGCGCCTTGGGCTTTCAGGTCTTTGGCGTACACCGGGCTGCCGTCTTTGGCATAGGCCACCAAAATGTTGCCCAAGCGCGTTTTCAGGTCGGCCAAATCTTTGGACAGGCAGAACACGGCCATCACTTCAGAGGCCACGGTAATATCGAAACCGTCTTCGCGCATCACGCCGTCGGCGGGCTTGCCGAGGCCGCCGACGATGTTGCGCAATTGGCGGTCGTTCATATCCACGGCGCGGCGCCAAATCACGCGTTTGGGGTCGATATTGAGCGCGTTGCCGTGGTGGATGTGGTTGTCGATGAGGGCGGCGAGCAGGTTGTTGGCGGCGCCGATGGCGTGGAAGTCGCCGGTGAAGTGTAGGTTGATGTCTTCCATCGGCAAAACTTGGGCGTAGCCGCCGCCGGCCGCGCCGCCTTTGATGCCGAACACGGGGCCGAGCGAGGGCTCGCGCAGAGCGATAACGGCGTTTTTGCCGATGCGGTTCAGCGCGTCGGCCAGGCCGATGGTGACCGTGGTTTTGCCTTCGCCGGCGGGCGTGGGGCTGATGGCGGTAACCAAAATCAGGCGGCCTTGTTTTTCAGGTAGCCTCAAAGCGTCGGCAGGGTTGATTTTGGCTTTGTATTTGCCATAGTGTTCCAATTGGTCCGGGCTCAAACCCAGTTTGGCGGCGATTTCGTCGATATGCTTGATTTGTGCGGTTTGGGCGATTTGAACATCAGACAATTGTGTCATGGCGGTCTCCGTTTTAAGAGTTTAAAGAATGGACTACGCATGGGGGATTGTACCCGAAATCAGCCTTGCCCGCCGCCGGATTGAGATGAATGTTTACAGATATACTGAAATATTTTCAGGTAGCCTCCACGCACAGGAAGGCTACCTGAAAACTCTTCGGGCAAACTTCAGCGTTTTAACGCCAACACCAGCACGCCGCCGGCAATCATGGCAATGCCCAGCCACTCCTGCACGCTCGGCCGCTCGTCTAAAAACACCACCGCCATCAGCGCCACCAGCACGATGCTAAATTTATCCACCGGCGCCACTTTGGAAGCCTCGCCCATTTGCAGCGCCTTGAAATACGCCAGCCACGAAGCGCCCGTGGCCAAGCCGGAGAGCACCAGAAACATCCAGTTGCGGCCGGTGAAGCCGCCCACGCCCTGCCACTTGCCGGTGTAGCTCAAAAATGCCGCCAATGTCGCAATGATCACCAGCGTGCGGATAAAGGTGGCGAAATCCGAATCGATGCCCTGCAAACCGAGTTTGGCGAAAACCGCCGTGAGCGCCGCGAAAAAGGCAGAGGCCAGAGCCCAATAGAGCCAAGCATGTGAAGTCATCATCCGTTTCCTTATATATTAAGTTGCCACAGGCTACCTGAAAACTCTCCAGCAGCCGCACTGTTTTTCAGGTAGCCCAAATTCGTTCGCCTGATTATAACCGCCCAATCCGCCCGCGCCCCATATTTGCAGGTAGCCTTTAACCCACCTTCACACCCAATCCGCTACAATACCCCCCGTTTCCGCCACCAACCGGCCAAAAAGGACTCCTCATGAACACATTATTCCGCCGCAGCCTCGGCATCGCCCTCCTCACCCTCGCCCTCTCCGCCTGCGACACCCTCGGCAGCAGCCTCTCCCTCGGTTCGCACAAACACCAGCGCCAGCCGCTCACCGCCACCCAAAGCGGCAACAAACCCCAGGCCGTCGTCGGCCTCGCCCTTGGCGGCGGCGCCTCCAAAGGCTTCGCCCACATCGGCGTGATCAAAGTATTGGAAGAAAACAACATTCCCGTGAAAGTGGTTACCGGCACCAGCGCCGGCGCCCTGGTGGGCAGCCTCTACGCCTCCGGCATGAACGCCCCGCGCCTGCAACGCGAAGCCGAAAGCCTGCAACGCGCCGACCTGGTCGACCTCACCCTCTCCACCAGCGGCTTCATCCGCGGCGAAAAACTGCAAAACTACATCAACCGCCAAGTCGGCAACCGCCCCATGCAAAACTTCCCGCGCAAATTCGCCGCCGTCGCCACCGAGTTCGACAGCGGGCGCAACGTCGTATTCCGCAGCGGCAACGCCGGCCAGGCCGTGCGCGCCTCCGCCAGCATCCCCAACGTATTCCAGCCCGCCATCATCAACGGCAAACGCTATGTGGACGGCGGCCTCACCGCGCCCGTGCCCGTATCGGCCGCTCGCTCGCTCGGCGCCAACGTGGTGATTGCCGTGGACATTTCCGCCAAGCCCGCCCGCCTCACCCAAAGCGGCTTCTTCTCCTACCTCGACCAAAGCCTCAACATCATGAGCACCTCCGCCCTCAACAGCGAGCTCTCCAAGGCCGACGTCGTGATCAAACCGCAAGTGCAGCACCTCGGCGCCGTGGGCGGCTTCGATGAAAAAAGCCACGCCATCAAGCTCGGCGAAGACGCCGCCCGCGCCGCCCTGCCGCAAATCCGCGCCGTGTTGCAGCGCTACCGCGTGCAGTAAGCCCGCTGCAAAGGCTACCTGAAAATAAGGTATGGCGAAGCAAGGCCGAGTTTCAGCGAAGCTAAAACGCAGAAGCTCATTTCCCAGCCCATACTTTTCAGGTAGCCTCACCCGCAAACTAATCCTGTTTATTCAATATCCAAATCCAACTTTCAGGTAGCCCGCACGCCGCACAACAGGCTACCTGAAAAATATCAACCCCCGCACACCATGTTCACCCTCTGCCTACCCGGCCTCCACTGGCCCCACCCCCCGAACTCCCCGCCCTGCACACCCCCGGCCTCAACCAACTGCTGCGTTTCGGCCGCTTCCGCCGCCCCTCCGAGCCTGCCGACTTCTGCTTCCAACACCTCAGCCCCCAGCTCCACCACCTCTTCGCCGAGCCCTACGCCTTCGCCAGCCCCTGCACCAGCAAATCGGCCTGCACAGCACCCAGCTCCAAAGCAGCGGCTTGCACATCCTGCCCGAAGAAGCCGAAGTCCTGTGCCACGGCCTCAACGCCTTCTGCCACGAAGACAGCTGGCAATTCGCCCCCTCTCTCCGAGCTCTGGAGCATCCGCCTGCCCGCCCCCGCCCAGTGGCAAGCCCCTGCATCCTCAACATCGACGGCCACCACGCCGACATCCCCAAGCCCTCGGCAGCCGCAAAGCCAATGGCTCCAACGCCAAACCGAAATCCAAATGTGGCTGCACAACCATCCCGTCAACACCGCCGCAGCGCCGAAGGCAAACCGCCCATCAACGCCCTCTGGCTGTGGGACGAGCTGCCCACCGAATCCCCGCTGCACCCCCGCACTCATCGGCAGCCACAGCCCTGGGCCGCCTACAGCCGCAGCCCCCAAGTCCGCCACGCCCCGGCCAACCTCGCCGCCTGGCAGGCCACCGCCGCCGAGTGCCGCGTTCCGCTCGAACACAGCACCCTCTACCTCCACGAGCTCCGGCAAGCCGCCGAGCTCGGCCGGCCCGACGACTACGCCCGCACCCTGCAACAATGGGACGAACAATTCTTCGCCCCCCTGTGGCAAGCCCTGCAACGCAAACAACTCCCCGCCGCCCGCCTCCTCACCGACGGCGAACACGGCGGCAGCCTCGAAATCTCCGCCCGCAGCGGCTGGGCATTCTGGAAACCCAAACACCGATTCGCCGGCAGGCTGGATATTTCCACCAAATAAGCACAAAAGGCTACCTAAAAAACAAAGCATCCCGTTTCCGTTAAGCAAATTCAGGTAGCCTTTTTTCAGGTAGCCTCAAACCAAGCCACAACCTGCCCCAACAACCGCCCACCCGTTTTCCCACTGCAACCAATATTTTTCAGCCAGCCCATCCATGCAACAGGCTACCTGAAAAACCGCCGAACCCGCAAAACCCCACCCCTGCATTTTCAGGTAGCCTTTCCCGCCCAATCCGTTATAATCCCGCCCGTACCGCAGCAGGCCAGACAGTCGCCGCGCCCTCGGGCGGGGAGGAAAGTCCGGGCTGCACAGAGCAGGATGCCGGCTAACGGCCGGGCGCCGCGAGGCGACGGAAAGTGGAACAGAAAGCATAACCGCCGATGGCTGCGGCAACGCAGCACAGGTAAGGGTGAAATGGTGCGGTAAGAGCGCACCGTGCGGCTGGCAACAGACCGTAGCAGGCCAAACCCCATCCGCAGCAAGACCAAACAGAATGCAGTGAAGCTGCTCGCCGAGCATTCGGGTAGGTTGCTTGAGCCGCTTGGCAACAAACGGCCTAGAGGAATGACTGTCCAACGACAGAACCCGGCTTACCGGCCCGCTGCGGTACACCCCACGAAGCCGCTCGGCTTCTCCGCATACACAACGGGCGGGAGTGCATTCCACACTCCCGCCCGCATCATTAAAATCCGGTTTAGCGAATCTGGCTGCCCACCAAACCGCCCAATGCAGCGCCGCCCAAGGTAGAGCCGGTGTCGCCGCCGATCACGTTGCCGGCCACGCCGCCCACGGCCGCGCCCACGGCAATATTACGCTGTCTGGTGGTCATACCGTTGCAAGCGCTCAAAGAAGCAGCCAGCAACATCATGGCGCAAATGGAGCTAACAGTAGATTTTTTCATGATATACCCTTTCTGTATCAGTATAAAAAGGCACAGCGGCGTTTGACCGCCCTACCTGCCTGTGAGAGTATCGCACTTTTCTGTGATTGCATTAAAAGGCAGGTAAATGTCTGTTTATTCCGCCGCACATATTGTTCACTTATTCTGCGCCATCGCTTTCGTGGGCGGCGTGCTGTTTGAGTCGCTGGTTTTGTCGGTTATGCACACCAAGCGCGTGGGGCGCGAGGCGCGGCGCGAAGTGGAGCGGGCGCTGTCGGCGCGGGCGGTGCAAGTGATGCCGTGGGTGGTCGGCCTGCTGTTTGCTTCCGGCCTGGTGATGATGCACCGCTACCTGCAAATCCTGCACAACCCGTTTGCCAATTCGTTTTTCATTCAGCTTTCGCTGAAAATCCTGCTCGCCTTCAGCATCCTCTGCCACTTCATCGCCGCCGTTGTCCGCATGCGGCGCGGCACGATGACGGTGAGCTTTTCCAAATACATCCACCGCGCCGTGCTCACGCAGATGCTGCTCATCGTGTTTCTGGCCAAAGCCATGTTTTACATTGCCTGGTAGCGCGAACCCGCAACAGGCTACCTGAAAAACATCCGCCCGCCCCACGCCTTACCCAAACAGGCGCTTCTGTTGCGCGATTCTCACAGCCCGCGCGCCCGCTTGCCCCGCCTCGCGCACGCAAAGTTGCCAAGCCGCAGAATATGGTTTAGAATCGCGTCGTTTTTCAGTTATTTATACGAGATAAATGAGAAATGGCCCCGAGGCCATTTTTTTGTTTTCCAAACTAGGCAACCATGGATATTCAAACCATTTTAGACAAAACCCTGCCCGGCCTGGGCTACGAGCTGGTGGATTTCGAGCTCACCCCGCAGGGCGATTTGCGCGTATTCATCGACCAGCCCGGCGGCATCACCGTGGAAGACTGCGCCACCGTCAGCAACCACTTGAGCCGCGTTTTCATGGTGGAAGACGTAGACTACAAACGGCTGGAAATTTCCAGCCCCGGCCTCGACCGCCCGCTGAAAAAGGCTGCCGACTTCACCCGTTTTTCAGGTAGCCTCATCAAGCTGAAAACCCGGCTGCCGATTGAAGGGCAGAAAAACTTTATCGGCCGCATCGAAGCCTTCGGCAACGATGTGCTAACCCTATCCTTCGACGGCAAAACCGTTGCCATCGAATTATCCAATATCGAGCGGGCGCGCCTGAAGCCCGAATTTTGATTTTCCTAATTGATTGATTGAGTGGAGAGTTCATTCCCATGAGCCGCGAGATGTTGCAATTGGCCGAAGCGCTGGCCAGCGAAAAAAACGTTGATTCCGAAGTTGTATTCGAAGCCCTGGAATTCGCCCTGTCGGTGGCCGCCAAGAAAAAGGCCGACCGCGAACACATGGACGTGCGCGTGAGCATCGACCGCGACACCGGCGAATACCACACCTTCCGCCGCTGGCTGATTGTGGCCGACGAAGACTACACCTACCCTGACACGCAGAAAACCATCGAGGAAATCCAAGAAGAATTCCCCGATTCCCCGCTGCAAATCGGCGAATATTACGAAGAAGAGCTGGAAAACGTAGCCTTCGGCCGCCAAGCCGCGCAAACCGCCAAACAAATCATCCTGCAACGCATCCGCGATGCCGAGCGCGAGCAAATCCTGCAAGAATTCCTCGCCCGCCGCGAAGACGTGGTGATGGGCACCGTAAAACGCGTCGAGCGCCACGGCATTATCGTGGAAATCGGCCGCCTGGACGCGCTCATCCCGCGCGACCAATGCATCCCGCGCGAAAACTTCCGCAGCGGCGACCGCATCCGCGCCCTCTTCCTGCGCGTGGACGAACAAGGCAACAGCGGCCGCAAACAAGTCATCCTCAGCCGAACTTCGCGCGAATTCCTGGTGAAACTGTTCGAGCAGGAAGTGCCGGAAATCGAAGACGGCCTGTTGGAAATCAAGGAAGCTGCCCGCGATCCCGGCCAGCGCGCCAAAATCGCCGTAAAATCCAACGATGCGCGCATCGACCCGCAGGGCACTTGTATCGGCGTGCGCGGTTCGCGCGTGAACGCTGTATCAAACGAGCTAGCCGGCGAACGTGTGGACGTGGTGCTGTGGTCGCCGGAAACCGCGCAGTTTGTGATCAACGCGCTCTCCCCCGCCGAAGTCAGCCGCATTTTGATTGACGAAGACAACCATTCGGTTGATGTCATCGTGGCCGAAGACCAGCTCGCGCCCGCCATCGGCCGCGGCGGCCAAAACGTGCGCCTCGCCGCCGACCTCACTGGCTGGCAGCTCAACATCATGACCATCCAAGAAGCCGAAGAGCGCAACGAAGCCGAAGACGCGCAAATCCGCAGCCTCTTCACGCAGCACCTGAATGTAGACGAGCAAACTGCCGACCTGCTGATTGAAGAAGGCTTTGCCGCACTGGAAGAAGTGGCCTATGTGCCCGCTGCCGAGCTGGTGGAAATCGGCTTCGACGAAGCCACCGTGGAAACCCTGCGCAACCGCGCCCGCGACGCCATCCTCACCCTGGCCATCATGTCGGAAGAAAAACTCGACGAAGTGGAAGAAGCGCTGAAAACCCTCAACGGCATCGACCAAGACATGCTGCGCGATTTGGCGCAGGCCGGCATCACCACCCTCGACGGGCTGGCCGAGCTTTCCACCGACGAACTGATCGAAATCACCGGCGTGAGCGAAGAGGAAGCCAAAACCGTTATTTTGGCCGCACGCGAACACTGGTTTGCCGAAACACAAGAATAAGGAGGCTGGAGATTTATGAGTAACACCGTACAGCAATTCGCCGCCGAACTGAAAAAATCCGTGCCCACCCTGCTGGAGCAGCTCAAAGCCGCCGGCGTGGAAAAAAGCAGCGGCGCCGACAGCATCAGCCCGGCAGACAAACAAGCCCTGCTGGCGCACCTGCGCAAGCAAAACGACAGCGGCACGCTCTCCATCAGCGTGAGCCGCACCCGCACCGAACGCAGCACCGTGGCCGGCGTGCAGGTGGAAACCCGCCGCCGCCGCCGCGTGGCCGTACCGCCGATTGAAGCCGTGGCCGAAAGCAAAGCGGCCGCCGAAACCGCGCCGCAAGCCGCAGCCGAGCCGGCGGTAGCCGCGCCCGCCACCGTGGAAGCGCCCACCGCCGCCCCCGCTGCGGAAGAACAGAATTTTCAGGTAGCCTCAGAAGCTGCCGAAACGCTTGCTGCGGAAGCCCCGGCCGTTGAAACGCCTGTTGCTGCCCAAGCCGACGCTGCACCGGCCGCCGAGGTAGCCACACCGGCCGAAGCCCCGGCAGCCAAACCGAAACGCAGCCGCAAGCCGAAGAAAGAAAAAGCCGCCGAGCCGCCGCCGCAGCCGGTGGAAGTGGTGAGCGCCGCCGAACAGGCTGTGCGCGACGAAGAAGCCCGCCGTGCCGAAGCCCTGCGTGCACACCAGCAAGCCCTGTTGAAAGAAAAACAGGAACGCCAGGCACGCCGCGAAGCCGCCAAACTGCAGGCACAGCAAGAAGCCAAAATCGCCAAAGAGCAGCAGTCTGCCCCGCGCAGCGCCGCACCAAGCGAGAAAGCCCCGCTGTCTACCTCCGCCCCGAGCGGCAACGGTCGACCGAAAAAAGGCGACCGCCACCAACAGCGCGACGACGATATGCCGCGCGGCCGTTCAACCAAAGGCAAAGGCAAGGAACGCGGCGGCCGCAGCGATGACGACCGCGTACGCGGCGGCAAAAAAGGCAAGAAACAGCTCAAGCTGGAGCCGAACCAACACGCCTTCCAAGCGCCCACCGAGCCCGTGGTGCACGAAGTGCTGGTGCCCGAAACCATTACCGTGGCCGATTTGGCGCACAAAATGGCGGTGAAGGGCGTGGAAGTGGTGAAAGCCCTGATGAAGATGGGCATGATGGTAACCATCAACCAATCACTCGACCAAGAAACCGCGTTGATTGTGGTGGAAGAAATGGGCCATATCGGCAAACCGGCCGCCGCAGACGACCCCGAAGCCTTCTTGGACGACAGCGAAACCGCCGTTCAGGCCGAGGCTCTGCCGCGCCCGCCGGTGGTAACCGTGATGGGCCACGTGGACCACGGTAAAACTTCGCTGCTCGACTACATCCGCCGCGCCAAAGTGGTGCAGGGCGAGGCCGGCGGCATCACCCAACACATCGGTGCCTACCACGTGCAGACCCCGCGCGGCGTGATCACCTTCCTCGACACCCCCGGCCACGAAGCGTTTACCGCGATGCGTGCCCGCGGCGCGCAGGCCACCGACATCGTGATTCTGGTGGTGGCCGCCGACGACGGCGTGATGCCGCAAACCATCGAAGCCATCGCCCATGCCAAAGCGGCCGGCGTGCCGATGGTGGTGGCCGTGAACAAAATCGATAAGGAAGCGGCCAATCCCGAGCGTATCCGCCAAGAGCTGACTTCGCACGACGTGATCCCCGACAGCTGGGGCGGCAATGTACAGTTTATCGACGTTTCCGCTAAAAAAGGCACCAATATCGACGCCCTGCTGGAAGCCGTGCTGCTGGAAGCCGAAGTGCTGGAGCTGAAAGCGCCGGTGGAAGCGCCCGCCAAAGGCATCATCGTGGAAGCCCGTTTGGACAAAGGCCGCGGTGCCGTGGCCACCCTGCTGGTGCAGAGCGGCACGCTGAAAAAAGGCGATATGCTGCTGGCCGGCACGGCGTTCGGCAAAGTGCGCGCCATGGTAGACGAAAACGGCAAGCAGGTGCAGGAAGCCGGCCCCTCCATTCCGGTGGAAATCCTCGGCCTCTCCGACGTGCCCAATGCCGGCGAAGACGCCATGGTACTGGCCGACGAGAAAAAAGCGCGCGAAATCGCCCTGTTCCGCCAAGGCAAATACCGCGACGTGCGTTTGGCCAAACAGCAGGCCGCCAAGCTGGAAAACCTGTTTGCCAACGCCGGCGAAGGCCAGGCTGCACAGAATTTAGCCGTGATCATCAAAGCTGACGTGCAGGGCTCCTACGAAGCACTTTCAGGTAGCCTCAAAAAGCTGTCCAACGACGAAGTGAAAGTGGAAGTGCTGCACAGCGGCGTGGGCGGCATCACCGAAAGCGACGTGAACCTCGCCATCGCCTCCGGCGCCTTCATCATCGGCTTCAACGTGCGTGCCGACGGTTCCGCCCGCAAACTGGCCGAAAACGAAGACATCGAAATCCGCTACTACAACATCATCTACGACGCCATCGACGATGTGAAAGCAGCCATGAGCGGCATGCTCGCCCCCGAGCAGAAAGAACAGCAAACCGGCACCGTAGAAATCCGCCAGGTGATCAACATCTCCAAAGTGGGCAACATTGCCGGCTGCATGGTGACCGACGGCGTGATCAAGCGCGACAGCCGCGTGCGCCTCATCCGCGACCATGTGGTCATCCACACCGGCGAGCTGGAATCGCTCAAACGCTTCAAAGACGATGTGAAGGAAGTGCACATGGGCTTCGAATGCGGCCTGATGCTGAAAAACTACAACGACATCCAGGAAGGCGACCTGCTGGAAGCCTTCGACGTGGTGGAAGTGGCCCGCACCCTGTAGCGCCACACCAGCGAACCGGAGGCTGCCCGAACCCGTTTCAGGTAGCCTCCTTCCACATACCCGGCCATTCCCTGCTGAATATTTCTGGCAGAAAATGCCAATAAAAACAGAAAACCGGCAAATTCCTCCGCCATACCACCCCACATGCCGGCAGATTTAAACGGCTCACGGCAGCCACCCCCTACCAAGCCGGCAGCGCTTGTCGTATCATGCCGCCTATGCCGTATAACCGGCAAACACCACCGTTTGCCCCCAATCCAAACCGCTGCCCACCCATTTGAGTATGCGAAGATGAACGACAAACAAACCTATACCTTCGAAACCTACACCCTGCTGCTCGAAACCCGCCGGCGCGAAAACGCCGAGCCGCTCCTCGTGGCCACCGCCGTGATGCCCGACAACTTCGTGCTCACCGGGCGCTTTCCCCTGCGCCCCGTCGACCGGGAAAACGAGCTCAACGTCATCCGTTTTCTGGAAAAAACCTTCGACCTGAAGCCCTATTTCAAAACCCACACCTTCGAAGGGCAGCTGGGCGAATTCGACCAACTGCGCATCCAACACCGCAAGCAGCAATACGACACCCTGATGGATGCCCTACTCGATCGCACCAGCGAGCTCAAATAACCCGCCAGAGAGGAACCCCATGGCCAAATCCCACCGAGGCTACGCCCGCCAAGACCGCGTGCGCGAACAAATCATGCGCGAGCTGGCCGAGCTCGTGCGCACCGGCCTCAAAGACCCGCGCGCCGGCTTCATCACCATCAACGAAGTCGAGCTCACCCGCGACTACAGCCACGCCACCGTGTATTACACCGTGCTCGACGACGCCACCCGCGATATTACCGCCGAAGCGCTGGAACACGCCAAAGGCCCCCTGCGCAGCGAGCTTTCCCGCCGCATCAAGCTCTTCAAAACCCCCGAGCTGCACTTCAAATACGACCAGTCGCTCGAGCGCGGCATGAGCATTTCCCAGCTGATCGAACAAGTCGCCGCCGAAGAGCCGGTGCAAGATTAGGCTACCTGAAAATTAGCCCTGTTGATTTAACAGGGCTTCTTCACGCCCGTTTCCTATTTTTCAGGGAGCCTTTTTCAGGTAGCCCCATTCGCACAATATCAGGATTAAACACAACATGAACCCCCACTTGCAAAACGTCTTCACCCAACTCAACGCCCTGATTCTCGGCAAAGAAACCGTGCTCCAGCATCTGATGGCCAGCATCCTTGCCGACGGCCACGTGCTGCTCGAAGACGTGCCCGGCGTGGGCAAAACCACGCTGGCGCACGGCCTGGCCGTGGTGCTCGGCCTGGGCTACCGCCGCGTGCAGTTCACCAACGACATGCTGCCCGCCGACCTCCTGGGCGTGAACGTGTTCCAGCCCGCCGACGGCCAGTTCAAATTCCACCCCGGCCCCATTTTCCACCACTTCCTGCTGGCCGACGAAATCAACCGCGCCTCGCCCAAAATGCAGTCTGCCCTGCTCGAAGCCATGGAAGAAAAACAGGTATCTGTAGATGGCAAAACCTACCGCCTGCCCAAGCCCTTCTTCGTCATCGCCACGCAAAACCCGGTGGAGCAGCTCGGCACTTTCCCGCTGCCCGAATCGCAGCTCGACCGATTCATGATGCGCCTCTCGCTGGGCTACCCCTCCGCCGAAGCCGAACGCCAGCTTTATGCCCAAGGCGACCGCCGCCTGCTGCCCGCGCTCAAAGCCGTGTGCAACGCCGAAATCCTGCTGCAATGGCAGGCCGAAGCTATGCAGGTGCAATGTTCGCAGCAGGCTGCCGATTATGTGTACCGCCTGGTGCAGGCCACGCGCCAGCCCGGCCTGTTTGTAAACGGCTTGAGCCCGCGCGCCGGCCTGGCCGTGGTGAAAGCCGCCAAAGCCTGGGCATTTCTGGCCGGACGCGATTATGTGCTGCCGGAAGACATCAAAGCCGTGTGGGTGGCCGTGGCCGGACACCGCCTGCAAACCCTGCAACCGCAGTCCATCACCCAGCTTTTGGAGCAGATGCTGCTTCAGGTAGCCGTATCGTGAGTGCCGGCCAATACAGCCCCCGCCTGCGCGATTTGCGCCTGCGCCCTACCCGCCTCGGCGTTACCCTGGCCGTGATGGTGGTGCTGCTGTGGCTGGTGGGCTTGAACTATCAAGTGAACCTCGCCTATCTGGTGGCCTTCTGGCTGGCCGGCTTCCTGTGCGTGGGCATCCTACTCAACTGCCTGCAACTCATCGGCCTGCGCCTAGACCTCACCCTGCCCGAAGAAATCTTCCAAGGCCAGCCCGCCGACATCCTGCTACTGCCCGCCCCCTCGGCCAAAATGCGCCACCGCCAGCTGTGGTTCGCGGCCGACAGCCGCCGCGACGATGAACCCGAGTTCCGCGCCACCCTCTTCACCGCCAAACAGCCGCAGCCCTTCGCCTGGCCCGTGCTGCCCGCACGGCGCGGCCGCCTGATGCTGCCGCCGCTGCGCTGCGCCAGCGTGTGGCCGTTTGCCATCAGCAGCGTCGAATGCGTGTGGCATTGGCCGGAAGAAGGCCTGGTCTACCCCGCACCCCAGCCGCACACCGCCCCGCCGGCAGCACCCCCGCCGAAGAAGGCGAACCCGCCGCAAGCTCGGCGGCAACGAAGATCTCGCCTACCTGCAAGACCACCAGCCCGGCACCTCGCTGCAACACATCGCCTGGAAAAACTACGCCAAAAGCGGCCGCCTGCTCGACAAACATTTTGAAGAGCCCGCCTTCCACGCCGCCGACCACATCATCAGCTACGCCGACTACCCCGCCGGCACCGGCGCCGACCGCCTCGCCGGCCTCCTGTGCTACCGCGTGCTCGAAGCCCACGGCCGCGGCCAGCGCTACACCCTCATCCTGCCAGGCCAAACCATCCCCCCGCAAAACGGCCAACGCGAAAAATGCCTGGCCGCGCTGGCAGTGATGTGAACAGTTATGAGCAGACAGTAAAAGGCTACCTGAAAACAGGAATCCCCTATGAGCATCAACCTATCCACCATCCAAACCCATTACCACCAACACCGCGATACCTACTCCGACCCATTCCGCCTGCGCATCCACCGTGCGTTAAGCTGGTTGGATAAGGCTGAAGAATTGTTGAGTGGCAAAGATGCAGCCAATAATCATGCCAAGCAGCCGGCTATCCCCAAGCATATGCAGCAAATGCTGGCCCAACAGGGCGGGCGGCTTTCTTTCGCGCCGGATTGGGATACCGGCTTCCAAGCATTATGGATTGCTTTCAATGCTGCCTATGCCCGCGAAATTGATGAACGGGAAATATCCGGCGACCGAAGCCATTTCCGCCAATTCCTAAACACTATCTGCCGTTTGGATGAAGAAAAGCTGATTTATGCTTTAGTATGGCAAACCTTTCCTGGCGCCATCCGCTCCCTCTTGGGCAACCGCTATGTTTTCCAGCCGTTTTGGGATTTCCATAATGGCAAAATTTCAGAAATCGCTTGGCAAGAGGAATTTGAAAAAGCAGGGAAAAAAGCACAACGCGCCTTAGCCGCACAAGATACCGATACCGTGCTGCTGATTATGTTCGACCGCCTCTACACCCTGCGCAACCAAATTATCCACGGCGGTGCAACCTACGGCAGTTCGGCCAACCGCAATCAACTAAAAGACGCCTGCCGCATCCTCATCAGCCTGCTGCCGCTGGTACTGCATATCATGCAGCAACATCCCGACTACGCCTGGGGCAAACCGTATTACCCTTTTGTGAAAGAAGACTGAAAATGCCGATTGCGCCAAGGGAAATCGGCAAAACCGCTTACTGAATATGCCGAAACTGCGGGCAGAAATATGCAGCATTTGCCCGTTCGGACGCAGGCATTCCCCAACCGGGACGTTGCACCAAATGCGGTGGCGCAGATTTTATGTTGCAAACAGCAAAAGCCGATTGGCTGCAACGGATTTTCTCCCGCCGATAATCTTGCCAAGCTAAAGGCTACCTGAAAAACATTTTTCCCATTTTCAGGTAGCCTTTCCACATTCAAACCAAAGTTCGCGTTGCCACTTTCCGCTATAATCCGCCCATCCAAACCAACAGAACCCACACCATGACCCCCGACCTCCAGCTCGACCTCACCGGCCTCAAATGCCCCCTGCCCATCCTGCGCGCCAAAAAAGCCCTTGCCACCATGCAGGCCGGGCAAATCCTGTCCGTGCACGCCACCGACCCCGGCGCCCCCGACGACTTCGCCGCCTTCTGCCGCCAAACCGGCCACCGGCTCCTCTCCTCCGACACCGAAAACAGCGTATTCCGCCTCGTGATCCAACATAAATAATTTTCAGGTAGCCCCAACCCTCCGCAGGCTACCTGAAAGCGTAAGCCTCAGCCAAGCTAAAACATCACCCCACACGAAAGCCCACCATGCAAACCCTCACCCTCATCCGCCCCGACGACATGCACCTCCACCTGCGCGACGGCGACACCCTGCGCCACGTCCTGCCCCACACCGCCCGCCAGATGGGGCGCGCCGTCATCATGCCCAACCTCAACCCCCGTTACCAGCGTGGCCGACGCCCTCGCCTACCGCGAACGCATCCTCGCCGCCCTGCCCCCCGGCAGCCCCTTCCAGCCCCTGATGACCCTCTACCTCACCGACCACGCCACCCCCGCCCTGATACGGGAAGCCAAAGCCGCCGGCATCGCCGCCTTCAAACTCTACCCCGCTGGCGCCACCACCAACTCCGACAGCGGCGTAACCGACCTATTCAAACTCCTCCCCGTGCTCGAAGAAATCGCCGCCCAAGATATGCGCTTCCTCGTGCACGGCGAAGTCACCGACCCCGCCATCGACATCTTCGACCGCGAAGCCGCCTTCATCGACCGCATCCTCCTGCCCGTGCTCGACCGCGTGCCCGGCCTCAAAACCGTGTTCGAACACATCACCACCGCCGAAGCCGCCCGCCTCGTGTGCCAAAGCGGCGAAAACCTCGCCGCCACCGTTACCCCCCAGCACCTGCTGCTCAACCGCAACGACCTCCTCGTGGGCGGCGTGCGCCCCCACCACTACTGCCTGCCCGTGCTCAAACGCGAAAGCCACCGCCGCGCCCTGCTCGAAGCCGTATCCGGCACGCAATCGCACAAATTCTTCCTCGGCACCGACTCCGCCCCCCACCCGCAAAGCGCCAAAGAAAACGCCTGCGGCTGCGCCGGCATCTTCAGCGCCGCCACCGCCATCGAGCTCTACGCCGAAGCCTTCGAGCAAATCGGCGCGCTCCATAAACTCGAAGCCTTCGTCTCGCAAAACGGCGCCCGCTTCTACGGGCTACCTGAAAATACCGACACCATCACCCTGGTGAAACAAGCGCAAACCGTGCCCAGCAGCTTCCCCATCGGCCACGGCGGGCAGCTCGTCCCCATGCGCGCCGGCGGCAGCGTGGCTTGGACCATGCAGGAATAAACCCAGCCGCTCGGCTTCCGATACAAAAAGGCTACCTGAAAAACAAGGGTTGAATTTTTCAGGTAGCCTTTATCAATATTAAAAAACAAGGATATATATGATCGGTCTTGTGCTGATACCCGCTTTGATTGTTTGGATTGTTTTAACTATCTTGGCGATGATGTTTTTCCGAAGGATTCTCCGCAGGATTTCCCCCAACCTCCGCTTGGCAGGCATGATCGGTATGTTTATCGGATTCATGCTGATCATGGGCGGGTGGTTTGTATATTGGGGCATCGAATACTTGCAGATCCGCTCTTATGTTAATGAGATGTGCAAGCAAACCGGGATAACGGTTTTTATCTCTCCGGAGGAGTGGAAAAATAGGATTGGCGGGGAGGATGTTTGGAAGAATATAGAAGTAATTAATCGAAACCCCACAGATGATATTAAAGATGAATTTATTTTATTTAAAGGGAATAAGTATACTATTTATTGGCAATATAATGATCTGGTCTATGTATATACAAGATACCAATCAGAAGATTATACTACTTATTTTGATCATATTTACTATGATAGAAAAAATCAAATCATGCTGTTTCGGTACAATTATATTACTGTTCAGGCTGGAACTGTTGGGAACCCTTTTGAAGGTTTAAAGTTTTGGATAGCTGAAATGGATAGTTGTCCACAGAGCCAATTGGCAAATGGTCTTATTACTGATTTTGTAAATTTTAAAGAGAAGGAATAAAAATGGAAAATTTTAATATCGCAAAAAGTGTTCTTCTCGCAGAAACAGTACGCGTAGATTGAGTTAGCTGTTTAAGGTGTAACCCAACACAATAGAAATGACCTAGATTATATTATTTTTTAACCCGACCTACCCGTTCTCGGGTTTCGATATGAAAGGCTACCTGAAAACGAACTGCGTAGAAACTTGCACAGCTAAATTTTCAGGTAGCCTTTTTCTAAGCACAGAAAAATTGCCTTAAGCAAACTCCGCCCATACCGGCGCGTGGTCGCTGGGGCGTTCGAGCGCACGCGGGGCGGTATCCACGCCGGCGGCGGCGAGGCGCGGCAGCAGGGCTTGGCTGGCTAGGATGTGGTCGATACGCAGGCCGAGCTTGCGGCGGAACATGTTCATGCGGTAATCCCACCAGGTGTAGAGCGGTTCGGCGGGGTGCAAGTGGCGCAGGCTGTCGGTAAGGCCGAGGCCGAGCAGGGTTTGAAACCAGGCGCGCTCTTCGGCGGAGCAGAGGATTTTGCCCTGCCATTTTTCGGGGTCGTACACATCCAAATCGGCGGGGGCGATGTTGAAATCGCCGAGCAACACCAGCTCGGGATAGTGCGCCAATTCTTCGCGCAAAAATTCGGCCAGCGCGGCAAACCATTGCTGTTTATAGGCAAATTTTTCGCTGCCCACGGCCTCGCCGTTCACGCAATATACGTTTACCACGCGCACGCCGCCGATGGTGGCGGCAATCACGCGCCGCTGCGGGTCGTTCGGCAGGGCGGGCAGGCCGGTGTGCACGTCTTGGGCGGCTTCGCGGCTGAGGATGGCGACGCCGTTGTAGGTTTTCTGCCCGCTCCACACGGCGTGGTAGCCGGAAAGCTCGAAGGCAGCGAGGGGGAATTGGTCTTGGTCGAGCTTGAGCTCTTGCAGGCAGAGGATGTCGGGCTGTTGTTGCAGCAGCCAGTCGCTCACGTGCGGCAGGCGCACTTTGAGGGAGTTGACGTTCCAGGTGGCGATTTTCATGCTTGGCTTTCGGAATGAATTTTTCAGGTAGCCTGTGTGCGGGATACGGGCTACCTGAAAACTATGGTGATGGGATGCGCGCTATTCGGCTTCGTCGATCCAGGCCTGCTGCACGGCTTCGAGGATGCGTTCGCCGCTGCGCTGCGGGTCGTCGTTAAATTCGGGCAGCTCGAGGATGAGCTGGCGCAGCTGGGTGAAGCGGATGGTTTTAGGGTCGATATCGGGGTGGCGGTCGAAGAGTTCTTCGGCGATGCGCTGGGTGTCGGTCCATTTCATGATGGGCTACCTGAAAATCAGTGGTGCTCGCGGGCATGGTTGATGGTGTATTTGGGGATTTCCACCACGAGGTCTTCGCCGGCCACTTTGGCCTGGCAGCTGAGGCGCGATTCGGCTTCTAATCCCCAGGCTTGGTCGAGCAGGTCTTCTTCGATTTCGCTGGGCTCTTCCAGGCTGCCGAAGCCTTGGCGCACGATCACGTGGCAGGTGGTGCAGGCGCAGGACTGCTCGCAGGCGTGCTCGATTTCAATGCCGTTTTCCAGCAGCAGGCTGCAAATGCTTTCGCCTTCGGGGGCGTTTTCGATGACTTTGCCTTCGGGGCACAATTCGCTGTGCGGCAATACGGTGATTTTGGGCATGGTGTGTGGCTTTCTTGCTGATATTGTGAGGGGCGTATTGTAGCGGAAAAGGCTACCTGAAAACAGTTGATTGGTTTTTCAGGTAGCCCTTATAGCCGCGCCAAATAGAAACGATATGCCGTGGCGCGCTTGATATGGGGCTATCGCTTTGGCGGCGCACCAAAGGAAAAGGCTACCTGAAAAATCGGTTGCTGCTTGTTAGCTTCATGAAGCTCATATTTCAGGTAGCCCTATCGCCGAATGGATACTTATGGATGCTTACAGCTTGCCGCCGCCCACGCCGTTGGCGATTTCGCGCACGGCGCTCACATACAGGCGGCTGTGGTTGTATTGCCAAACGGCGTAGAAATTATTCAGGCCGATATAGTATTCATACTGGCCGGGCGCGGTTTCCAGGCGGAACAGCACGGCCTTTTCGTGGTCGGGCACGTCTTCGAGCAGCACCACGCCCATCTGCCGCAGCTCGCCCACGGTTTTATTCAGCGCGATTTTTTCTTCAATCAGCGCCAAAAGCTCGGGCGTGGGCGTGAGCGCCACGGGCACCATCATCCTGCCGCCGCGCTGCCAGCCGTGTGCTTTCAGATAGTTGGCCACGGAAGCGGCCACATCGGGCACGCTGCCCCAAATGTTGCGCTGGCCGTCGCCGTCGTAGTCCACCGCCCATTTGCGGTAGCTGGAAGGCATAAATTGCGGCATGCCCATGGCGCCGGCGTAGCTGCCGGTGAAGCCGAAGGGATCGCGGCCTTCTTCTTTGGCCATCAGCAGGAATTCGTGCAGCTCCTGCTGGAAAAATTCGCTGCGGCGCGGGTAGCCGAAGGCGAGGGTGGGCAGGGAATCGGCCAGGCGGAAGCTGCCCATATTGCTGCCGTAGTTGGTTTCGATGCCCACAATCGCCACCAGCACTTCGGCCGGCACGCCGTATTCGCGCGCCACTTGGTCGAGCACTTGGCGGTATTGCTGGTGGAAGCGGCGGCCGCCGTTGATTTTGCCGGCGCCGGCATTGCCGCTGCGGAATTCATACCACGGGCGCGACGTGCCAGGGCGATTCATAATGTTGATAATATTGCCTTTATACACCGACTGTGCGAAAAACTGCTGCAACTGCGCCTCACCCATCACGCCGGCGGCAGCCTGCTGGCGGATAAAGCGCTGCACTTGGGGATTTTGGCTGAAGCCGGTTTCGGAAAGCGGCAGGCTGGCTTCGGGCGTGATTTTCGGGCTGTCCACGGGTTGCACAGGCTGCTCGCTGCTGCAGGCGGCGAGGATAAGCAGGACGCTGAGGGCGGGGGCGAGTTTGCGTTTCATGGCGTTTGGAAAAAATCAATTGGGAAAACAGGGCGCAGTGTAGCACAGGCGGGGGCGACGGGCGAACGGGAGGGTGGGGCGCCCTGCGCGAAATATGGCGATAAATACTGGAATAATCAACAAAATTTTATTTTCCGGCTGACATAAAGGCTACCTGAAAACCGTCTTCGGGATTTTCAGGTAGCCTTTTGCGCTGCTAGCGGTGTAACGGGGATTCAGCTGTTTTTCTGCGCGGCGAGGGCGGTGGGATTGGGGGTGGGCTCGCCGATTTTGTGCAGGGTGTTGTGGTCGGTGTGGGCGAAGGGTTCGCTTTGGCCGGGAATCCGCAGGGTGGTTTCTTGGCGGTAGGCCCAGGTGCCGTCGTCGTTGATGCGCACTTGGATGGTGTAGCGCTCGGTTTGGAAGGCGTGTTCGAGGAAGGGGTTGGAGGAGATGCCGTTGGTGGTGGAGCCGCGAGAGGCGGTGGGGGTGAAGCTTTTGGCGTCGGGAGCGGCTTGGCCCACGGCCATGGCGGTTTGGCCGCGCGGGATGGAAAGGGTGAGGATGATGTTGCCGGTGGCGGGCTCCCACAGCCAGTAGCCGACTTGGTCGTGGAAGGTTTCCACTTCGCCGGGCTGGACGATGCGGGTGTGGTAGCGCAGGCCGTAGAAGAGCTGGGGGCCGTTGGTTTGGCCGTCGATGGGCTGGAGCTCGTAGCGCTTGATGTAGGCGTCGGTTTCGGGGCCGTCGGCTTTGGGGTTGACGTCGGTGCCTTTACGGCCTTCCCAGATGCCGGCCATGGGGGCGAGCGGGCCGAGGTTGGCGAGGGTGTCGGGATCGACTTCGGGCTCGGTGTAGATGTCTTTGGGGAAGCGGGGTGCGTTCATGGCGGGCTCCTTGGGTTGGGGTTTGAATATATTCGATAATCAGAATGGCTGGCGCAGCTCGTCCAGGCTGATGCCAAGGGCTTGGGCGTATTTGGCAAGGATTTTTTCAGGTAGCCTTTGGAAGGCGGCGGGCTGCATGTGGCGGCGTACTTGCCAGCGCCATACGCCGGCGGCTTGGGCGAGGCTGGCTTCGTCGTGGCGGCTGCGGTACATGTGGTAATAAAGGGGGGAGCGTTCGCCGCGCGCCACGGCTTGCCGAGCGGCTTGGGTTTGCGCTTCGAGCTCGGCCACGGCTTGGCCGGTGGCGTAGGCTTCGTCTTGCCAGCCGGTGCTGGTGGCAGCTTGGTAGCGGCCGTTGCGGGTGCCGTAGATGATTTTTTGGTGGCCGTGGTAGCTGGGGCTGTCGTCTTGGGGGATGTCGTTGATGTCCATCTTGGCTCTTTCCAAGCGGGTGTGGGGCGGGATGATATTGCGGCTACCTGAAAAGCGGCGGGGCTTTTTTCAGGTAGCCTTTCCGGCGATTAGGCATACACAGCTTCGAGCAGCATAAAGCAGGTGGAAAAGCGGCCGCTTTCGGGAATGTAGCACAGGATTTTCTGGCCGGCGCGGATGTCGGGGCGGCGCATGAATTCTTCCAGGATGATGTAGATTGCGGCGGAGCCGGTGTTGCCTTTATACGGCAGGTTGGTAAACCATTTTTCTTCGGCAATCGGCAGCCCGGCGGCGGCGAGGCCTGCTGCCAGCTTGCTGCGGAAGAAGCCGGAGGAATAGTGCGGCAGAAACCAATCGATTTCTTCGGCACGCAAGCCGTGTTTGGCGATGAGGCGGCGCAGCGGCTTTTCCACGGTGTAGGCCACGATGTTGTCGTTGAGCAGTTTCACGTCCTGCTTCACCGCCATCAGGCTGCGTTCGGCGCAAGCGGCGGCATCGGCCTCTTTCCAGCTCAGCCATTCGCCGCCCTGCCCCACTTCGCCGCCGGCATACATACACACCGGCATTTCGTTAGCATAAGACAGCAGCTCGATCCAATGGATTTTGAAATTGAGCTGCCCGGGCAGGGGCTCGCTGCCCAGCTGCACCGCGCCGGCGCCGTCGGAGAGCATCCAGCGCAAAAAGTCTTTTTCAAACGCAATTTCCGGCTTGGCGTCTTGCAGGCGCAGGCTGCCGGTTTCGGCTTGGAAACGCTCGCCGCGCAGCACGGCGGAAGCCGCTTCCGAAGCCGCCGCCACCGCCTCGCGGCATTCGCCGGTGCGCACGGCGCGTTCGGCCTGCTTCATTGCCGCCATGCCGGCCACGCACACGCCCGCCGTGCTCACCACTTCGCAGGGCGGAATCTGCGGCAGCAGCCCGTGCACCATCACGGCATGGCCGGGCAGGATTTGGTCGGGGTAGGAAGTGCCGCAGGCGAGGCTGCCAATGGCTTCGGGCGGCAGGCCCTGCTCCAGCAGGCCGCGGATGGCCAGCGCGGAAAGCTCGGTGTTGCTGTGGGTGGCGCGGCGGGTGTGTGGGTCGATGGCGTAGTGGCGGCTGGTGATGGCGTTGGAACGCAAAATCATTTTGCGCACGCGCGAGGGCGTTTCGCCCGCCATGCCGAGCACGGCTTCCATTTCGTCGTTGCCCACCGGCGGGTTGGGCAGGAAGGCGGCGATGCGCTTGATGTAAACATCGGATAGTGTGGCCAATTATTGTTTTCCTTTGGTAGCCGTTGTGTATTGGGTCGTGCTTGCAGGCAAGCATAATCGATGCCGTTTGCCAGTGTTTGAAGCTGTATGCCAAGCCGGCGGATATTTTTCAGGTAGCCTTTAGGCCGGCGGCAAGGCCTTGCCGAGGATGACGATATCCGCCAGCCGCGTTTCCAAATCGCACACCTGCGGCAGCCGACCCCACTCTGCAAAACCATAGCGCCCAAACAGCGCCAAGCTCGCCGCATTGTGGGCAAACACCACCGCCAGCACATTGCGGATACCCAAGCCCGGCGCCTGCGCCAGCATATGCTCCAACAGCCGGCGGCCATGCCCGGCGCCCTGCTCTGCGGGGCAAACGTAGATGCTGATTTCGGCGCTGATGTGGTAGGCGCGGCGCGGGTAATAATCGCTGAAACTGCCCCAGGCGCACACTTTCCCCGCCGCGTTTTCCAACACATACAGCGGGCGCGTGCCGCCGTGCGCCGCAAACCACGCTTCGCGCTCCGCCACGCTCACCGGCTGCAAATCGGCGGTGGATTGATGCCCGGGGATGCTGGCGTTGTAAATGGCAACGATGGCGGGCAAATCGGCATGGGCGGCGGGGCGGATGGCGGGCATGGTTCAAATGGTAAACACAAGGATAAGGCGCGACAAGTATAGCAAATCGCGCCTTAAAATTTTCAGGTAGCCTTTACTGCACGGCAGGCTTGTGGCAACACAGGTTTCATTACTGCCCGGGGTTTTCCTGCGCTTTGGCCGCCTCCTGCTCCGCCTTTTCGGCTTTGGCCGCCCAGTAAGACGCCAAGAGCGAGCCGGAAATATTGTGCCACACACTGAAAATCGCGCTGGGCACGGCCACCAGCGGCATGGCGGCAAAATGCCCCTTGGCCAGCGCCGCGCCGAGGCCGGAGTTTTGCATGCCCACTTCGATGGCCAGCGTTTTCTGCGCATCATAAGGCAGCCTGAACAGCTTGGCGGAGAGGAAGCCCAGCGCATAGCCGATGGCGTTGTGCAGCACCACCACGCCAAAAATCAGCAGGCCGGTTTCGATAATCTGCTGACGGCTGCCCGCCACCACCGCGCCGATAATCAACACAATCGCCAACACCGACACCAGCGGCAACACATCCGCCGCCGCTTCCGTCTGCTTGCGGAACAGCGTGTGCGCCACCACGCCCAGCACAATCGGCAGCAGCACCATTTTCAAAATTGACATCAGCATGGCGGCGGCGGAAATATCCAGCCACTCGTGCGCAAACAGGTAAAACACCGCCGGCGTGAGCAGCGGCGCCAGCAGCGTGGTGATCGAAGTTACCGCCACCGAAAGCGCCACATTGCCGCGCGCCAGGAAAGTCATCACATTGGAAGCCGTGCCGCCCGGGCAGGAGCCCACCAGCACCACGCCGATGGCCACTTCCTTGGGCAGGTTCAACGCCAGCGACAGCAAATAAGCCGTGGTCGGCATAATCACAAACTGCGCCACCACGCCGATGAGCACCGCCTTCGGGTGCTGGCCCAAAATCTTAAAATCGGCAGGCGTGAGCGTGAGCCCCATGCCAAACATCACAATGCCCAGCAGCCAAGGGATATACGGCGCCACCAGCTGGATAAACACATCCGGCACCACAAAGCCGGCCATGGCAAACAGCGCCGCCCACAATGCAAAAGTTTTGCCGACGAGGCGGCTGAATCTCTGTAAAACGTTCATGGTGGAATTTTGCAATTTTTAACGGAAAGGCCGAAAGATACAAGAAAGCGCCGGCAAACGAAAGGGAAAAAAGCCGTATCATGCCGGCTTTACATTTCGGGCGTACGGCAGATCGCGTGTTCACCGCATTGTGGCTACCGTTTTCAGGTAGCCTTATCCATCGCCCAAGAGGCTACCTGAAAACGATGTTTGGGCGTAGCCCAAGCTGAGTTTCTGCGAAGCTAAAACAATGTTTTGGGCAGACAAAGCACAGCTTCTCCCCGGCCCGAACCCGCCGCCCAATCGAATCCCAACCCATTTCGCATTACAATACCCCCTCCGCAGCACGCCGTACCCCACCCGACAC